>CACZUZ010000038.1 GCA_902784465.1 uncultured Bacteroidota bacterium
GCTCTTCGTCAAGCCCGCGCTCTACAGCAACGAACGCAAGCCCGCCGTGGTGGCGATACTGGCTTTCTTCGTCCAGTTCTTTCTCGGCATGGCGTTGGCATACTTCCTTATCTTTCCACTGACATTCAACTTCTTGGGTACTTATCAAGTGTCCGAGAAGGTTGTCAACCAGATCTCTTTGAACTCGTACATCGGCACCTTCATCGGCTTGATGTTCATGATGGGACTGGTGTTCGAGATGCCCATCGTGGCCTATTTCTTTGCCAGGATAGGAGTGCTGAAGTCCTCATTCTTGCGCGGTGCGAGGAAGGTGGCCCTGGTGCTTGTGCTTGTCGCCGCAGCCTTCATCACCCCCAGCACCGACATCTTCACCATGTGCCTCGTCGCCCTGCCGCTGTGGCTGCTATACGAGTTCTCAATCGTTGTGGCCAGCAAGGCGGAGCCAAGGGAGGAGTTATTCCGGTAGCTGGCTGAAATGCTTGCGTTTGTGGAGGTGGTAGTCGAGGAGTAGGAGGCCGTCGTAGACGCAGGAGACTTCGTGAGGCTTGATGGCAGCGCGTTTCTGCCTGAGTGAAGACTTCCATTTGCGGTATTCCTTATGGGCCTTGAAGACGGCCTTGAATTCGCCGGCATTGCCTTTTAAAAGGAAGCTGAATGCTGCCACCCAGTCGAGAACCATGCGGAACGCCAGAACACGACGCAAGCGTCTGGCCGGCAGGTTCTTGTAGAGCATGGCGAGGTTGTTGCGGAAGTTGAGCTGGGTCTTGAAGGGTGAGCTTTTTGGGAGGGTGCCGCCGCCTACATGATATACGGTAGCGTCGGGGCAATAGACAACCTTGTAGCCTTTGTTCTTGCAACGCCAGCAGAAGTCTATTTCCTCCATGTGGGCGAAGAAGTCGCCGTCGAGGCCGCCCATCTCTTTCCATACGCTCGACTTGACGAACATGGCTGCACCCGAGGCCCAGAAGATTTCGCGAGCGTCGTTGTACTGTCCGTTGTCCTGCTCGAGGGTGTTGAAGAGGCGTCCGCGACAGAAAGGATAGCCATATTTGTCAATAAAACCGCCGGCGGCACCTGCATATTCGAAGGTGTTCTTTTGGTCGAACATCAACAGTTTGGGTTGGGCTATGGCGACAAGGGGGTCTTGCTCCATCTGTGCTATTACGGTGTCGACCCATCCTGGGGCAACCTCAACATCGTCGTTGAGGAGTATATAGTATTCGGCGTCGATTTGTGCGAAGGCGCGGTTGTAGCCTTCGGCGAAGCCGTAGTTGCGGTCGAGGAGGATGAGACGCAGGGAAGGGTAATGCTCTTTGAGGAATGCGATGCTGTCGTCGGTAGAGCCGTTGTCGGCAATGATGACCTCTGCATCGGAGGGGCAGCAAGATGTTACGGAGGGCAGGAAACGCTCAAGGAAATGGCGTCCGTTCCAGTTGAGTATGACAATAGCGGATTTCAATTCGATTGGTTGTTAGGGTTGTATGTTGAGTTGTTAGGCCTTTCGTGCAGTCTATCGTCTCTATGACCTTCGTCAGAAGGGTTTTTTCCATCCTTTCAGGTGTTTCCAGCGGCGGTGGCTCCAGAGCCAATATTGTGGCTTGTGGCGGATGACTTCTTCGAGATGGTTCGCATACTGGCGTGTTATGTCGCCTTCGGGCATGTTGTTGGGAGAATCGGTAAGGAGTGTGAAATGGACGCTGTAGCGGCCTCGGCGCAATTTCTTGACATCGTATAGGAATATAGGCATGTCGTATTTGCGGGCGAAGTGTTCGGCCCCGAAGAGGAAGGGGGTGTCGATGCCTAGGAATGTGGTCCAGAAGCTTTTGTGGGGGTTGCTCGGGGTTTGGTCGGAGAGCATCATGTATGCTACAGGTGTTTGTGTCTTGTGGTAGTACTGCATGACGTCGCGCACGTCGGTCTGGTCGACAATCTCGGTGCCATAGCGCGCACGCCGAGCGGTGATGAAACGTCCGAAGCGAACATTCGACAGTGGCTTGCCGACACCAATCGCGTGATGGCTTATCCTGCTGTTAAGGGATGTTATCATATACTCCCAGTTGTTGTAGTGGGCCGACATGAGGACGATGCTGCGGCGGTCGTTGTAGTAGGGCTCAAGGACCTCCTCGTTCTCAAAGATGTAGAGCTTGCGGACCAGACGTAGGGATGCGCGTAGATTGTATATGCCTTCGGCCAGGAGGTCGCAGAGGTGGCGGTAGTATTGGCGTTCAACCCTGCGTCGCCATCGTTGGTCTTTGTCGGGGAAACAGTGTTCGAGGTTGTCCCTCACCACCTTGACGCGGTAGCGGACAATGTAGTAAACCACAGGCCAGAGGAGCGAGGAGAAGCAGTAATGAAGCCAGAGGGGCAGGTAGGCCAGTATGAGGAGGAGGTAGTACATTAGTGTCCGCGGTTGAATTGTTCACCCACTTCGCCTGTCATGTCTTCGGGCAGCTGGCCTTGGCTGAGACGGCGTTCCCAGAGCATGTCGCGCACCTCGCCTTTGGCGTTGGAATGCAGCAGCTTGTAGAATCCCGAGCGGAATTCGTCCCAGAAGATGAAGCAGCGGTTCTGGTCGTCGCCCATGATGTGGTTGTATCGCCACAGCTGGTAGGGGAGATAGAATATCTGCCCCTGCTTGTTGACATTAGGACCTTGGATTTCGGCAGCTTGCTGGTAGGGGTCGCTGCTCTGCTGGTGGATGTTGACGCCACCGCCGATGTATTTGGCAGACACGAAGTTCTTTTCGTCGCGCACATAGTCGGGAGGGCCATACTGTAGATAGACGCGGCCGCGGTCGGTCTGGATGCCCTTTGTTTTAGGCCATGAGAAGTTCTTGTTGACATAGTCGACACGCTCCTTGTATTCGCGCCATGCTCCGTCGGCGTTGAGAGGGTCGCGGCGAACCCAGAACTTGTACATGAAAGTCTGTTTTTCCTCAAGGCCAGGGCGGTGGATGATGGAGTAGATGTCGCGTTTCTCGGCATCGTTTGCGATGGGTGCGAGGGCTTCGATATAGTTGTTAAGTTCCTGCTCGTCGGTGAGTTTGGCGGCGAAAGTCATGTTGGTGGGCAATGCCTCGGCCTGTTGCTGGGCTGTGGGGTTGCTACGGAAGAAGGGGAGCTTCTTGAAGAGAAGGAGTTCGTTTTTCTTGTTGCGTATTTCCACCACGAGGTTGTAGTTGCCCGAGGGGAGAGCGGCGATGTCGATGGAGCCGAAGATGGGGATGATGCTGTCGTTGTCGATGCGGCGGATGGTCTGGGTGGCCTCGAGTATGCGTCCGGTTTCCTGTATTTCGACATGAGCCACAGCGTAGAGGTGCTCGTCGCGGGTCTCGTTGTCAATGTTGTAGAGTTCGTAGTAGTAGTCAATCTGCTTGATTTGTTCGGGGACAAAATCGTTGACGTAAGGCTCGATGTCGTAGCCTCCACGCGAGAGGATGTTTTCGGTCGCCGTGGGGCGAACGGAGGCCACCATCATGAGGCTGGAGAGCGCGGGGCGGCGGTGGGTGTAGTATAATGCCAGCTGCTGCTCGACGATGGTGGGGGCGTTGTCGCTGTTCATGTCGCGCAACTGGATGCGAAGGTTGTGCAGGCCATTGGCGACAGAGAAGCGTTGCATGTCGAGGAAGTTGAAGTGGTCGAGTTCGGGCGAGTTGATGCGGGGACTGTTGAGGTCGTATTTCTTCACCAGCTCGATGGAGTCGTCTTTGCTGACGGTGATGATGACCTCCACCTTGGCTTGATAGGTGTCACCCGATTTGACGAAGTTGAGGTTCCAGGCATCGAAGGAGAGGTAGGTCTCGACGTAGGATCCTATGCCGTACTGGTAGAAGGTGCCGTAGGAGAAGACAGCGGTGAGCTGTTTGTCCTGGGCGGAAACGTTTGAAAGGCCAGCCACTAGAAAGAGGGCGGCACACAGAAGAGATATTATTTTTTTCATTACAAGGAAGTTTGTTTACGAAGGATGAGAAAAGATAAGGGTGGTAAAATAGGAGAATATCGGCAGTCGGCTATTTGATTTTGTTGTAGTGGGTGGTTTTGTCGTTTTGGGAGACTGTCATCTGTTGCGAGTTGAGGCTGATGATCTGGAGGGTGTCGCAGAAGTCGTGGACGTGGTCGTTGCTGAAGAGCTTACCTTTCATGATGAGTTTGCCCTTTTTGAGTTCCCACGAGTTGTACTGCTTGGTGGAGTTCTTGATAGAGGCAGCGATGCCGTGCTTGCCACACTGGAAGCCAGACTGAAGTTCGTTGGTGTCGACAACCCAGGTGCCCAATATGTCATACTGCTTCCGCTCGCCAAAGAGGGCGTAAGCACCAATGGCGAGGGCAAGCACAACTGCTCCTGTGACGGCTATCGGGTTCAGTTTTTTCTTTTTTGTCTTCTTTGGCATCAGAGAATGATAAGATTATACACTTAATAACTCATGGAACGCGTTTTTATTATATGGTTGTGCTTTTTTCTCTGCTGTTGTATTTCATTGTTGTGAAAAATGGTTGATTGTCAATATCCTGCAAAAGACTAGTGAAGCAGATGAAAAAAAATCTTGTGTAGTTGAAAAAAACTCTGTATTTTTGAAAATTCATTTTAGAGTAAAGAACTAATTCAATTAATTAATATTCATTAACATAAATTTTATTTTATGCAACCAAAAGGTAATAAATACGGTGTACACCGCGTAATCGAGCCTAAGGGCGTTCTGCCGCAGCCGGCAAACAAGATTGACAACAACATGGATGTTCTCTATGACAACGAGATTCTCATTGATGTCCAGACCCTTAATGTCGACTCCGCTTCGTTCACCGACATTATGAACTATGCCAAAGAGCAGGCTGGTCCCAACGCCACCAAAGAGCAGATCCTCGAGGAAGTCAAGAAAGAGATGCTCCTCAATGTCGAGCTTCAGGGCAAGCACCGCAACCGTCGTACCGGTTCGGGCGGTATGCTCCTCGGCAAGGTTGAGAAGATTGGCGACGCCCTGAAGGGCAAGATCGACCTGAAAGAGGGCGACCGCATCGCCACCCTCGTCAGCCTCTCACTGACTCCTCTCCGCATCGACTCCTTCGGCGAAATCCGTCCTGAGATTGACCAGGTCGACATCAAGGGCAAGGCCATCCTCTTCGAGAGCGGCATCTATGCCAAGATTCCTGACGACATGCCCGAGAAGCTGGCTCTCAGTGCCCTCGACGTTGCCGGTGCTCCCGCCCAGACCGCCAAGCTGTGCCACTATGGCCAGACCGTCGTCATCCTCGGCGCTGGTGGCAAGAGCGGTATGCTCTGCTGCTACGAGGCCAAGAAGCGCGTTGGTGTCACCGGTAAGGTTATCGGTATTGCCAACAGCCCGAAGAGCACCCAGCGTATCAAGGACCTCGGTTTCTGCGACATCGTCGAGAGTGCCGCTGGCATGACTCCCGTCCAGGTCTATGAGCTCGTCGAGCGCCTCACCGGCGGCAAGATGGCCGATGTCACCATCAACTGCGTCAACGTTCCCGACCAGGAGATGACCGCCATCCTCATCACCAAGGACGACGGTGTTGTCTATTTCTTCTCTATGGCCACCAGCTTCACCAAGGCCAGCCTCGGTGCTGAGGGTATCGGCAGCGACGTGAACATGATTATGGGCAACGGCTACACCAAGGGCCATGCCGAGTTCACGCTCCAGGAGCTCCGCGAGAGCCCCAAGCTGCGTAAGATCTTTGAAGAACTCTACGCATAAGTAGTATGGCTTGAATTTCGAGAATATCACTTCCGTCATTCATTATCAACCTGCCGGTAGGGGAGACCCTCCGGCAGGTTCCAATTAAACAGATAGAAAAATAAAAACATATAATATGATGATTACCAATAATTTCACCGCTCGTCACAATGGCGTTTCCAAGGCCGCTGACGAAGAAAAAATGCTTAAAACCATTGGTGTCTCCTCGATGGAGGAGCTTATCGACAAGGCAGTGCCCAAGAGCATCCGTCTCGACAAGCCCATGCCCATTGCCGACGGCATCAACGAATACGAGTTCCTTAACCGCTGCCGTGCTTTGGCTCAGAAGAACAAGATGTTCAAGAGCTACATCGGTATGGGTTACTACAACACCATCACTCCCGCAGTCATACAGCGCAATGTCTTCGAGAATGCAGGCTGGTACACCGCCTACACACCCTATCAGACCGAGATCAGCCAGGGTCGCCTCGAGGCCCTGATGACCTACCAGACCATGGTTAGCGACATGACTGGAATGCCTCTCGCCAACGCTTCCCTCCTTGATGAGGCTACCGCCGGCGGCGAGTGCATGATCATGTTCTACAACAGCCGCAGCCGCGCCCAGGTGAAAGACAACGTCTGCAAGATTTTTGTTGACGACTGCATTTTCCCGCAGACCCTCGACGTGATGCGTACCAATGCCGCTCCCCGAGGCATAGAGATTGTTGTCGGCAAGGCCAGCGAAGTCAAGCTCGACAATACTTTCTTTGGCGCTATTGTCCAGAACCCCAACCAGTTTGGTGAGGTCTGCGACTACACTGACTTCATCGCCAAGGCTCATGAGCTTGGCATCTTCGTCGGTGTCGCCACCGACCTGATGGCTCTCGCCATCCTCAAGACCCCTGGCGAGATGGGTGCTGACTGCGCCTTCGGTTGCAACCAGCGCTTCGGCCTTCCCATGGGCTTCGGCGGTCCTCATGCCGGTTTCTTCGCTGTCACCGAGGCTTTCAAACGCAGCTTCCCCGGCCGCATCATCGGCTGGAGCGTCGACGTGAAGGGCAACCCCGCCCTGCGTATGGCTTTGGGTATGCGTGAGCAGCACATCAAACGCGAGAAAGCCACCTCCAATATCTGCACCGCTTCGGCCCTGCAGGCCATCATGAGTGGATTCTACGCTGCATGGCATGGTCCGGAAGGCATCCGCAACATAGCCTCCAACATACACGCCATGGCCGGTGTCCTTGCCAAGGAGCTTGAGAAGTACGGCTATAAGCAGCATAATCGCATGTTCTTCGATACCCTTGCACTCCAGTGCCCTGTGCCGACTGCCGAGGTTCGCAAGGTTGCCGAAGCAGCATGCATCAATTTCCGTTACATCTGTGAGGAGTGCATCGGCATCAGCCTTGACGAGACCACCTCGAAGGATGACATCAACGCCATCATCACCGTTCTGGCCAAGGCTGCCGGTAAGGAGCCCGAGCTGCTGCAGTGCAACGGCAAGGGTTGCTGCACAACCTTCAGCGACATCCCCGAGGCCATGCTGCGTAAGAGCGCATACCTGACCCACAGTGTCTTCAACAAATACCACAGCGAGACTGAGATGATGCGCTACATGAAGAAGCTCGAGGTCAAGGACCTCAGCCTCAACCGCGCAATGATACCGCTGGGCTCCTGCACCATGAAGCTCAACGCTGCTGCCGAGATGCTGCCTCTCAGCTGGAGCCGTTTTGCCGGCATCCACCCCTTCGCTCCCGCCGACCAGGCCGAGGGTTCTCTCCAGATGGTCAAGGAGATGGAGGAGATGCTAGCCATCATCACCGGCTTTGCAGGCGTATCGCTGCAGCCCAACTCCGGTTCGGCAGGCGAATACAGCGGCCTCACCGTCATCCGCAACTACCATATCGACTGCGGCAATCCGCAGCGTAATGTCTGCCTCATTCCAGCCTCTGCCCACGGCACCAACCCCGCATCGGCTGCCAAGGCCGGCATGACCGTCGTGGTTGTGAAGTGCAACGACAAGGGCGATGTCGACATCGACGACTTGAAATTGAAGGTTGAACAGTACAAAGAGACCCTCTCCTGCATCATGATTACCTATCCTTCGACCCATGGCGCTTTCGAGGAAGGCATCCTTGAGATTGTCGACATTATCCACAATGCCGGCGGCCTTGTCTACATGGACGGTGCCAACATGAATGCGCAGGTGGGCATCACCTCTCCTGGACGTATGGGTGCCGACGTGTGCCACCTCAACCTCCACAAGACCTTCGCAGGTCCTCATGGTGGCGGCGGCTCGGGTGTAGGTCCTATCGCTGTCAGTGAGAAACTGCTCGACTTCCTGCCCAAGCACAGCATTGTCCCCGTTGGTGGCAAGAAGGGCAACGCCATGGCAGCCGCTCCGTTTGGCAACTTCCTCCTGTTCCCCATCACATACGGCTACCTTCTCATGCTTGGCGGCAATGGCCTCACCGAGGCTACCAAGCACGCCATCCTCAACGCCAACTACTTGCGTGCCCGTCTGCAGAAATATTACAAGATTCTCTACACCAACCGCAACGGCATGTGCGGTCATGAGATGATTGTCGATTTTGCAGAGTTCAGCCTCAAAGTTGGTGTGGGTGACATCGCACGCCGTCTTGACGACTACGGCTTCCATGCTCCCACCGTGGCATTCCCGGTTCACAATACCCTCATGGTGGAGCCTACCGAGAGCGAACCCCTCAGCGAGCTTGACCGTTTCTGCGACGCCATGATTAGCATCCGTCAGGAGATTGACGACATCATGACCGGCAAGTACGACGAGAAGAACAACCCCATAGCCAATGCTCCGCACACCATGCAGGTGGTATGCGCCGACGAGTGGAACTACCCCTACAGCCGTAAGGTTGCAGCCTTCCCGCAGGATCACGGTGACAAATACTGGCCGACAATCAGCAAGATTGACGATGCCTATGGCGACCGCAACCTGCAGCCCGTATGGCCGGCAGAGAATTGATAGCTATATAGTTAACTGCTAATATACACTAGTCACACTCCTTTTGTCGCACATGGCGAGGGGAGTGTGACTGTTTTGTTGAGTATTTGGGTCTACACGGAAAAAAACAGCATAGGTGGCTTTTTTTTGATGCCTGCTTTGCCGTTTTAAAGAAATTATGTAAATTTGCATTTTTGGAATGTTTTTCTTGTTGTGATTATCTTTTTGAGTTGCAACAAGAAAGACCCTTTGGATATATAAGTAAATATGGGATTATCTGAAAACAGCACAAGAACAAAAGTTAATGTCTCATCAGAGATAGGGCGTCTCAACGCTGTGCTTCTGCATCGTCCGGGCCCCGAAATCGAGTGCATGACTCCGGCCACAGCAGCCGAGGCACTCTACAGCGACATCCTGAACAAAGGGATTGTTGACGATGAATACCGCTACTTCTGCGGAGTGTTCGAGAAAGTCACAAAAGTATACTATGTGGTTGACATCCTTGAGCATCTGTTAGAGGATGATGACCTCTGCAACTCGTTGGTCACACAGAGCTGCAAGGCCGAGGAGGCTGACTATTTGGTTGATGACCTTATGGTTATGCCCATCAAGGATATTGCAAAAGCCTTAATCGAGGGCTTCCGCTACCGTGAGGGTAAGGATCCTGAGCGTTACGCTGCACGACGCTACGTGTTGCGTCCGCTCTACAACCTCTTTTTCACGCGCGATGCCTCCTCTTCGGTCTACGATCGAGTGTTAATCAACTCGATGTCGTTCGATGTCAGGAAGCGTGAGAACTTGATTTACAAGGCTATATTCAAGCACTATTTCAAGTGTGAGATAATGAACGCCCAGGACTGGAACCATGCTGCCCACACCGAGGGTGGCGACGTTCAGATAGGTCGCCCCGACTTGTTGTGCATAGGGCAGGGCATAAGGACTGATGCCAAGGGTATAGAGTTTTTGGCGCACACCTTCAAGGAGAAGCCAAAATTCAACATCATCGTCCAGCAGTTGCCCCATCATCCCGAGTCGTTCATTCACCTCGACATGGTGTACACCTTCCTGGACCGTGACCGTTGCATGATTTATGAGCCCATGCTACGCAAGACTGCCGAGTTTGCGGGCAAGGCGACCACATTGATAGAGATAGACAACGGCAAGGTAAAGTACCACGACTGCAAGGATATGCTGCAGGCATTGAAACGTGTGGGGTTGGATATGGAACCCGTTTTCTGTGGTGGCGAAGACCTCTGGATGCAGCAGCGCGAGCAATGGCACAGCGGTGCCAACTTCTTTGCTATGGCTCCAGGCAAGGTGATAGGCTATCGCCGCAACAGCCATACTATAGAAGCCCTCGACAAGGCAGGGTTCAGTGTCCTCAAGGCCGAGGATGTGGCCGAGGGCCGTGTGAGCATCGACGACTATAAGCGTTGCGTTGTCACCTTTGCTGCCAGCGAGTTGCCTCGTGCCGGTGGTGGTGCAAGGTGCATGACCATGCCTATTAATCGTTGTGAATTGTGAGTTTCTAAAACTAGCAAACTTTAACAGTAAACCTTAAATAATGGATAGAAATCTGAAACAGTATCATTTGGTCAATAACGTCATAGGCTGGCTGATAGGTATCGTCGCCTGTGCCGTTTATATCATGACCGCTGAGGCTACAGCCTCGTGGTGGGACTGTGGCGAGTACATCGCAACGGCATTCAAAGTACAAGTGGGACACCCTCCCGGAGCACCGACCTTCCAGATAATCGGACGTCTTTTCTCCATGTTCAGCGACCCGTACCATGCTGCTTTCGCCGTCAATGTTATGTCGGCAGTTGCCAGCGGTTTGGGAATCATGTTCCTTTATTGGACCATCACTCTGCTTGGCAAGAAGCTGTTGAAATCCGAGGAGCTGATGCTCAGCAACACTAAGGTTTGGGCAGTCTTTGCCAGCGGCATTGTGGGTGCATTGGCCTACACTTTCACCGACACCTACTGGTTCTCGGCTGTCGAGGGCGAAGTCTATGCCATGTCGTCGTTCTTCACTGCTGTGGTGTTCTGGGCCATCCTTAAATGGGAGGAGCAGAGCGACGATACCCACTCGATGCGTTGGCTGATACTGATATCTTTCCTTGTCGGCATCGCCATTGGAGTCCACCTCCTCAACCTGTTGACTATCCCCGCCATCGTATATGTCGTGTACTTCAAGAAGTACCCCAAGACCACTGTCAAGGGTTTCATTATCAGTGGCGTTATATCGCTGGTGCTGTTGGCTGCCATCCTTTATGGAATCATCCCTGGCATCGTCAACCTCTCATCCGATTTTGATGTCTTCTTTGTCAACAAGTTGCATTTCGGATTTAACACCGGCACGGTGGTCTACTTCCTGTTGGTTGCCCTCTTCATCGTGTGGGGCATCTGGAACAACTCGCATTTCAAGCGTCCAGGCAAGTCGGTCAACATCATAGTGATAGCATTGGTCTTCGCACTTCTGTTCTTCGCTAAGCTAGGTGCCGGCACATTCTCGTTCGGTTTCTTTGTTGTCTTGTTGGTACTCGGAGCTGCTGCCTGGTACATCGTCAAGGGTAAGCACCGTGAGATTACCAATACCGCGCTTCTCAGCCTGCTGATGCTTGTAGTGGGTTACTCCACGTTCTTCATCCTTGTCATCCGTGCCAATACCAACACGCCTCTCAACGAGAATGCTCCCAAGGATGCTGTCGCCATGCGTGCATACCTGGGTCGTGAGCAGTATGGGCAGACCCCTCTGTTCTCAGGACAGTACTACACGGCAGGCAACCCCATCTCGAGCGAGCCTGACTATGCCAAATATGTGCGTGCCAAGGACAATGAGGGGCGCGACTACTACAAGGTGGCCTCCTATGCACAGAAATACATATATAATGAGAACCACACCGGTGTTTTCCCGCGTATGTACAGCAACGACGGCTCCCGTCAGCATCCTATGTACTACAAGTACTGGGCTGGCGAACCCCCTGTGGGGCAGAAGCCCTCGTTCGCGCAGAACATGACATTCTTCCACCGCTACCAGCTGGGGTGGATGTACTGGCGCTATTTCATGTGGAACTTTGTGGGTCGCCAGAACGACATACAGGGTCATCATTTTGATGATAACACTGGTGTGCAGGGAATCCATTTCTCCACGATTAACTATACCGACGGTAACTGGCTGTCGGGAATCAACTATGTCGACGAGCAGCGTCTGGGTCCGCAGGACAATCTGCCTGACCATCTTGCCAACAACAAGGCTCGCAACCGCTACTATATGTTGCCGTTGCTGCTTGGCATGTTGGGCTTGGTCTTCCACTGCATCAAGAACCGCAAGGATGCTTTCGTTACCTTCATCATGTTCTTTATGACAGGTCTGGCCATTGCCATCTACCTGAATATGCCTCCGCGCCAGCCCCGTGAACGCGACTATGCCTTCGTAGGTTCGTTCTATTTCTTCTCTATATGGATAGGGCTAGGAGTATATGCCCTGTACGACTGGCTGACAACCAAGTTCGAAAAGAAAGAGCGCAGCACGTTCCTTGCCGTCTCTGTCGCTTGCATAGTGATAGGAGCTGCGTTGGGACGCGGGTGGTTCATCTTGGCCATGATGGGTGTTGTCGGACTGATTGTCAGTTTCGTAAAGCTGCCCAAAGTCATTGCTTTGCCACTTGCTTTCTGTCTCTCGATGGTGGTGCCTATACTGCTGGCTGCCGAGAACTGGGACGACCACGACCGTTCCCACAAGACGGCGGCACGCGATTTCGCCAAGAACTATCTAGGCTTGGCCGACAAGAACAGTGTGGTTATCACATTCGGTGACAACGACACTTTCCCACTCTGGTATATCCAGGAGGTCGAAGGTTTCCGCACCGACGTGCGTATCCTCAACTATACCCTTTCCGGTATGCACTGGTATGTCGACCAGCTCTACAACAAGCTCTATGACTCTGACCCGTTGCCATTCACCTTGCCGCGAGACATGTATGGCCTTGGACACGAAGTCTTTGCCCTGAATAGTGACGGACCGCGTATGGAGGTGACCGATGCCCTCAACATGCTGGCCAAGAACCGCAATCGTCTTGTCCGTCTCGAGCGTGGTAATGACAGTGTGGCTTATCTGCCCACCAACAAGTTCAAAATCACTATCGACAAGGAGAAGCTCTTAGCCAATGGCATTGTTTCGGCAAGCGACACAGCCATGATGCAGGATGCCATCTATTTCGATGTCAATATTTCGCGTGGCTACTTGATCCGCAACGAGATGATGATGCTCGACCTGCTCGGAACCAACCGCTTCGAGCGTCCCATCAGCATCATGAATCCCGCTTATATACGTGATGTCTTCCCAGTGGTTGACCAGTACTGCATCGATGACGGAATGCTCACGCTCCTTGTGCCTTACCGTGTGAGGGGAGGACAGTATATCTATACTTCCCGCACCAAGGATTATTTCCTGAATGGCATCAAGCAGGAGGACGGTAGTTATGAACCGCTGCAGTGGGGCAATCTGAACAAGGACATCTATGTCGACAACGCGGTGAGCAAGAACATGGGCGACGTACAACGCCAGTCGTTCGTGATGCTCAGCCAGCAGCTCCTCGAAGAGGGCGACACCGTGTCGGCCCGCAAGGCACTGCAGTTGCGCGAAGAGTTCTTCCCGACATCCAACTATCCCAACGACCGCTTCGCGCTGATGATGGTCTATGCCTATAGCCATTCTGGCGACCAGGTCAAGGCTTTCGAGATACTGTGCGATGTCTTCGACTACTACTATCAGACGATGAACTACGCAAAGAGTTTCCCGCCCAAGATGGCGAAAAACGTCGAGCGTATGCTTCTCGATTCATACTACTTCCTCTACCAGGTGGTAGCGATGCGCGAACACAAATCCTACTCGCGTAGTCCTTTCAACAACCAGCCCGAAATCGTGCTGTCTCAGGAAGGCGAAGAGGCATTCAAGGCTGCCGATGCCGGCAATGCCGCCCGTCTGAAGGCTATCGATGACTTTGTGGCAAGCAGTATCTACCAGAACGAGATATTGTCTTACATGAGCCGTCAATAGTGTAATGCCATCCTCATTGATGAAAAAGAAGAAGAAAAAAAACAAACCCAAGCGAATAGTCGTGACCCTGTCGGCTCGCGACTATGAGAAATTGACCGACATAGCGCGTCGCGACAAGGCGACGCGCCCTGTCGTTGCCAAACGCCTGATAAAAAGCCAGCTTGCAGCCATCGTCATCGAGAAGTCGCAAAAGGTGGCAGCAAATCAGCTGGGTCTGTTTGACATCCTTCAACTCGACATCATGGGAGGTGTATCGAAATCTGAGAACATTAAAACTAAACAATAAACACCAAAATAATGAAACGAATCAAGATATTACCTGGCATTCTGTCGCTTATGGCACTGGTTTTGGCTGGATGCTCCTCGCCAGAACCGCAGGAGGTCGACTCTGGCTCCATCATCATCGGTCATGTCACCGACTCGCACTCGTGGCATATTGCCGACTATCATGGCAGCGACGGACAGGAACACGTCATAGCCATCAACCTCCCCATCATCCTCATCGATGACGGTCTCCAGGTGTTCTCTTCCAAGCATTTCCACCATGGTCATGCTGTCTACGAGGGCAGGAAACATACCTACGCTCTCATTGGTGGAGGCCTTGAGAAAGAGGAAGTTGTATGTGTGGTGCCTGTAAAGGCCGAAGGTGGCGGAGAGGATGTGCTGCTGCGGACCCATGAAGGGACAAGCTACGCTGCGCTGCGCGATGGCGAGGGCAATGTTGTGAAACCTGTCGACATCTCCATCACCAAGACTGCGGCGGCCATCATCATTGCTGTCGTATTGCTGAGCGTCATTATTCTGGTGTCGGCAAAGAAGTACAAAGAACGTGAGGGTAAGGCTCCGAAAGGCATGCAGGGACTTATCGAGATATTGGTGCTTCATGTCAAGGACGACATCGTTGGACCTATTCTCGGACACCACACAGGCCGTTTCCTGCCTTATCTGTTGACACTGTTCTTCTTCATCTTCTTCTGCAACATTTTGGGACTTATTCCTTTCTTCCCTGCGGGAGCCAATATCACTGGCAATATCGCCGTTACCGCTATCCTAGCCCTTATAACCTTCTTCATCACCAACCTTAACGGCAACAAGCACTATTGGAAGGATGTCTTTTGGACTCCAGGGGTACCCTCGTGGCTAAAGATCTTCCCGTTGATGCCCATTGTCGAGCTTGTAGGTGTCTTCACCAAGCCTATAGTGCTGATGATACGACTCTTTGCCAACATGACGGCAGGGCATATCGTCATCCTTGGCTTTGTGGTTATCATCTTCATCCTCAGCAATTCGCTTGGCATGGCCGTAGGAGGTGCTGTCTCTGCTGTGTCAGTCCTCTTTGCTGTCTTCATCAGCCTGCTCGAGTGCCTTGTCGCCTACATCCAGGCTTTTGTCTTCACCATGCTTTCAGCCCTCTATATCAGCATGGCTGTTGAGGAACCCGCCGAACATTGATAATTGAAAAGAAACCCTTTAACCCCATAATCAGATATGAAATCAATCAAAGACATTAATTTTAAAGGTCGCAAGGTTCTGCTTCGCGTGGACTTCAATGTCCCTGTTGATGAGAACAAGAACATCACCGACGACACCCGTATGCGTGAGTCGATGCCTACCATCAAGAAGCTTCTTGCCGATGGTGCCAGCATAATAATCATGGCACACTTCGGACGCCCCAAGAAAGGCGGTTTCGAACCGGAATTCACACTCGAACCCGTTGCAAAACACCTCAAGGAGCTTGCCGGCTGCACCGTGAAGTTCACCCAAGCTCTCCTTGGCAGCGGCGAGCCGGAGAAGATGGCCGCAGATCTGAAAGAGGGCGAGATTCTCCTTCTCGAGAACATACGTTTCTATCCTGGCGAGACCAAGGGCGATGTCGCTCTCGCCGAGCAGCTCTCCAAGCTGGGAGACTGCTACATCAACGACGCTTTCGGTGCCGCCCATCGTGAGCACAGCTCTACGGCTGTCATCGCTAAGTTCTTCCCCAACGACAAGTATTTCGGCTTCCTCATGGAGAACGAGGTACGCAACCTCGAGAAGCTTATGCATGACGCTCCCCGTCCCTTCACAGCCATCATCGGCGGCAGCAAGGTGAGCAGCAAGATTGGCATCCTCGAGAACCTCATCGACAAGGTCGACAACATGATTATCATTGGCGGTATGCGCTACACCTTCACCAAGGCCATGGGTGGCAAGATTGGCAACAGCATCTGTGAGGATGACAAGATGGACCTTGCTCTCGAACTGATGCGCCGCATGGACGAGAAGGGCGTGAAGTACTACCTGCCCGTCGACAGCGTCATCGGCGACAAGTTCGGCAACGATGCCAACACCCAGATTGTCCCCTCTGGCGAGGTGCCTGACGGCTGGGAGAGCATGGATTGCGGTCCCGAGAGCTGCAAAGCCATCCGTGATATCATTATGGCTTCCAAGACCATCCTCTGGAACGGTCCTGCCGGTGTCTTCGAACTCAGCACTTTCGCCAAGGGTACCAACGAGATAGCCCTCAGCGTTGCCGACGCCTGCAAGAAAGGCTGTTTCGCAGCTGTTGGAGGTGGCGACTCCGTTGCCGCCGTCAAGCAGATGGGTCTTGCCGACCAGATGAGCTACGTCTCCACCGGTGGTGGTGCCATGCTCGAATACCTCGAAGGCAAGGTACTCCCTGGTATCAAAGCCATTCAGGACTAATTTATTTAACAATAGTAAGGTCTTTAAGGTCTTTAAGGTCATGGGCCTTAAGGACCTTACTTGATTCTATGAGTCATTTCCTTCCCATAACACTGGATGAGGTCAAGCGGCTGGGATGGACGGAGGTGGATGTTGTTTTGGTGTCGGGAGATGCCTATATCGACCATCCGTCGTTCGGCACTGCTGTCATCGGGCGTACCCTCGAGGCTGCGGGATACCGTGTTGCCATCATTCCGCAACCCAACTGGAGGGACGACCTGCGCGACTTCCGCAAGTTCGGCCGGCCACGCCTCTTCTTTGGGGTCACGAGCGGCGCCATGGACAGTATGGTGAACCACTACACCGCCGCAAGGCGTCTACGTCACGACGATGCCTATACCCCTGGCGGTCAGGCCGGTTTCCGTCCCGACCGTGCCACATACGTCTATTCGCGCATACTGAAGCAGATATACCCCGATGTGCCGGTAGTGATGGCTGGCATAGAGGCATCGATGCGCCGTCTGGCACACTACGACTACTGGGACGACAAACTGTTCCCCTCAATACTGATTGACAGTCCTGCCGACCTGCTCAACTACGGCATGGGGGAGAAGACAACCCTCAAGATTGCGAAAATCATCGAGAATGGTAACCTGTGGGCTGGGAACGGAGAGTTGAGCGATGCGATAAAGCAGCTGCCGCAGGTGGCATACAGGACGGGAAGCATAGGCGGTATCAATCGTAAGCGGGATGAACGGTCATCTTGGGATTGTATAGAACTACACAGCTTCGAGGAATGCAAGAAGAGCAAGCGTCTTGAGGCCGAGAACTACCATGTCATCGATAGAGAAAGTAACAAAATGGAGGCTGCCGTCCTGGTGCAAAAGCATGGAGACCAATATGTTGTTATCAATCCTCCAGAGCCGCCAATGACCACAGAGGAGATAGATGCCTCGTTCGACCTGCCATATATGCGTCTGCCGCACCCAAAATACAAGAAGCGCGGTGCCATTCCGGCCTTCGAGATGATACGATGGAGTGTGAACACGCATCGCGGATGCTTTGGAGGCTGCTCGTTCTGCACCATCAGTGCCCACCAGGGCAAGCAGATAGCCAGCCGCAGCGAGGAGTCGATTCTGCGTGAGGTGGAGACAATCACGCAGGATGCTGAATTCCATGGTGTTTTAAGCGATTTGGGAGGTCCGTCGGCAAATATGTGGCGTATGAAGGGGCGCAATACTGAACTGTGTCGCAGATGTAGCCGCTACAGCTGTTCGATGCCAACAATCTGCAAGAACCTCGACAGTGACCACCGACCGATGACAGAGCTGCTTCGCAAGGTGTCGGCCCATCCCAAGGTCAAGCATCTCTATGTCGGTAGCGGTATTCGTTGCGACCTTTTCAACGAACAGAATGGGGGGTGGAACTATTTCAGGGATGTAGTGCTAAGGCATACAAGCGGGCGGCTGAAGGTGGCTCCCGAGCATACCAGCGACAAGGTGCTGGGACTGATGCGGAAACCGCAGTTTTCGCTCTTTGTCGAGACCAAGCGGCGATTCGATGAGATCTGCCGCCAGAGCGGGTTGCGCTACCAGCTGATACCCTATTTCATCAGTTCCCACCCAGGCTGTCGACTGAGCGATATGGCCGACTTGGCGGTAAAGATGAAGAGGATGGGCTACAGGCTGGAGCAGATACAGGACTTCACGCCTACACCCATGACCCTCTCGACAGAGATGTACTATACCGGCATCAATCCTGAGACGATGGAGCCAGTGTATGTTGCACGCCATCCCAACGAGAAGCAAGAGCAGCGGCAGATGTTCTTCTTTTATAAGCCTGATGTCCAGCCAGCCATCAAGAAATCGCTTCGCAATGCCCACCTCGACAAATATATAGGAGAGTTAGGTATCAAGAAATAGAAGGCTGTTAGCTGTAGGTTGTTGGCAGTAAACTCTAAACATAAAAACGTAAAACGTTAAACCTAAAACATAAACCGTATATCCATGGAACTCAAGATATTCGTTTCGCGACTTGTTATAGCCCTTGTTTGCGGCATCCTTATTGGCTTGGAACGCCAGATACGCCAGCGTAGTGCGGGTCTCACCACCAATTCCCTCGTTGCGGTTGGTGCCTGTATCTTTATCCTTATCTCCGAGACGGTGATAACCAATGCGGTAGTCAGTGGCGGTATGATAAACAACGACAATCTCCGTGTTCTTGCACAGATTGTCACCGGAATAGGATTTCTCGGAGCTGGAGTAATAATGCGCAATGGCTTCACCGTCCATGGATTGAACTCAGCAGCCACCCTCTGGTGTTCCGCAGGTGTGGGTTCCCTTTGTGGCTATGGTCTTTGGAAAGAGGCAATTATAGCCGTACTGGTAATCCTGTTTATCAACTGGGTGCTTAAAACCATAGAGTACCACATGGAGACCCACAGCAAGGACATCGGCTCTAGCGAATAGCCTGAAAAAAAATACAATTCCGATAAACTTTTTTGACCTACAAGGTACACTATATGTGTTATGAAAGCACAAACCAAATACCCAAAACCGTTCGTCATTTTTCTGTTGATGTTCTCTTTTGCATCGTTTGTTGAAGGTCAAACGGTTGTCATGCCACAACAAGGGACGGGCGATACCACCATGAGTTATGCTGAGGTCTACGACGATGGTGGTCCCAACGGGCCTTACTCTTCTTCTTGCAATGCGTCCTACACCTTCCATACACTCTCGCCGAACGGACGCTATCGTATTGAGGTGGAGAGCCATTTGACGCACCCTTTCGGCAATGCAAGTCTCATCATCCGCAACAACAGCCCCTCCGGTGGAGTTGTATGCTCCTCACCACCGAGCGGTGATGGCACATACGTAAGCAGTGGCAACACCGTAGTCATCCAATTCCGAGCCGATGACGACTACCCCACAGAAGGCTTCAAAGTCATACTTTGCGAGTTCGAGCAGTTTGATCCCACCAATTTCCAGAGCGATTACCTTGACAGCAACACCCTCAAGCTCACATGGGAAGAACCCAACAGTGACGTGGTATGGGTGCTGGACTATGCCATAGTAGACAAAGAATTAGATACTTATAACTATTTTGCCAATCCCGCCAATCCGCGTACCACCGTCCAACTGACCGACCCTGAATATACAATCACCAATATTCCTGTTGGCCACAAGGTTGCTTACCGTCTGCTTTCGCTTGGCGCTACGGGGTGCAATACTCCCTTGGAGGGAACAGCTCCTCCATACGTGCTGCCTACCGAATGTCCATGCCTGAAGCCAAACAACCCAACGGTAGAAGAGCTTGATGGGGCAGTTCGTATCTCATGGGACAGCGACCCATCAGCCTCTTTCTGGCATGTCTACTCATACGACAATCGTGTTGATACCTTCATCAATGGCAGCGTCACCGAGCTTGTCATCCCTTGGGATTACCCATGCTCAGGAGGTGTACTATTCATCAATGGCAACTGCCACGACAGCACCTGCAACAGCGTATTCGCTGAACTCCCACGAGGTGGATGTCACCGTAATGTCGGCACTATCACCCGTCTCCAAACCGACGGTCATAGCATTGATATTTCATGGCAAGAAACTGCTAATGAGCTTGATAGGTATCTGCTTTATATCCGTCGCATAGAGCAACCGTCCGATTCCAACCGCATTGTCGACACTTTCAGTCATTCTGTCACGGCATACACCATCGAAGGGCTGCTTCCTCATACCCAGTACCTTCTGACGATGCTGGTGCTCTGCGAGGGGACCACTCCTGCCTGTTCGTGGGTGACGGCAGCCATAGCGACGACGATGGATGGCTGCATCGACTTTATCGATTTCTACGACCCTGGAATACATCTTACCAGCGGCACATACGCCAATCCTTTGCTGAGCAGCGTCATGAGGGATGAGCGCCATATTGCCGTCCTCGATTCTTCGCTGCGTGACCCGCTGACCGGCAACCAGTTGCGACAAGTGCCGCCAGGCGAGGAGGTCTCTTTCCGTCTAGGCGACGAGAACGTGGGTGCCATGGGCGAGACGGTGACATTCGACTATCTGGTCGATACCCTCGACAAGGCTATGCTGCTGGTCAAGTATGCCGTCGTGCTGCAAAATCCCAACCATAACAGCAGCAACCAGCCACATTTCACGCTTGAAATCCTCGACCAGTATGGCGTTGTTGTCGACACCCAGTGCTGCTATGCCGACTTTTTCGCTGCCGGCGGTTTGGCGGGATGGAACAGCGTGCCTGGCAGCAACGTCATCTGGAAAGACTGGACAAACATAGGTATCGACATTTCGGCTTATCATGGTCAGCAGCTCCGTGTACGCTTCACCACAAAGGATTGTGCCGATGGCGGCCATTTTGGATATGCCTATTTCACAATAGCTTGCGACAGTCGCCGCATAGCCCTCGTGAACCTCTGCGACAGCGATGATTCTGTGCGGCTTCGAGCCCCCGAGGGCTTCGAGTATGAATGGACGAGAGGCGACGATGCCACAGTGATATCGACGGAGAATGAGATTATGGTGCCTGCCGACAGTGCAGAGTATGTATGCCATTGCACTTTTCTCGGCAAGTCGACATGTGGTTTCTTTGTTCACGCCACCGCCTTGTTGCCCAAGCCATTGGCCGATATTGCATACCATATCGACACCTGTGCCCAGAAGGTATACCTCTACAACCGTTGTCGCGTCGACATCGATTCCGCCTTCATGCATCTTGTCCGTCAGCAGGTTGTCGATGTGGAGTGGATAGTTGACGGTAGGCGGCAGATACAGGCTATGGGTGTAGACACCCTTGTGCTTCCCATTGAAGGAAATGGCGACCATACTGTCGCAATCTGCTGCCGTCTCAGCGAATCGCAGTGTGCCGACACGGCCGAGACAACGTACCATATCGACTGCTTCCATCGTCAGGCCATCGAGGGTAGGGAAGAGGTCTGCCTTGGCGACAGCGTGACGGTAAGTGCCTCCCTCAATCCTGCCACCCAGTTCCAATATGTTTGGGGCGATGGTTCAACAGCTCCTTCACGAACATTCAAGCCTCTTTATGACACATCCTTGTCGCTCATTACCACATTCTTGCATTGCACCGATACCCTTATCCACCACATTGCAGTACATCCAACCTACTACGACACCGCCGCACTCCTTCTCTGTCAGGGCGACTACGATACGCTGGGGTTCATCATCAGTCGTGATACGCCGCAGGGACTGTATTCCAATGATGCTGTTAGCCTTTACGGATGCGACTCGCTTCTCACTATCGACCTCACTGTCAATCCCTCTTATTACGACACCACTCGAGCATATTCCTGCGACGAGGCATATTCCGACGGTGAGTTCAATGTCGACCAAACGGGCAGCTACACCCATGCCTACCAAACCGTTGAAGGTTGTGACAGCCTGTTTGTTCTTCATTTCGTGCGACATCAGTTGTCGGTAGACACCTTCGCGGCCGAGATAGTTTATGGCGACACCTATACCGACAATGGTTTCTTCGCCAGCCAAGAGGGGTGGCACGAGCTGGTCTTCGAGGATCGCAATGGATGCGACAGCACTTTGCGGCTCAATCTCCATGTCGTCGCCTTACGCTTCCCCAATGTCGTCACGCCCAATGGCGATGGGGTCAATGACCAGTGGGGTGTTGTCGGAATACTCGATGCCAACGAGTTCGACTACAGCGTTTTTTGGATATACGACCGTTGGGGTCGACTAATATGCAAGCGCGAGAACATCCACTCCAAGGAGCAGTTCTGGAACCCCAAAGACAAGCATGTCCCGACAGGAACCTATTTCTTCCGTTTCTTCGCCCGTCACCGTACCGGTCGCGAGATAGAGCATAAGGGAGCGATTGAAGTGATTGATGAATAGAGGTTTGACTTCTCATCGTTGGCACACTTAATATGAAATAGACGTACTTCACGCAGCCCTCGTTGAAGGCTATGGCCCAGTCGGGAGCGTAGTTGCCCACAGGGGTGGGGATATAATACTTGTACCACTACGTAAAACCTGTTTTGACAGCACAAATTCATGCTTTTCGTCACGCATGTATTTGTACAAGTTAATTGTTCGAACAGCGAATTTCTTTGCTTTATTCATG
The DNA here is from genome assembly GCA_902784465.1 of uncultured Bacteroidota bacterium. Lineage (GTDB taxonomy): Bacteria > Bacteroidota > Bacteroidia > Bacteroidales > P3 > Colimorpha. The sequence continues at coordinate 22,504 of CACZUZ010000038.1, forward strand.
ATTATATTTTCTTCTTTCATATTTCTATATTTCATTAAACAATTCCTCATTCCTCATTCCTAATTGTAAAAATGCCTTGATACTGTATAGCGGAATGTTTTCCATCCATTCTTGATCCTTGTATGGTAGCATCGAACAGCGGAGGCCTTTGAGTCCTTTGTCGGCGTTGTCGATGGTGACGAACTGTCGCAACGACTTGCTCTTCACGTTTTCGTCGGCCTTTACCTCAATAGGTATGACACGGCTGTTGGTCTGCACCAGGAAGTCTATCTCCACTTTGGAGTTTTCTTTGCTATAATATCCCACAACCGTCTCTTCGTTAAGCATAAGTTGTTGCAGTACATAGTTTTCAGCAAATGCACCCTTGAATTCTTTGAATACATCATTGTTTATCATCATTTGGGCTGGCGTTGCTCCCGACAATGCTCCCAGCAGACCCACGTCAAGGAGATACAGTTTGAATGAATCGAAGTCCATATAAAATTTCAAAGGCATATCAGGACTCTTGCAACGATATATTTTGTGTACCAATCCTGCATCCACCAACCATTGTATAGCCACTTCGAAGTCTTTTGCTCTTCCCCCTTTTCTAACTGCACCATAGATGAATTTCTTGTTCTCTTTGGCCAACTGGCTTGGTATGCTGTTCCACACCATGCGAATCCGTTCTGATTCCACTCCCGAGTGTTTTGATATGTCGTTGGCATACGAGTCGATGATTCTTTTCTGCAAGCGTCTGATGCTGAATACATCTTGTTTGGTGCACCAATTAAGAACTACTTCTGGCATGCCTCCCACAAAGTAATACTGGCGCAGCATATCTTCCAGCTTGGTTTTCACCCCTTCCAGCATGTCCCATTCGCAGTTTGCCAATGCGTCGGCAAGTTGGTTACACCCTCTTGCCCAAAGAAATTCTTCGAACGACATGGGGTGGAGTCTCAATATGTCCACTTTCCCCACAGGATATGACTCGCCAGGATGATGCACCACTCCGAGCAACGACCCTGCAACTATAACATGTTGTTCACGTGCATCTTCACAAAAATACTTCATTGCCGATATGCCATTGGGAGATTCCTGTATTTCGTCAAATACAACGAGGGTCTTCCCTGCCACAATGCGTTGGTTTGTGTTGATAGCTATTTCCATTAATATCCTGTCGGGTTTCAAGTCTCGTTGAAATAGTTGTTTTGCAAATGGTTCATCAGCGCAATTGACATATACCATATTCGAGAATTCGTTTCTTCCGAACTCTTTTATTAGCCAAGTTTTACCCACTTGACGGGCTCCTTCAAGAATTAATGGTTTTCTGTTTAAATCGTTTTTCCATTCAACTAATTGATTATAAAGCATTCTATTCATATTGGCAACATTTTTATTGACGAATAATTGTTGCAAAGATACACTTTTCTTGATGAATAATATGGATATTTCAACATTTTTCTTGACGAATAATTGTTTCAAAGGTACACTTTTCTTGACGAATAATTGTTTCAAATGTAGCAGCTTGAAAAAGTGGACACAAAAAATTTTTTAATGGTTAATTATTTTTTGAAGTAGACAATATTGTTTTTTTCATGTAGAAACAGTTTTCGAG
>CACZUZ010000039.1 GCA_902784465.1 uncultured Bacteroidota bacterium
AAGCCCTCGCCAAAGAACTCGGCGGCGAAGTCTCCAGCAGCCGCGCCATGGTCGATGCCGGCGTGATGGATGCCAGCCGTCAGGTGGGCCAGACCGGCAAAACTGTCCGCCCCGCCCTCTATATGGCTTGCGGCATAAGCGGTGCCATCCAGCACCTCGCCGGCATGGAGGAAAGCGAATACATCGTCGCCATCAACAAGGATAAGTTCGCCCCCATCTTCCAGGTGGCAGACCTCGGCATTGTGGGCGACCTCCACAAGATCGTCCCCATGCTCACCGAGCGCCTGAAGACCATGCAGAAATAACCTTTTTTCCCGCAAAGATCACTAACAAGGAGCAGCACCTATGGTCTGCTCCTTTACTTATAAAACAATAATAAATGAAACGTACAAGTAAAATCATAGGTGGCATCTCCCTCCTGGCTTTCGGTATTGTGTGGGCCTTGGAACTTAGCGGACTGATTAGCATTAGCTTAGAAGGGTGGTGGACCATCTTCATCATCGTGCCCTGTTTTGTCAACCTCTTCAATGACAAGCACAAGACAGGCTCCATCATCGGGCTCGGCATTGGTATACTGCTGCTCCTGGCGGCACGTAATGTTATCATCTGGGGTGATATTTGGAAGTATATCATCTGCCTTGTCGCTATGGTTTGGGGTATCTCGTTGCTCTTCTTCAATAAAAAAAGTTGCTGCGGACATTGCCACACCTCCAGCAATCCCAAGACCATTGTCATGGACGGAGGCAAGTTCCAAAAGATAGATGTTTCCTTTAGTAAGCAGGACTATAGCTTTGACGGACAGACTTTTGAGGGCGTTGATGTACACACTAGCTTCGGTTTTGTCAGCCTCGACCTGCGTCATGCCGACATCCGTGACGGTGCCGTCATCAATGTCGACTGCAGTTTCGGCGGCATGGAAATCCGTGTCGACAAAGGTGTCACTGTCATTAATGGTATCGACACCGCCTTTGCCGGCGTCGATTGCGACTGCGCCACCCAGCATCCCGACGGCGCCAAAACCCTCTATCTTAAAGGCCACTGCCATTTCGGCGGCATCGAGATAAAGTAATCGCTATCATGGCGACGATACATGTTGATGAAATAAAGGCGATGGCGCGGAGGGCGCATGAGGATGCGGCTTTTCGCGAGGAGTTGTTCGCGGAGGTGGTGAGAGACCATGCGGTGGATGCGGCGTGGGTGTTGACGCATTTGCCAAAGACTGATAATGAGTATATTGCTGAGCATCGGGAGGAACTGGTGGAGATTGCCACGACGACCAACAATGTCTCGTTGCGGCGCATCACGCTGACACTCTTGGAACGTATCGACTGGTCGGTATTTGATCCGGACGATGTGCCGCAATACTATGTCAACTTGCTTGATTTCAGCATGGAACATCTGATGATGGCGGAAGAGCCCTACGGCGTCCGCTCACTTTGCATGAAGTTGGCATACAGTTTGAGTCTTCCTTACCCTGAGTTGCTTGGCGAACTGAAGCGTAGCCTGCTGATGTTGGAACCTAGTGATTTGGGTTCAGGCGTGAGGTGTACCTACAATAAAATATTGAAAAAGATATGAATATAGAGGAACGTTTGTTTGCATTGCAGGATTCGAAATATCGCGAGTTTCACAAGGGACTGGTTCCGGGAATGCCTGAGGACTATATCATCGGTGTGCGAATGCCCAACTTACGAATGTTGGCCAAGGAGATAGTCAAGGAGGGAGCCGTTGAGGAGTTCCTTGTTGAACTGCCTCACCGCTACTATGAAGAAAACCAGCTACATGCCATCATTTTGTCTGGCATGAAGGAATATGATACTTGCCTTGCACAGGTTGAACGGTTCCTGCCATACGTTAACAATTGGGCGACTTGCGATGGGCTTCGTCCGCGATGCTTTGCTAAGCATACCGAAGATGTGCTACTTCATGTACAACGCTGGATAAAAGCTGACAATGAGTATACCGTGCGTTTCGGAATTGGTGTTCTGGAGGCCTTTTTTCTCGACAAAGCCTTTGATCATCAACAGCTTCAGTGGGTTGCTGCCATCGTCCGCGAGGAGTATTACATACGCATGATGCAAGCTTGGTATTTTGCCACTGCATTGGCAAAACAGTGGGATGCGACGTTGCCGGTCATCGCTGGGTTGCCGGAATGGGTACGCCGCAAGACAATACAGAAGGCAAAAGAGAGTTTTCGCGTCAGCGAAGAGAAGAAACAATTATTGATTTTCAACCATTAACACCACAAAAACCTTGAAAAAATATAACTTTGATGAGATAATTGGGCGCAAGGGAAGCGACTGCTTCAAGTGGGATGCCCTGCCCTCCATGTATGGTCGCGACGACCTTACGCCTATGTGGGTGGCCGACATGGATTTCCGCTCTCCCGACTTCGTCTTCGATGCCATACGCCACCGCTGCAACCACGAGGTGTTGGGCTACACCATGCCCTCCGAAGGCTATTGGAACGCCGTAACCAGCTGGCTGCATAAACATTATGAAATCAACACCACAAAAGAGAGCCTGCATTTCATTCCCGGCATCGTGGCTGGTATAGCCTATACCCTGCTTTGCTTCACACAACAGGGCGACAAGGTGCTGGTTACCACTCCTGTCTACCCACCGTTCCTCAATCTGCCCAATGAGAGTGGGAGAGAACTGGTATGCTCCCCTTTGAGGATTATTGACGGTCGTTTCGCTGTGGATTTTGATGATTTTGAGCGTAAAGCCAGAGGTTGTAAACTGTTCATTATGAGCAATCCTCACAATCCTGCCGGCACAATATGGGGCAGGGAAACACTTGCAAGGATAGCCGACATCTGTGAGCGGAATGGAATCCTCGTCGTCAGCGACGAGATTCATGCCGACCTTACACTCCCTCCTCACAAACATCAGAGTTTCAGTACGGTCTCTCCGTCGGCGGCAGACAATAGCCTCACCTTTATGGCTCCCAGCAAGACTTTCAACATCGCCGGTCTCGGCAGTTCGATCTGTTATGTTGCCAACGAGGCGATACGCAAACGCTTCTTTGGCTGGCTGGACGCTCTGGGTGTGGCTGGCGGCAACATTTTCGCCTTCACCGCCGCCGAGGCCGCTTTTGCCAATGGCGAGGAATGGCTCGCTCAAATGCTTGACTACCTCAATGGCAACGTCGCATTGCTCAAGGACTTCCTCGCCGCCAAGATGCCCAAGGTCAAGCCTGTGTTGCCCGAAGCCTCTTATCTGGCATGGTTGGACTTCTCGGCATACGGCATAGATCATAAGGTGTTGGCCGACAGGTTTATCAATGAAGCAAAGGTGGTGATGAACGACGGAACCACCTTTGGTGGTGAAGCCTTCAGTTGCTGCTTCCGCCTCAATCTTGGTTGTCCCCATGCCATGTTGAAGGAAGCCCTTGAGAATATAGCATCGGTGATAAACAGTTAAAAATCAAGACCTATACTGAAATAGAAGCCCATCGATTTAGTAATGTCCGACCAGTGGACGTTGAATCGCAACGGGCCGATGAATGAGTTGTAGGCATACTCCAGAGACAGGCCGATATGAGAGTCTGATTTGTCCTTGTCAATCAGGCTCTTGAAATCGTTCGCCTCGTGGAGTAGCTGTGCTGTGGCGGTAAGGTAGTGCTTTTTGGCCACTTTGAGGCGTGTGTGCAAGCCGGCGGCTCCGAGGAGGCGCTTGGTGGCATAGGGGGTGCTTATGCCGGCAAATGTGATGTGATGCTGTTTTGTATGGTTGGCGTCGCCCACAGCTAGCATATTGATGTAGGGGAAGATATCGTTAGTGACGATACGAGCATCGATGACAGGCATGAATGTGAGCCGGCCTAAGCTGTGAGCCGACAGGTAGTGTACTTGCGCTGCGTGCGTTACGGGCGAAGCGCTTTTCAACCCTTTGAGGTATGTGTTATATGAGACTTGGTAAAGAGTACCTTGCGTCGGGAAGTAAGGCTCGTCGAACGAGTCGTGACGAAGGGTGAAATAAGGCGAGGGGAAGATGTTGGTTTTGTTGATGTTTTCGATGTTGTCGTAGGGTCTGTTGATGTCGGCAAGCAGGGAGGTGATGTATAGGTAGTCGAGTTGGAAACCGAGCACGAGACTCATCCTTCGCCAGGGGAGAAATGCTATATGGGCGTCGGCGCGAGCAAGGTTGTGGTCAATCCTGTAGTCGTATTCCTGTGTTTTGAAGTCACCATTCAAAACGGATTGGAATGATAATGTTGTGTTTAGCTCTATGCCGCGTCCAGTGCTGATGGAGTAGGCGGTAGAAATGCGGGTGTCGAAACCGAGTCGCATGGCAAAGTCGAGACGGCTGCCGGTGAGTTGGTGGGTGTTGACTCCGTAGTGCAGAAGGAGGGTTGTGAAGTCGCGGGTGTCGAGACGTATGCTGGCGCCAACCTGGTTGATGGGGGCACGAAAGCAGCTGAACTGTAAGGTGTAAGGTTCTGCCTCGCCGAGCAGTTGATAGGTCACTTTCTCAAAAGCTTTGGTACCCATTATCAGTGATATATACTCTTCCAGCTCGACGATGTGAACGACGCGTTTGTCGGCGTTTTCGATATGCAGAAGTCGGCGTAGGTACTTCTCCTCTTTGGCGTTGATGCCGAGGAAAGAGACCTTGTCCACTTTGACGACGCTGTTGTGCAGGTCGATGGCCTTGCGGATGAAGGGGTTGTGCGACCGGTGAATATTGGGGTTGTTGAGGCGGACCTTGAGGTTGTCTATTTGGTCGGCTACCGCTTCCACGGCCCGCTGTCCGCGAAGAATGATGGAGTCGATGCTCTGTTTGTCGAAACTGAGCAGCGAGAAGTCGGAGAGGTCGGGCTGAATATAGATGTCGGTAGCGGCGAGTCCGGCGTTGTACGACTCGCGGCCCAGGACGTCGTTGGTTTGGATTACGATGTCGAGCATGCTGCGCATCTGCGAGGCATCCAGCGAGGGGGTCGAGATGTCAACACCTATGATTATGTCGGCTCCCATCTGTTTGGCTATCTCGGCAGGATAGTTGTTGCGCATGCTGCCATCCATCAAGACCATGTTGTCGCTCTTGACGGGTGTGAAAAGACCTGGTATCGACATGGTTGAGCGGAGTGCCTGCAGGAGGCTGCCCGAATGCCATACCTTCGGCTTGGCGCTTATCATGTCGCTAGCCACACAGGCGAAGGGGATGGGTAGGGAGAGGAAGTCGACTTCGTCGCCATAGCCTACAAGCAGCGAGGCGAAGAGGTCTTCGATGTTGCGGCCCTGCACTATGCCGTCGCGGAGCAGCACACGGCGGCTGGTCTCGGGGCGATGGAAGTCCCATCGGTAGGTGCCGTAGGGGATGCTGAGCTCGTATTGTCTGTCATAGTCCTTTTGAGAGAGGGCATCGTATTTGCGGTGATGGCTGTCGTATAGCAGGTTGTCCCAGTCCAGGCTGCGGATGATGGCTTCCAGACTTTCGGCGTCGTAGCCGCAGGCATACAGTCCGCCGACAAGGCCACCTATGCTTGTACCCAGAATGAGGTCGATGGGTATGCCGGCACGCTCCAGGTAGCGTATCACGCTGATGTGGGCTGCACCCTTGGCACCTCCGCCGCTAAGCACCAACGCCACCGTTGGACGTTCGCGGCGAATCAGGTCGAGGTGAGCCCTGTAGCGTTCAAAGGCTGCTGAGTCGCGCTGCGGATCAATGCCGTAGGTTAATTTCTCCTGTGCATTCACCACGTTGCAGATAAGCAACGAAATGCAAAAAGATAATATGAGCGTGATTTTATTGAACATCAACCCTTTGTATCATTCGTTCACCATTCTCTTAAACAGTTCTGTCATCGTGTCGGCGGCACGGTCGGCGGCACGCACCACGTCGTCGCCATCATTCTGGCAGCTTTCGCTGAGGTCTTTGGCACAGTTGGTTATGACGCTCATGCCGAATATCTCCATGCCACAGTGGCGTGCCACTATAACTTCGGGTATTGTCGACATTCCCACGGCATCGCCGCCCAGCATGGCAAACATGCGGTATTCGGCAGGTGTCTCGTAGGTAGGGCCTGTTTCGGCTACATATACCCCTTCCCGCAGCGTCACTCCCAGCTCGGCGGCAGCGGCGTGGGCACGCTTGCGCAGCGCACGGCTGTAGACGGTGGTCATGTCGGGGAAACGGGGACCCATCTCGTCGATATTTTTGCCAATCAAGGGGTTGGGCATGAAGTTGATATGGTCGGTGATGATCATCATGTCGCCCACGGCGAAGGCAGGATTGATGCCGCCTGCAGCATTGCTGACAAGCAGTCGCCTGATTCCTAGTCGGCTCATCACGCGGACGGGGAATGTCACCTCCTGCATAGTGTAGCCCTCGTAGTAGTGGAAGCGTCCCTGCATGGCCATCACCGGCGTACGGTCGAGGAGTCCGAAGATGAGGTTCCCCTTGTGGCCTACAGCAGTGCTGGCCTTGAAATGGGGGATGTCGCTGTAGGGTATAATGTCGGCTTCGCTGATGCTGTCGGCCAGTTTGCCGAGTCCGCTGCCAAGAATGATGGCCGTGGTCGGCCGGTATTTTGTTCTGGTCTTGATGTATTCTGCTGCTTGGTCAAAAAGTGTTGTCATGTTTGATAATGTTTGATTGTGTTATTGTTTGAATGCTTGAGTAGGCTACCGCGTATGATTTGACTGCGTAGCACTCAATCATTCAAACATTCATGCATTCAGGCATTTCTCCGTTTAATTTCTTCCATTATCTCGGCGGCCCGCTCGTATTCCTCGTTCTCCTCGCAGTGCCGCAGCTCCTCTTCCAGCTCCTCGCGTGTCTCCGAGCCGGGGAGCGAGGCACTGATGTCTATGTCATCGTTCTGCACCGTAAAACCCGTATCGGCCAATACGGTCTCGGCCATCTCTATGTCCACCGACTGGTGGATGGCGAGCAGTACAGCGTCAGTGGCACGTGCGTCTATCGTGTGGGTGTTGAAACCGTCGCTCACGACGAGGGAAGCGTAGAAGATGCCCTCTTCAAAGCGGTCGATGCGTACAAGCTTCAGCGTCAGTGCAAAACTCTCCATGATGTTGACGATGAGCTGGTGGGTCATGGGGCGTTTGGGAGACTGGTTGCCCTGTTCTATCATTATCATCTCTGCTTCGTGGCGACCTATCATGACCGGCACTTTGCGTCCACCCATCGGCTCGTATAACATCATGACGTACATAGATGTCTCCGTAAAGCCTTGTAGAATCTCTGTGGGATATACTTTCTTATATTCGGCTTTCATGTCTTGTCATTAACGTTTTGCATTTGAATCGTAGGGCCTTGATTAACTATTGGCTTTCAAATGCTCTACCAGTTTCGCCACAGCCCTTCCTCTGTGGCTTATGCGGTTCTTCACCTCCAAAGGCATCTCGGCAAAGCTGACGGCAAAGCGGTCGGGCATAAATATGGGGTCATAACCAAAGCCCTCTTTCCCATAGCGTTCTGTAAGTATGATGCCGTCCACTCGCCCCTCAAAATATTCCGTTCTCCGTTCTCCGTTCTCCGTTCCCCGTTCCCCGTTCCCCGTTCTCCGTTCCCCGTTCCCCGTTCCCCGTTCTCCGTTCTCCGTTCTCCGTTCTCCGTTCTCCACCAGACATATAGCCGTGCGGAAACAGGCGCGACGGTTACTTTTGCCTTCCATCTCGCCAAGCATCTTGTTGATGTTGTCGTCGAATGAGCAATGCTCGCCGGCATAGCGTGCAGAGTAGACACCAGGCCTGCCGCCCAGGGCTTCAACCTCTAGGCCGGTGTCGTCGGCAAAGACGCCGTCCACCCTCACATCGCCACCCTTACTCTTCAGCTGTTCCAGCACCCATTCCACCTTCTGCAAGGCATTGCCTTCCAGAGTGTCCGCCGTCTCTGGTATATCGCCCTCAAGACCCATCTCAGAAAGGCTGTGGATGTTGACCACTCCTGCGAGCATTTCCTGCACCTCCTGCAGTTTATGCTTGTTATTTGTTGCGAAAATTAGTTCTTTCATGTATTGTTCTAGATTTCAATATTCTATTTGCCATTCTTTTCATAGAATATATCTGCAAAGATAATGTTTTTTTTTCGTTTTCGTCTTCGTTTTCATTTATTTTTGTATTTTTGCACTTTCGAAATATAATGGAATTGGTGTGTAAGAACACTTAATTCTTTAAACCATAACCTTTAACCTTTAACTTTTAACATTAACCTATGTCAAAATCCATTGCAATACTCACTGGCGGTGGTCCCGCCCCTGGAATGAACACTGTTGTGGCTTCTGTTGCCAAGACCTTTCTCCGTGACGGCTACCGCGTCATCGGTCTTCATGGCGGCTACAGCGCCCTCTTCACCGATAAGCCTCGTATGCAGGATCTCGATTTCCTCACAGCCGACGAGATTTTCAACAAAGGCGGTTCGATACTGAAAATGAGCCGTTTCAAACCCACTCCAGAGGATTTTGAGCAACGCTTCAACCTCAAACTCTTCACCGACAACGAAATCAAGCTCCTCGTCACCGTGGGCGGCGACGACACCGCTTCGACAGCCAACCGCATAGCCAAGTTCCTGGCCGACAAGCATTATCCCATCGCCAACATCCACGTACCCAAGACCATCGACAACGACCTGCCGCTGCCCAACAGCAGTCCCACTTTCGGCTACAACAGCGCCAAGGCACAAGGCTGTGTCCTGGCCACCGCCGTCATGGAAGATGCCCGCACCAGCGAGAACTGGTTTGTGGTCAGTGCCATGGGACGCTCCGCCGGCCACCTTGCCCTCGGCATCGCCGGAGCCTGCCATTATCCGATGGTCATCATCCCTGAGTTCTTCAACAAAACCACTATCACCGTCGAGAAGATTGTCAACATGGTGGTCTCATGCATCGTCAAACGCAAACTCATGGGCATCAACTATGGTGCTGCCATGATTTCGGAGGGTGTCTTCCACAGTCTCAGCGACGAAGAAATTGCCAAGAGCGGCATCCACTTCAGCTACGACGAGCATGGTCACCCCGAGCTGGGCAAGGTCTCGAAAGCGCACATCTTCAACGACCTGCTCGAACGCAAGGTCAAGGAGCTTGGCCTCAAGGTCAAGAGCCGCCCCGTCGAGATTGGCTACGAGATTCGTTGCCATACGCCTATCGCCTTCGACCTCACCTATTGTTCTTTGATGGGTATGGGTGTCCACACCCTCTTCAACCAGGGATGCACCGGCTGCATGGTCTATGTCGACCATCAGGGAACCGTGTCGCCTCTCTATCTCAAAGACCTTCAGGACCCCGCCACAGGCAAGATTCCTCCGCGTCTCGTCAACGTCAACAGCAACAAGGTCCAGAGCTATGTCAACGACATTATGGACTACATCACCCCTGCCGACTACGAGGCCGCCAAGAAGTACCTCCCCAACCCAGAGGCTTACGACTTCAAGAAAATACTGAACTGGTAGCAGTTACCAGTTGCAGGGACGGTTCATCTCATCTCGAGGGAGTCATCTGCTTTATGCAATCATGAATCCATCAGGCTTCTCGCCCTATCGCAGCTGAGACGAACTGTCCTTTTTTTTAAGGAGCCGAGCTCTCCAGAATATTTCCATTTTGAGTTATTCGCGTCCAAAACAATAATACAATGAAACTTATGTTCCTTAGTGGCAAGCCGCTTGCTGCCCTCGTTATAGGCCTGAGCCTTCTCACCGTCGTTTCTTGCAACAGCAATGGTGCCAATACCAATCCTGATGCTGCCGCTGGCAACAGCCTCAAAAAAGAGTCTGCTCCTGATATCAAGCTGGATGGCAACACCCTTACCTATGGCGACCATGTCTATACTGTCGACGGCAAGATTAACTTCGAGTCGAAAGAACACAAAAAAGCCACCTCATCAGTCACTTTCACCAATGTTCCGTCCAACTACAAGGAATTTGAGGCAGTCTACAACACCCTTTTAGGCAAGTCGCCGCAAGGCGCTGCCGCTATGGTTCCCATGGCTATAGAGCTCTATGCTCGGGATGCCGCAGTAGGCAAGCAATGCCTGGAACTGCTCTGCAATGGCTCCGCCACCTCCGACGGCATTATTCGCATACTTAAAACCAAGCTGGTACCCTCGCAGTACAGCTCGTCGAACGACCCTTACATTCAGCGTTACATGGCTGCTGCTCTGCTGAAAGGTGCCAACAACAAGAACGCTTACACCGCCGACGAGCCCTATACCGTGGAGATGTGCTCCAGCCCCAATGGCGTCAAGGATGCCCCACTCACTGGCGGCACAGTCTATTATCTCTACATTCTGGCTCATGGTTGGGACAGTTTCCAGCGTGCAGTCGAGGTAATACAGCCCTACAACAGCGAGTATTACAAAGTTTTCAACTGCTCCTCAACCTACACCCAGTGCAAGAACATCGTAGGCACCTGGCCAGGCCTGAAATAAACCTTAAAAAAGAACATCAACTTTCAACTTACAACTACCATGAACGTTCACATCGTACAGCATAACATCCTCACCAACAATCCAGAAGAGAACCTTAGATGGATTATGGCTGAGCTCGATACGAAGGAGTCGCGCGACGCCTTGCTCACCGTCTTCCCGGCCTGCACCCTCTGCGGGTATCCGCTCTTCGGCTCTGCCGCATATACCGACATCCAGAAACGTTCGCAGGCTGCTCTGCAACAGCTTGTTGCCATGTCTGAGCATCGCGCTTTCCTTGTAGGACTTCCACTACAGGTGCAGGACAAGGGACTCTGCAACGCCATCGTCTTTGTACAGAACTGCGCCATCCGCGCGATTGTCACCAAGAAATATCTGGCCCCCGACGAGCAGAAATATTTTGTGCGTGGCGAGGGTGTCCAGTCAGTCAACTTCCAAGGACAGGAGATTGCGATAGGCTTCTACGAAGACCTCAAGGAGCTCACGAAAGGGCACTCCGAACAGCCCGACATGATTATCTGCTGTGGCTGCAACATCTTCGAATACAACAAGCCATACAGCATCCGCTACCGCATGCACAAGATAGTTGAAAACCTCAACGCCTCGCTGGTGTTCGTCAACCGCATCGGCGGGGAGGGTCCGTTCCTCTTTGCTGGTGGCTCTATGGCTCTCAATGCGGCGGGTTCGGTGTTGTGCCAGTTCCCCTATTTCGAGGAGTATAGCCAGAGCGTTGACCTCCAGCTTCTCAGTTCATGCGAAGACGAGAAGCCGGAAGCTGTCGAATTGGTATACAAGGCTTTGGTTATGGGCCTTCGCGAATACTTCTCCAAGAACGGCTTACGGCGTTGCGTCATAGGTCTCAGTGGCGGTATCGATTCAGCCTTGGTATGTGCCCTTGCCGCCGCCGCCCTTGGTCCCGAGAACGTGCATGGCATACTGATGCCTTCGCAGTACTCCACCGACCACTCGGTGAAGGATGCCGAGGACCTCGCCAACAACCTGGGTGTCAAATATGACATCGTGCCCATCAAGGAGTGCTTCGACACCCTTCGCAAAGCCATGAAGCCTGTTTTTGGTGACCGCGCCGAGGATGTCACCGAGGAGAATATGCAGGCGCGCATACGCGGCAATATTCTGATGGCCTATTCCAACAAGTTCGGAGCCTTGGTGCTCAACACCACCAACAAGAGCGAGGCTGCCATGGGCTACGGCACCCTCTATGGCGACAGCTGCGGTGCCATCTCCGTTATCGGCGACCTCTACAAGACTGAAGTCTACCAACTCTCCGAATGGATTAACCGCGACAGCGAAATTATACCTTGGAATTCAATCCACAAGGCTCCTTCTGCCGAACTGCGTCCAGGTCAGAAAGATAGCGACTCGCTGCCCGACTATACGCTGCTCGACACCATCCTTAACCTCCATATCGAAGAGCAACTGTCGCAAGAAGAGATTGTTGAGGAGGGATATGACCCCGACCTCGTGGCGACGGTTCTCCGCAAGGTACGCCAGAACGAGTGGAAGCGTCTCCAGTTTGCCCCCCAGCTCAAGGTCTCGCCCATGACCTTCGGCCTCGACCGCCGCGTGCCAATAAGTTAAATTGAGAATTGAAAATTGAGAATTGATAATTGGCTACGCAGTACAATCGTCAATTCACAATTCACAATTCACCATTCACATATTATCATGACTCAACTTGAGCTTGCGGAGCAATACATAACAGCTACTAATGTGTCGGTCTTCCTCACGGGTAAGGCCGGCACTGGCAAAACGACATTCCTGCACCATATCGCATCGAGCGTGAAGAAGCGTAGCGTTGTGGTGGCGCCAACGGGAGTGGCCGCCGTCAATGCTGCGGGGGTGACGATACACTCCTTCTTCCAGCTGCCGTTGTGTCCTTATCTGCCTGATGTCAAAGAACTTGTCACCGAGTATCAGATGCCCGACAAGTTCAAGCAGCTACGCAAGGAGAAAATCAATATCATCCGCACCCTTGACCTGCTCATCATCGACGAGATAAGCATGGTGCGCGCCGACCTGCTCGACGCCATCGACATGACCCTCAGACGCTACCGTCGCAACAGCCGCCCCTTTGGCGGCGTACAGCTGCTGATGATAGGCGACGTGCAGCAGCTGCCACCCGTCGTCACCGACGATGAGAAGCCCTACATGGAGCAGGTCTACAAGTCGCCTTTCTTCTTCCACAGCAAGGCGTTGCAGAAGACCCACTATGTCACCATCGAGCTGACACATATCTTTCGCCAGCAGGACGAGCGTTTCATCACGCTGCTCAACAACATACGCGACAACCGTTTCGACCGCGCCACCCTCGATGCCCTCAACGAGCGTTACGACCGCACCTTCAATCCGCCCGACAATGAGGGCTATATACGCCTGACAACGCATAACTACCAGGCCGACAACGTCAACCAGCGTAAGTTGGCCGCTCTCACGTCGCCCCCTTTCCAGCTTAGAGCCACCATAGAGGGCAATTTTCCGCCAACGTCATACCCTACCGACCAAAACCTCACCCTCAAGGTGGGTGCCCAGGTGATGTTCGTCAAGAACGACAGCTCGGGCCATAGCTACTATAACGGCAAGATTGCCACCGTCGAAGGCTACGACCCGGAGGAGGGCGTTGCGGTTGTGGACCGCGAAGGCAATCATATTGTTGTCTCTCCGGAACGCTGGGAGAACATCAAATACGAGATTGATGAGAGCGACAACCAGATAAAGCAGAAGGTCGACGGCACCTTTATCCAGTATCCTCTGCGGTTGGCGTGGGCAATCACGGTGCATAAGAGCCAGGGCCTTACCTTCGACAAAGTTATTATTGATGCCGCCTCGGCATTCACCTACGGGCAAGTGTATGTGGCACTTAGCCGTTGTCGCACGCTCGAGGGATTGGTTTTGGCTTCGCCCATCAGTGCCAATTGTGTGTTCGACAATCTCGACATCCTCGAGTTCAATGGCAGCATCCCTACAGAAGACAAGGTACAGCAGGAACTGGGCGGTTTCAGGACTGCTTACTTCATCGAAAAGCTCAACGAACTCTTTGATTTCTCTATGGTCATGCACAGTGCCGAACGGCTCAACGAGTTGTTTGGCCGCTACCTTGGCCGGCAGCTGCCTGATGCAACACGTAAGATGAACCAGCTTGCCAATGGCGACATCGTCAACATGGCAAGTGTAGGTGAGAAGTTCCGCTCGCAGATTGCCAAGATACTGATGTCCAACGGCAACAACATCGAAGACCCTTTCCTCAAAGAACGTGTCGCCAAGGGTGTGGCCTATTACTCCGACCAGCTGGAGCAGGCTTTGCTTGCCGCTGCTCCGCTCTTCGAAATCGAGATTGGCAACAAGATGGTTGCCACCGAGTTTGACGAGTGGGCTGCCGAGTTGCGCGACAATATCCAGCTCAAGCAGCTCTGCATGAAGAGGGTGGGGGAGAAGGGCTTCACCGCTGAGGTCTACAACCAGGCCAAGACCGACTTCCTGCTCGACAAGGAGCGTGGCGGCTCCTCAAGGAAGGCCTCTTACCGCCAGCGTTACGTGAAGAAGAAAGAGCCTAAGCCGAAGAAGCCGCCCGTGTGGGAGGAGACGGCCCGAATCACCAATAATTAATCACTCCAGCAGCCAGTCGACAGCGTTCTGCTGTTTGATGCCGTTGTAGTAGGTCACAGGGTCGGGGTCGAGGGTCAACACGGTTTTGGGGAAGTTATCGCCAACGGTCTCAAGAGGCTTCAATTCGCGTTCTCGAGTTGCCTCGTCTCTCATCGATGCACACACCTGGTAATAATTGATTTCCTGTCCGTTGGTGGCAATAAAATCAATCTCCATATTATCCATCTTACCAATGTACACATTGGGGTATCTGCGCATCAATTCAAGAAAAACAACGTTTTCCAGTACACGGCCGTAGTCTACGCCGCGTATTCCAAGCAACATTGTGCGTAGCGCCACATCCACAAGGTAGTATTTCTCCATGGTTTTCAGCAGACCTCGTCCCTTCACGTCATACCTCTTTACTGGGTAGACAATACAACTCTCACAGAGAGCTGTGAGATATTTTTCAACAGTTTTCACATCAATCTTACGTCCAGCCGATGTCAAGGTGTCTGCAATCTTTTTTGTCGACAACGTATTGCCAATATTGTCGGCAAGAAATGCCATCACGCTCTCCAGAACCATCGAGTCGCCAATATTGTTCCTCTGCATCACATCCTTTAGCACTATGGTGCTGTATATTCCTCGCAAATAATCGTTTATAATCTGTGGATCCTGCCTTATACTGGCAGCGTATGGGAATGACGAATAGGTTATGTAGTCGGCATAAAGCCGGTCTTTTGGCTCTCTGTTTCCTCGTGCAGACACATACTCCTTAAACGAAAAAGGCAGCAGCTTCATCCCGACATATCGGCCAGAAAGTAATGTTGCTATCTCGTTTGATAACATGTACGCATTCGAACCGGTTATATACAGGTCAATGTTTTCCTTAATGTAAAGGGCATCCACCACGTCGGCATAATCCGTAACATGCTGTATCTCGTCAAGAAACACATAATTCATCTTGTCCTTGACCAAGCGGCTGTTCACAAAATTGTACAGATTCTTTGGGTTGCGCAGCTCTAGGAAATCATAGTCCTCAAAGTTGATGACAATAATTTGGTTATCGTTCACTCCGGATGTCCTGAGTTCGTTGGCGAATAGTTGCATCAGCACACTCTTGCCGCAACGCCTTACCCCGGTAATGACCTTGATAATTCGCAAGTCCTGAAACTTCTTCAAGTAGGCTAAATTATTGTCTCTCTTAATGTAATCCATAATCAGGCTTTTTAGTTATGAGTGCAAATATAAGGAAAGTTTTTGGAATGAAATCCAAAAACTTTTCGTTTTCTGCATTTTTTTGGAATGAAATCCAAAAACCTTCCCATCGATCGACCATAGTCGTCGGTTTGCGAAAGACTGACGGCACTGGAGATGCCCGTGTCTATAGCATATACCTTTTTGGGATTGCGTTATGTGGTGCGTACATTGGTGGCATATTGTCCTACAGAATCAATTAGATATGCATCGCTCATATAAGAGATATACTCAAGCACTGATGAGGTGGACACGTTGTCGGCAACAGATGTCAACCTGTTAGCAGAATAAGGTTTGGCGATGTTGGTCAACAGGTAGGATGCCAATTTCCTCAGAGGGTCGACATTCGTCTGGCTTGATTTAGTACAACCTGTTCTATATGAGACTTTAATATCATTTGCTTGGTGTTATGTTTGTTGTTGCAAATGTACAAAATCTTTTTCTAGTCCTTCTCGGGGCATACTATGGCCGCACTCCAGTCGGTCTCGCCGAGGGGCTTGAAGAAGACGTAGCACTCTTCGCCATTGACGGTGAGCTGTCGCATGCCCTCGTCGCCACGTTGCATGGCGTGGCCAAGTTCAACCATCACCGAGTCGGCGGTATCCAGGGAGTTGGTGACTTTCGACTTCTCGAAAAGCAAGCCCGACGTTGAACCCCAGTGGATTGAACATAACGGCAAGCGAATTTACGAGACGATAATATGATTTTAATTACACGACCGCGCGAAGGCGGTCGAGAAATGTGGGGAAATTATCTCTTTACATTGTGAAAAAGCTCTAACAATAACATATTTAAACAAACTAAAAAATATTCTAATTGATTTGTTTTCAACATATTTTAATGCGCCTTATCAAAAAAAGCATTGGTATTGAAAAATATGTGTATATTTGCATCCGTAAAATCGACGACGAGTATAGTCGTACGATGCGAAAAACAGGTTCTCCAATTTAACATTCGAACACAGAATTTAACAATTATAAATCTTTAACACCATTATATTAACACCATTAATAATGTTTTTACGAAAAAGTCTCCTTTTCGCTTTTGTCGTGCTAACCGCAAGCTGGGCATGGGCTCAAGAACATCCCAGCATCGGTAGCATCAACTACAACTATTCTTTGGCAGCCTACGAAATCAACACTACCGACAATCTGAAAGACCTTGCCGTATACGTCAACGGTAGCGGCAACTACAGCAACAGCACCTCGGAAAGTGAGAGTACCGCACACGACTGTGACGGAATGGTTTTCAAGATGACCGATGACATCAGCATCGATTACACAACCGCATGGGACAGCACCACCAGCACCGAACACAACTTCAACGCCATTGGCAATTTTACCACCAAATTCGCTGGCACTTTCGACGGACAGGACCACACCATCAGCGGCATCCGCATCTATCACCCCGGCAACAACCAGGAAAAAGGTCTCTTCGGCGCCATTGGCAACAACGGCCATGTCCTTAACCTCAAGCTTTCCAACACCAGAATTACCTGCCAGCACCAGGTGGGTGCCATTGCAGGCTACAGCAGCGGCGAGGTGGCGGGCTGCACAGTTATGGACGACGTGGCTGTGCATACCGTATCCACCGGCAGCCGATTTCACGGCGGCGTTGTGGGCTACAATGCCGGCAGCGTGACGGGGTGCGTCAGTCACGCAACTCTCACCGTCGCCGACAACGTGACAGACTGCTCGTATTTCGGCGGCATCGTCGGACAAGGCGGCACACTCCAGGGCAACCGTGCCTTTGGTGTCACCATTGCCAATGTCGCCAACCACAAGGGTGCCATCATCGGCAACGTAGGCAACTTCGTTACATTGACCAACAACGGCTATGCCCTGTGCACTGTAGGCAGCAGCACCACCGCCATCGGATGCAACGGCGCCGATGTCACCGCAAACAACGGCGCTGTGCCAATGAGCACTGTCACTGGCACCGACATCTCTGTCTCCACCACACCATCGTTCACACACAACGCAACAAACTATTTCCTGCCCGGAACCACCATCACGGTCAGCTACACCGGCACCATTCCCGACGACTACTACTACATCACCTACTCGGCCACCGACGCACAGAGTAACCCTGTCAGCGTCACAGGCAACACCTTCACGATGCCCTCCTCGGATGCTACTGTTGTGGCGTCGGTCATCACTCCCGTATGGAGCGGCAGCGGCACCCAGATCGACCCCTATGTCATCACCAGTGTACATGAGCTTAACATGCTCTCCTACCGCGTAAACAACAACAAGTCGAACAGCAACAACGAGGCCTACTCCTCGCTGCACTACCGCCTCGACAACGACATCACCTACACCCATACCACCTACTGGGACAATGTTCCCAGCACAGAGAACAACTTCACCGCCATTGGCACTGTAAGCAACCCCTTCAGGGGATTCTTCGACGGCGACAACCACACCGTCAGCGGCATACGCATACGTGTTTTATCAGCCGAAGAGGCCAACTACAATCAAGGCCTCTTCGGCTACGTGAGCGGCGGCACCGTGCAGAACCTCCTCCTCGCCGACACACGCATCACCGGCTACTGGTATGCCGGCGGCATAGTAGGCACCAACGACGGCGGCACAATCCAAAACTGCCATGTCCTGGACAATGTAGACATCCACATGGCATTCAAGCAAAGCCGTTATTACGGAGGCATCGCCGGCCGCAATATGGGCAGCACGGGCAACATCAACAACTGTAGCAGTTCGGCAACCCTCAGCTTCAGAGGCAGTGTTGAAGTATCCTATAGCCGCGGTTTAGGAGGAATCGTTGGCTACCACACCAATCAGGGAACAGTATCCAACTGCCTATCCCTCAATGCACGTGTCATCCATAAAGACATTGACGGAACCCTGCGCGAGCTGTCGGGCGTAAAACACTGTGGTGCCGTTGTGGGGCAAAACGACCGCAGCAACGGTCTCTCAAACAACTACTACAGAAATTTCACCGTTGGCGGCAATGAAGCCACCTACGGCAGCGGAGGCGAGAGCAGTGGATATGATGTCACCAACAACCGCGGCGCGGTAAGAGGCTACTTTATCACCTACGGGGAGAACGCCGGCAGCAACGCCCTCACCCTCACCATCCCGGCCCACGGCTCCACAGCAGAGCAAAGCCACCATGTCGCCGCTTCGGGCCAGAGTGTGCAGGCCCTCTACACCGGTGGGGAATCCAACAAGACACTGCTGGTGTCGTATGACGGCATGGTCATACCCATCGTCGTCACCCCCAACGGCAGTTTCACCATGCCGGCCACCGATGCCACCATCACCGCCACCAACGACTGGAGCGGCAGCGGCACAAGCGGTGACCCCTACATCATCGAAAGCCCCGAGCAACTCAACATGCTCTCTTTCCGCGTCAACAACGGCGTCAGCAACTACGACGGAAAGTATTTCCAACTCGCTGGCGATATCACCTACAGCCACACCACCGACTGGGACGACGCAACCAGCACCGAAAACAACTATGTCACCATCGGCATAACAAACACAACAAAATACTTCAAAGGCACCCTCGACGGACAGAACCACACCATCAGCGGCATACGTGTGTACAAAGATGACAACTCCAGTTGTCATGGCCTCTTTGGCTACGTCAACGGTGCGCTCGTGAAGAATCTCATCCTTGCCGACACCCGCATCACCGGATGCGCACATACCGCAGGCATCGTGGGTCTTCTCGACGGTGCCAGCGAGGTCATGCGCTGCCATGTGCTAAACACTGTCACCATCCATGCGGTCACCACTCAGAGCGACTGCCACGGAGGCGTAGTCGGCACCAACGGCGGCAACGTGAACCATTGCTCCAGTGCCGCCACCCTCACCAAACTTCAGAATGCATACGGATGCAGCCAATGGGGCGGCATAGTGGGTTACACCTCCGCCTCCGGAGCCTCTGTCAACGACAACTACGCCTACGGTGTCACTATCACCAATGTAGCCTCAACTGACCAGAATGTCTACACAATCAGCGATGTGGGTGCGATATCCGGTAACAAAACAGCAGGCATTCACCGCAACAACTACTACCACAACTGCACCGTCCAAGGCAACACCGCCAACATAGGCCTTAACGGCGCCGACCTCACAAACGACGACGGCGCGGTGCCAGCACACTTCCTGACCTACGTAGGCAATGCCGGCGCGGGCGCTACCTCCATCACCATCCCCGCCCACGACGCCAATGCCGAACAGACGTTCAATATAGCCGGTGCCGGCCGCAGTGTGCAAGCACTCTACTCTGGCAGCGACGAGAACTTCGAGGCCGTGCTGACCGTAACCCAGGACGGCACCGACCCAGCCGAGACAACCGATGTCATCGAAAACGAATACTTCACAATGCCTGCTGGTGACGTCACCATAGCGTTGAAGAATTACAATTTCATAAAAAACATCGAACCCCAAAGGTGGTATGCCATCGCGTCGCCGATGCACGACGAGAACCAGACCTACGAGAGCATCGCCAATGTCACCAACCTCGCCACGGACTACTACGACCTCTTCCGCTACAGCGAAAGCAACAGGACCTGGGAAAATCACAAAAAACACAACGGCGGGAACGGCGCCACGGACAACACCTTCACCACCCTCGCCATCGGCAGCGGATATATCTACCGCAACGGCAGCGAGCAGACGCTCCATTTCACTGGTGAACCCAACAACGAAGCCACCTACAGCATCACGCTCTCCGCCACCGGCAGCGGCGAACTCAAGGGTTTCAACCTCATAGGCAACCCCTACCCATCGGCATTGCCTTTCAGCCGCGACCACTACTCGCTCAATGCCGACGGCAGCTGGACAGCCCACACCGACGGCAATGGCACAATAGCCGCCGGCGAGGCCGTCCTTGTCCACACCGAAACCAATGGCGAGACCATCACCGTAAGCCCTGCTGGCATAGTGGACGGTTCTTCAAAAGGCACACTCCCTCCACTGCCAAAGTCCTTGTGTCTCGGTGGTGACTGCGACCATGATACCTATGATGACCCTTCGACCCAGGCTGTCCATTTCGCCCACTGGGACGGAACAGTCTGGACCATCACCGGCACAGGCACCCTCCTGGCCTATGACATCACGGGCCGCGAGCTATTCCACCGCGAGGTCAACCACAGCATTCAACTTTCGACCTCCAACTTCCCACACGCCGGAGTCTACCTGCTCCGCCTCGACGGGATAACCCAGAAAATAGTAATCTTTTAATACCAAAAAAATGAATTTACGAAAAAAAGTATTTTTTATCCTTGTGGCGCTAACGGCGACCTCGGCGTGGGCACAGACCCCCGATATCGGAGGCATCAGCTACAACAGCGACATCAGCGCCTATGAAATCAACACCGCCGACAAACTGAAAGACCTTGCCGTATACGTCAACGGCAGTGGTGTCTACAGCACCTCGGTAAGTGAGAGTACCGCACACGACTGCAACGGATTGGTTTTCAAACTGAGCGCTGACATCAGCATCGACTGCTCAACCGCTTGGGACAACGCAGCAAGCAACGAACACAACTTCAACGCCATTGGCAATTCTACCACCAGTTTCGCTGGCACCTTCGATGGACAGAACCACACCATCAGAGGCATCCGCATCTACAAGGACGGCGACAACAGTGCCGACAGCTACCAGGGCTTGTTCGGCAATAACAGCGGCACCATCCAAAACGTTGTCCTCGCCAATGCCCGAATCACTGGATACAAATATATCGGCGGCATTGCAGGCAACAATACCGGCACTATTAACGCTTGCAAGGTGTTGAACGACGTCAACATACACACCGTTGTCACTTCCGGCTGCCAGAGACACGGAGGCATATCCGGAGCCACCTCCGGAACTATCAGCAATTGCGTCAGTTCGGTCCAAATCACCGAAGACGCTGGTGTAACCTACTCTTTCAATTATGGCGGCATAACCGGTTACGGTCAGGGACTGAGCAACAACTTTGCCTACGGAGTAAACATCTCCGCTTATAATCCAGCATTCTACAAAGCGGCAATTATCGGTCAAAGTTCTGCTTACGACTATACTAACAACTACTATATCGATTGCAGTATAATCGATAACAGCACTAACGCAAAAGCTACTGCAGGAATAGGTCGTGGCGGGAACGGGAATATTACGTACAATGATTATGACGGAGTCCAGCAGGTATGTAAAGTCACCCTTGCCGACGAATACGTCTCCGTAGCAACAACAGCCACGGCCATCACCTTCAACGAAACCAATTACTACAAAAAAAATTCAACATTCACCCTCAGCCACGCCAACCGTGCCCAGGGCATTGTCTTTTCCGAATACCGCGTGACCAATGATGGAACTAACTCCGCAGTGACCGTTACGAATGGCTCTTTTGAGATGGGAGACTATAATGTTACGGCGGCGGCAGTCTACACAATAGGCTGGGTGGGCGATGGTACCGAGCAGACTCCATACCTCATCTACGAACGTGATCAGCTCGACTTGCTGTCCACCCGAGTCACCAACGGCGTCAGCAACTACAGCGGCGAACACTTCAAGCTGTGTGCCGACATCACTTACCCACACACCTCCGCATGGAACGATCCCTCCAAACAAGAGAACAACTACACCCCAATAGGAGACCCTGGTCTTGATGAACATAGCAAGCACTTCTGTGGCATCTTCGACGGTAACAACCACATGATTAGCGGTATCCGTATATTTAAAGACGGGATGGGTCCTTACGACGGTCACCTAGGTATATTTAGATATGTCGATGGTGGCACTGTGAAGAACATCATCCTATCCAATACCCACATTACAGGATATAATGATGTTGGCGGAATTGTTGGCCAATTGATAGGAGACGGCAAAGTCCAGAGCTGCCACGTTCTTGACGACGTCCTTATCCGTGCAGAAGATGCCAGCGCATCCAGTCACGGTGGTGTCGTCGGAGCAAGCAATTTCGGAAGCAATTGCGTTATCGAGTACTGCTCGAGTTCTGCCCAGATTGCGGGACCTGGGAATACCGGTTTCGGTGGCATTGTGGGCGATGGCGGCGGCTATGTGAGAAACAATCTGGTAATAGAAGCCTCAATAGATGCCACAACTCATACAACAGGTTCTAGTCCTAATCTCGTCTATTATTATGGCGCCATCTCTGGAGACCACGACAATGAAAATTTATATGATAAATATAAAAACAACTACTATTGGAATTGTAAGATTGGCAGTTCGGATATCAACAGGGCCAGAGGCAGCAGAGGTGATAACATATTTACCAACGACGGTGCTACGCCATGCTTCTTCATCACCTGTGGCGAAAATGTCAGAACTGGAGACGGCTCGTCCACCTTTACCATCCCCGCCCACGGCAATGTTGCCGAAAAGACCTATGTGTTCTCTGTAGACCAGCGCTATGTGGATGTGTTCTACGACGCCCCACACGACGCTACCACCCTCAATGCAGTGCTGGCAGTCACATACACTGAGACTGATGAAATAAGACCCGATCTGACGGAAAACAGCACCTTCCAGATGCCGTATGGCGATATCACCATCAGGTTTAAGCACTATAACCTCCTAAAAACCATCGAACCCAACAAATGGTATGCCATCTCATCGCCATTGCACGACAACGGACAGACTTACGAAAGCATCTCCAGTGTCAGCAATCTCGCCACTGGCATCTACGATATGTTCCGCTATAACGAAAGCTCCATGAAGTGGGAAAACCGTAAAGAAAGTACTGGTACCGCTGCAGGTTTCAGCACCCTCGAAGCCGGACGCGGATATATCTACCGCTTCAGCGGCAACGACAATGTCACCCTTCACTACAAGGGTATCGACAACGAGGGTGCCGTCCAGTATGAAGTGACTAATACCAACTCCGTGCCCAACGGTATGCGTGGTTTCAATCTGATTGGCAACCCCTACCCTCACCAGATTTACTACGGTACTGCCATACCCACCGCCCATCTGGATGCCAATTACTACTACAGCCTTGACCCCAATGGATGCTGGCATGTCCGCACCAGCAATGAACCTATTGGAATCGGTGAGGCCGTGCTGGTAAAGGCTGACCAGACACACATTATCAACTTCAGCGATGTCACCGATCCTCCTGCCAAGAATTATTGCAACTCTATGAAATTCACCGTCAGCGACGGGGTTAACGAGGATGTCGCTTACGCCGTTATGGAAACCAGCTTCGAAGAAAAGACTGGTTTGCCCAAAATTGCCCACCTCGACAATGAACTGCCCTCGCTCAGCATAAATCTGAAGAATTCCAATTATGCAATGGCAGCAATAGACGCAGAGACCTCCGAACTCCCACTGCACTTCAGCGGCAAAACCGGAAAATACACCATCTCTGTTGAAGCCATGGAGAATGCAGACTATCTCCACCTGATTGACTTGCAGACAGGCAACGACATCGACCTGCTGAGCAACCCCACCTACACCTTCACACAATCAAGCAACAACACATCTGCCCAAGGCACCCGCTTCCTCGTCAAGTTCTCGCAAGACAATTCCCAACTCTCAACTATCAATTCCCTTTTCGCCTACCAGAGTGGCGACCAGACTATCATCACCGGTACGGGAACGCTTCAAGTCTTTGACGTTATGGGCCGCCAATTGTTATCTACTGAAGTTGACAGCTCTCCGTTCTCACTTCACCGTTCACAATTCCCCGCCACAGGTGTCTATATCCTCCGCCTCGACGGCCAAACCCAGAAAATTGTAATCAAATAACAACACATTAAAAA
>CACZUZ010000040.1 GCA_902784465.1 uncultured Bacteroidota bacterium
CAATCATCTTCTCGTCGTGCGAGAGTGACGCTATAATCCTCAGCTCTATCTGCGAATAGTCGGCGGCAAGGATGCTGTGGTCGGCGTCGCGCGCCACGAAAGCACGCCTTATCTCTTTGCCTCTCTCCGTGCGTATGGGGATGTTCTGCAGGTTGGGGTTCGACGAGCTGAGCCTACCCGTCGCGGTGACCGTCTGGTTGTATATCGTATGCAGTCTTCCACTGCTCTTGTCGATGAGTTTCGGAAAAGCATCCAGATAGGTGGATACCAGCTTGCTCACCGACCTATACTCTAGTATCTGCTCCACGATGGGATGCCTGTCCCTGAACTTCACCAGCACCTCCTCGGCCGTGCTGTACTGCTTGGTGGCTGTTAGCGGAGGCTTCTCCGTGACCTTCAACTCGTCGTACAGCACCTCGCCCAGTTGGCGTGGCGAACTGATATTGAACGGGTGTCCGGCCATCTCATATATCTTTGCCTCTATCTCTTCCCGCTCCTTGCCCAGCTCCGTCGAGTAGTTCTTCAACGCTTCGACGTCGATGTTCACTCCCTCGCGTTCCATGTCTACAAGGACATCCACCAAAGGTATCTCCACCTCATTGTAGAGTGCCAGCATGTCATTGTCTGTCAACTTCTGAAGCATGGGTGCATGCATCCGCAACAGGCATTCGGCGGCATGATAGGCATAGTCGGCGTCGCTCTCGTCGAGCTTCTGCGAAAGCACGCTCGACACAATGAAGTCCAAATAGTGGCGCGACTCGGGGTCTATCAGGTAATGCGCCAGTTGCACATCGAACACCTTGCCCTTTACCTGGATGCCTTTCTTCTCAAAAGTATGCTTCAACTGCTTCAGGTCGAAGCATATCTTCATCGTCTTCTCGTTCTCTATTGCACCCTGCACGAACGAGAAATAGTCATTCCCGTCGAAGGGCAAGTATGACGCTTCCGACGTGCTGGTGGCGAAGGCTATACCCTTCACTTCGCCCTTCTTGGGGTCTTGGTCCAGAAAGATGGCAAAGTCACGGTTCTGAAGGTCAGCGAGTATATCGATGGTTGCCATCCTGTGGTTCTCCTCTTTCGATGTCGACAACTCTTCCACCGGTGCCACCGGCTCGTCGGCTGGCTGGTCGAAGAGCGTTAAGGTCACCTTCTCTTCTGAGTGACCTTTGTGAGACAAACTAGGCGTGACGGATCCTTTGGGAGTCTTGACTCTCAGGTTGAGCTTCATGGCCAGATCGGGGTCGGTCACCGTCAGGTCGCTGTACATCTTCTTGGCGAAAGCACGGAACTCTAGCTCCTCGAACAGCGCCGCCAGCGCGTCGTAGTCGGGACGCTGCAAGGCAAGCCCCTCCTCGTCAAACTCCAAAGGTACACATCGGCAGATGGTTGCCAGTTTCTTCGACAACAAAGCCTGCTCCCTGTATTCCTTCACAAGGTTGCGAAGCTTCTCGTTCTTTATCTCATCGGCATTCTCCACCATCGCCTCCACGCTCCCAAACTGGGCGACAAGCTGTTTCGCCTTCTTTTCCCCTACACCGGGTATGCCAGGAATATTGTCGATGGCATCTCCCCACAGTCCCAGTATGTCGGCCACCTGCTCGGGACGCTCCACACTGAATGCCTCGCACACCTCCTTCGTCATATATATGCTGTCTGGCTTCCCACCCCGTCCGAAACGGTACAGATGCACATGGTCGGTCACCAGCTGCGCAAAATCCTTGTCGGGAGTGACCATCAGCACCTCCTCAAAACCTGCGTTCTCTGCCATAGTGGCCAGTGTGCCGATAACGTCATCGGCCTCATATCCAGCCTTCGTCACAACGGGGATGTTGAACCCCGCGATGACGCGGTGTATGTATGGCAGCGCTGATGCTATATCCTCGGGCATCTTGTCGCGGTTGGCCTTGTACTGTTCATACTGCTCGTGTCTGAAGGTAGGCTCCGAGAGGTCAAAGGCTACGGCACAGTGTGTAGGACGTTGCGACTTCAGCAGGTCGTACAGCGTCATCGTGAAGCCCAGCGTGGCTGATGTGTTCATACCTCGACTGTTCATGCGGGGGTTATGGTTGAGGGCGTAGTAAGCCCTGTAAACCATAGCCATACCATCAAGAAGCATCAGTCTTTTCATCTCTTTTAATTAGTTTCGTGAATTGTGGATTGTGAATCGTGAATTGTGAATTGTGAATCGTGAATTGTGAATCGTGGATTGTGAATTGTGAATTGTGAATTGTGAATTGTGAATGGACCAATGATTTGTTTGTTTCGCGGGGCTTTTTTTGGGAAAAAAATCGGATGTTCGGACGGGGCGGATGTTCGGACGGGACTGATGTTCGGACAGGGCGGATGTTCGGACGGGACTGATGTTCGGACGAGACTGATGTTCGGACGGGACTGATGTTCGGACGGGACTGATGTTCGGACAGGGCGGATGTTCGGACGGGGCGGATGTTCGGACGGGACTGATGTTCGGACGGGGCGGATGTTCGGACGGGGCGGATGTTCGGACGGGACTGATGTTCGGATAATCCGAAAATCTGAATATCTGAATATCCGAATATCCGAATATCCGAATATCCGAATATCCGAAAATCCAAATATCCAAACTACTTCAGAGGATCTTTCGTAAGTTCATCGTATTCATGCCTATGGCGAAGAATATCGCATGCCAGGTTGACGGCGTGACGGAACGACTCCTCGCTGGCCTTCCCCTTACCTGCTATGTCGTATGCAGTCCCGTGTGCCGGCGACGTGCGGATGATGTCCAGCCCTGCTGTATAGTTGACACCCTCAGTGAACGACATGAGCTTGAACGGGATAAGCCCCTGGTCGTGATAGAGTGCCAGCACACCGTCATACTTGTTGAACTCGCTGCTGCCAAAAAAGCCGTCAGACGGATAGGGACCGAAACAAAGAATGCCTTTCGCGTATGCCTCGTCGATGGCTGGCTTCACGACTGTCATGTCCTGATTGCCAATCACGCCATTGTCGCCGGCATGTGGGTCGAGGGCCAACACGGCTATCTTAGGCATAGGTATGCCAAAGTCTCGCTTCAACGAGTTGTGCATCAGCTCTATCTTCTCGACGAGCAGCTCCATGGTGATGGCGTCAGGCACCTGTCGCAGCGAGAGGTGGTTGGTGACGATGCCTATGCGGATGCGGTCGCACACCATCATCATCAACGAACTGCCTCCAAACTTGCTCGAAAGGTACTCTGTGTGTCCAGGGAAGTCAAAATCTGCCGATTGGATGTTCTTTTTGTTGATGGGGGCTGTGACAAGCACGTCGACAGTGCCCTTCTTCAGGTCCTCGCAAGCCAGGTCGAGGGCCTTGCGACTCAAGATGCCGGCAGTCTCCGTCGACTTGCCTATCTCTATCTTGATCTCTTCTTGCGTCAGATTGATGACATTAAACTTCTTGTCCTGCGCATTGGCGGCATCCTGAATGCCTGTGAAGACGAACTCCTGCTGCAGTTGGGGAAGCAGCTTCTTGTGGTACGACGCCACCTTGGTGGAACCGTAAAGTACTGGTGTGCAATGGTCAAACATTCGGGCATCTGAGAAAGTCTTCAGCACGACTTCATAGCCGATGCCATTAATATCGCCATGTGTTATGGCTACCTTGATTTTTTTTGATTCTGACATGGAAAGTGTTGATTGTTGAT
Source organism: uncultured Bacteroidota bacterium (assembly GCA_902784465.1). Classification (GTDB taxonomy): domain Bacteria; phylum Bacteroidota; class Bacteroidia; order Bacteroidales; family P3; genus Colimorpha. The sequence continues at coordinate 3,662 of CACZUZ010000040.1, forward strand.
ACGTTGTTTGTTGATATGATGATATGTTGATTGTTGCATTCACGCGTTCACGCATTCACGCAAGCCTCGTAGGTCTGGAAGAACGCATAAAGCAGACGCAGACCGAACGACGATGCCCCTACACCATAGAAACTCTCTCTCTTGCTGTAGTACGCCACACCTGCTATATCGAGGTGGATATAGGGATGATGGGCAAAATGCGCCAGGAAACGCCCTGCGGTAATGGTGCCGGCATTGGCATGGAGGTTGCAGTTCATCATATCGGCCACTTCCGACTTGAGCAGCTCGTCATACTCCTTCCAGAACGGCAGCGGGGCAAGACGCTCATACACCTGGTTGCCAACGATATTGAGCAGGTTGAAGGGTTTCTCGGCATCTTGCTGCATGGCTGCGATGACCGACGTGCCTAGGGCGCGTACAGCGGCTCCTGTCAACGTGGCGGCGTCGATGATGAGTTCGGGGTCTTCCTTGTCGGCGTACGCAATGGCGTCGGCAAGGATCAAGCGTCCCTCGGCATCGGTGTTGGTAATCTCCACCGTGGTGCCGTCATACATCCTGAGGATGTCGTCGGGAGCGTAGGCGTTCCTCCCTGGCCGGTTGTCGGTCATCGGCAGGAATGCCATCAGGTGTATGGGCAGCTTGTTCTCGGCGGCGGCAAAGAGTGCCGATGCCATAGTGGCTGCACCAGCCATGTCCGACTTCATCTCTACCATGTAGTTGCCTGTCTTGATGCTCAGTCCACCGGTATCGTACATAATGCCTTTACCTACCAGCGCTATGGGCTTCTGGTTTATCCGGTCGGCGGGCTTGTACTCCAGCACGACGAAACGGGCTTCGTCGTCGCTCCCTCTGTTCACGGCGAGCAGACCGCCCATCTTGAGCGACTCTATCTTCTTCTGCCCCATGACAGTACAGCTCACGTTATCCATCCCCTCGGCCTCTTCTCTTATCATGTCGGCAAACTTGGGGGCGTTGAGATACATCACAGGTTCGTTGACCCAGTCGCGCAGCCTGTCTATACGCCTCCAGAGCCTCAGGTTCTCTTCCAGCACCGTCGGCTCTATCAGGTGCTGCTCTACGACGACATCGTTTATCAGCGTCTCTCTCTTGCTCTTGTATTTCTCGAAGCGGTAGTTGGCCATGTGGAGACCCTCCAAGAAGGCTACTACCTCCTCCGGAATGACTCCCTCGCCGGTGACATACAGCTTCGTGACCTTCTCCTTCACCATCTCAAGCTGCAATCGGGCAGCGGCGCGACGCAGTTTCTCCAGACTCTCATTGTTGGGCAGCTCGCTGTCGAAACTCTGCACATATATCTTGTGGGGTAGCCTGTTCAACACTACCGTCGACGACAGGTCTTCCTTCCGCTTCTCCTCCACGTATGCGAGCTCGTCTCTTTTGAAGGGCAACGAACGGGTGGCAACATCATTGCCGTATAGAAAAACCATCGACCTGTCTGGTTTGTTGTAGTCTATCTTTCCTAATGTAATGTTCATCTTATATGTTTATATTTAATATGTTGTATGGAAAAAACGTTTATCTGTAATTCAAAACGCCAAAATGCAAAGATACACTTTTTTTGGGACTTTTAGCGTTTGGCTTCTTTTTTTTAACTATCTTTGCAACCTCTTTGTGTTGCGGCTATTCTACCCAACCTACTGTAAATGAAAGACAACAGAGACAGTATCGATTTCGGGAGCGCCGATATAGGCAAACTTTTCCGCTCCTTCTTCTTCCCCACCCTTCTGGGGATGCTCTTCAACATGGCCTTCATCGTCACCGATGGCATCTTCGTCGGTCACGGCATCGGTCCCCAGGGACTGGCTGCCATCAACCTCATCGCCCCCATCATGATGCTCATCAACGGACTGGCCATGATGTTCGGCATCGGCGCCAGCGTCGTGGTAGCCATCCACCTCTCCCACAACAACATCAAGGCCGCCCGCATCAACGCCTCTCAATCCTTCATGGCAGGTTGCTTTGTGGCCATCCTTATGGGCATACTCTGCTATAGCTTCCCCGACACCGTGTTGAGGCTCCTCGGCGCCACCGGCGAACTCTACGAACCTTCCTACGAGTACTACATCTGGTTCCTCCCCACCTGCCTACTGATGACCATCGAGACCATCGGACTCTTCATCATCCGGCTCGACGGATCTCCCCGTTACGCAATGGTTGCCAACATCATACCGGCCCTTGTCAACATCGCCCTCGACTATATCTTCATCTTCCCCCTACACATGGGTCTCAAGGGTGCCTCCCTCGCCACAGATATTGGCGGCGTCGCTGCCGTGGTGATGGTCGCCATCTACATGTTCTTCTTCTCCAAGACCCTAAGACCCTACCGCATCAAGCATACCCGCAAGAGCCTCTTGCTTACCCTCCGCAACGTGAGATACATGGTCCACATGGGTGCCTCCGGACTTCTCGGCGAACTGGCGGTCTCCATAATGTTCGTCACCGGCAACCTCGCCTTCAAGCACTATCTGGGACCCCAAGGGGTTTCGGCTTTCAGCATAGCCTGCTATCTGTTCCCTCTCTTCTACATGCTCTACAACGCTGTCGCTCAGTCGGCACAACCTATCATCAGCTTCAATCACGGCAGCGGCAACACCGACCGTGTACGCAAAACCCTCACCCACTCCCTCATCGTCAGCACCTCCATAGGGCTACTCATGACGCTCTTCTTCATCTTCTGCCCCTCCCTCATCGTCAGCATCTTCATCTCCGACGGCGGAGAGGTCTCCACCATAGCAACCCAAGGACTCCCTTTCTGGGCCACGAGCTTCATCTTCATGGCATTCAACATCACCATGATAGGCTACTACCAAAGCATCGAGGCATCGTTGCCCGCCACCATCTTCACCACCCTGCGTGGCATCCTCTTCCTGGTCGCCGCCTTCCTCCTCCTCCCCCTCTGGCTCGGTCCCAAAGGCCTATGGCTCGCCATCCCCCTCTCCGAATGCCTCACAACACTGACAATTGTGATTTGTGAATTTTGTTTCGTGAATCGTGAATTGTGAATTGTGAATGGACAAATCCCCAACCCCGACAACTTCAAACGTAAACCCCCAAACAACTTATCTTCATATCAACGTACCATCAACAAGCAAATGGACATCATCAACATACTCCCTGACAATGTCGCCAACCAGATAGCCGCCGGCGAGGTCGTCGACCGCCCCGCGTCGGCAGTCAAGGAACTCCTCGAGAACGCCATCGACGCTGGTGCCACCACCATACAACTCATCGTCAAGGATGCCGGCCGCACCCTTATCCAAGTCATCGACAACGGCTGCGGCATGAGCGACAGCGACGCGCGCCTCTGCTTCGAGCGTCACGCCACCTCTAAAATCCACCGCGCCGACGACCTCTTCGCCATCCGCACCATGGGCTTCCGTGGCGAGGCACTAGCCTCCATAGCCGCTGTGGCCCAAGTCGAACTCAAGACCCGTCAGCACGACAACGAACTGGGAACTCAGCTCATCATCGAAGGTTCTGACGTCAAGGAACAGGCCCCATGCAGTTGCACCCCAGGGACCTCCATAGCCGTCAAGAACCTCTTCTTCAATATCCCTGCCCGACGCAACTTCCTCAAGAAGGACAGCATCGAACTCTCTCATATCGAGGAGATCTTCCGCCGCGTCGCCCTCGCCAACTTCAAGACTGCCTTCAGCTTCCACCACAACGGCAGACTCCTCTACGACCTCAAGGCCGGCAACTTCGCCCAACGTATAGCAGGCATCTTCGGCAGCAACTTCAACCAACGCCTCTACCATATCGAGGAAGACACCGACCCCGTCAAGGTCTACGGCTATGTGGGCAAGTCTGAGTTTGTAAAACGCTCACGCGGAGAGCAGTACCTTTTCGTCAACGGCCGCTTCATCAAACATCCAGGACTCTCCGTCGCCATCGAGCGCGCCTACAGCGAGCTCATTCCCGAACACACCTATCCAGCCTACTTCATCCTCCTTCAGGTCGACCCCCAGCGTCTCGATGTCAACATCCATCCCACCAAGACCGAGGTGCGCTTCATCGACGAGCAGACCATCTTCGCCATCCTACGTGCAGCCACCAAGAAAGCCCTCGGACAGTTCTCGCTGGCCACCGAGATTGAATTCAACCCCTCCACGGAGATCGACTTCACCCCCGCACCCAAAGGATACATCCCCTCCCAGCCCAAGGTCACCTTCAACCCCTTCTACAACCCCTTCAAAGAGGGACGAACGGATGAACGGACAGGCGGACCTTCGGACGGAACGGACTTTCGGACGAACGGACTTTCGGATGAACGGACGGAACGGATTTTCGGACTCTCGGATGAACGGACGGAACGGATTTTCGGACTCTCGGATGAACGGACGGAACGGATTTTCGGACTTTCGGATTATCCGAACATCCGAACATCCGAACATCCAAACATCCAAACATCCGAATATCCCAATAATCCGAACATCCGAACATCCGAATATCCCAATAATCTGAACATCCGAAAATCCGATAATCCGAACATCCAATTCAGTCGCTACATCATCACCACGATGAAGTCGGGCGTCGTCGTCATCGACCAGCAAAGAGCCCACGAACGCATCCTCTACGAACGGCTCCTGTCGCAGCACCAGTCAGGGCATGCCGTCGCACAACAGCTGCTCTTCCCCGTCAACTGCCGCTTCAATGCCGCCGACAGCGAGATGCTCAGCGAGATTATACCCGAACTGCGGCAGGTGGGCTTCGTCATCGAACCCCTTGCCCAAAACACCTTCGTCGTCACCGCCACCCCTCCCGATGTCGACGCCAACGACCTGCAGTCACTTCTCGAAAAGACCATCAGCGAGTACAAGAACAACATGATGCAGCATTTCAACGAACGCGACAAAAGCGTGTGCATCAGTCTGGCACGTCAGATGTCAGTCAGGCAAGGCACCACCCTCAAGGCCGAAGAGATGCAGCAACTCATAGCCGACCTTTTCAGCTGTCAGGTTCCCAACCTCTCCCCCTCAGGCCGCCGCACCATGTTCATCCTCAGCGAACAAGACATCTCAGAAAGATTAAAGGGATGAATGCGAGAATGTGGGAATGCGGGAATGTGGGAATGTGGGAATGTGGAGTTTTATTAACGAATTTACGAATTTACAAATTAACATATTTACGAATTTACGAATTAACGAATTTACGAATTTACGAATTGACAAATTAACAAAAATGTCTCAATCATACTCACCTCAAGGATTTCGTGTTCTCCCTAACGGCGTGAAACACCTCATCATCATCAACGTCATCGTCTACCTCGCCTCTGTAGTGTTCCGCTCATCACTCGGGATAGACCTAGACCAATGGCTAGCCCTCTACTATCCGGCGTGCGACCATTTCCGACCCTGGCAGTACCTCACCTACATGTTCATGCATGGCAGCATCGAGCATATCTTCTTCAACATGTTTGCCCTCTGGATGTTCGGCTACATCCTCGAGAACCTCTGGGGTACACAACGTTTCCTGCTCTACTATCTCCTCTGCGGAATAGGTGCCGGCGTGGTCCACACCATCTTCGTCGGCATATCGTCGGCTCCCGTCCTCGCCGCCATCAACGCCTACGCTGCCAACCCCTCCCCCGACGCCCTCGTCCAGCTCTACAGCTCTCATTTCGACGGCATCATCAACCCACAGTGGGTCACCCAAATCACCAACGCCTGGCGCGGAGGCGAGGTGGCTGACTACGGCTACCAGACCACCCAGGCACTCATGCAGGTCTACAACGACGCCATCATCGGCGTCCCCACCGTCGGCGCCTCAGGCTCCGTGTACGGCATCCTGCTCGCCTTCGGCATGATGTTCCCCAACGAACGCATCTACCTCTACTTCCTCATGCCCATCAAAGCCAAATGGTTCGTCATCGGCTACGCCGCCATCGAACTCTTCACCGGCGTCATTGGCACCAACGACGGCATCGCCCACTTCGCCCACCTCGGCGGCATGCTCGTCGGCCTGATCCTCATCCTCCTCTGGCGGAAAAAAAATGTGAATTGAGTTTCGTGAATGGTGAATTGTGAATTGTGAATGGACAAAACGTCAAACGTAAAACATAAAACCTAAAACAAATTGTCTCACAACGAGTATAAAAAAGGATTGCTTTATGGGGTCCTGTGCTACACAATATGGGGCCTCTTTCCTCTCTACTGGCGGCTTATAGACCATGTCGACAGCATAGAAATCCTTGCCCACCGCATGCTCTGGTCATGCCTCTTCATGGTCACCCTCTTCATGGGCATCAGGCATCTACGGCTCCGGAACCACATCCAAAAAAAGAGCCAGTACCTCATGTTGCTTCTCACCGGAATACTGATAACCTTCAACTGGGGACTATATATCTGGGCTATCAACCACGGCTACATCCTCCAAAGCAGTCTGGGCTACTATATCAATCCCCTTGTCAATGTGCTGCTTGGCTACCTCTTCCTCCACGAACGCCTCAACCGCGCCCAAACCCTGGCATTGATTCTCGCCCTGGCGGGAGTACTCTATTTCACCATCGACTATGGTCATTTCCCCATCATATCATTGGGCCTCGCCTTCAGCTTTGGCATCTACGGTCTTCTCAAGAAGAAGATGGGACTCAACGCCACAGCGGCACTCACCGTCGAAACCATCTGGATGATGCCCGCCGCGCTTATATACATCACCTTTATAGCCTCTCACGGCAACTCAGCGCTTAACTCTTTCGACTGGCTCACATGGCTGCTGCTGCTCCTTGCCGGAGCCGTCACCGCCATACCGCTCCTGCTCTATGGCAAAGCTGCCGAGCGCATCTCCCTCACCACCCTCGGCTTTCTCCAATACGTATCACCCACCGGCCAATTCCTCATCGGCGTCTTCGTCTACCGCGAACCCTTCACTACAGCCCACATCATCTGCTTCTCCTTTATCTGGGTTGGCCTGATAATTTTTACAATAGACACAATAAAACAAATTAAAAAATAACAACATCCTATGAAATCATTCAAAATCAGCGTATTAATTTTAAGCACTTTAGCCATGGTCACATCCTGCAATAACAGTCGCTCTAAACAGGAGCCTCTCTCCTATCCCGAGACCAAGAAATGCGACACTGTCGACAACTATTTCGGCACCCTCGTCGCCGACCCCTACCGCTGGCTCGAAGACGACTACTCTGACGAGACCGCTGCCTGGGTCAAGGCTCAAAACGAGTTGACTAACAACTACCTGTCGCAAATCCCCTACCGCGAACAGATGAAAAATCATCTCAAGGATATCCTCAACTACCCCAAAGAGGGCTGCCCTTGGAAAAAAGGCAACCGCTATTTCTTCTACCGCAACGACGGCCTTCAGAACCAGAGCGTTCTCTACTACAAAAACAGCCTTGACGGCGAGGCCGTTGTACTGCTTGACCCCAACAAGCTCTCCGACGACGGCACCGTGGCTCTCTCCACACTCGACATCTCCGACGACGGCAACTACCTCGGCTATGCCATCTCGCGCAACGGCAGCGACTGGCAGGAAATCTACGTCAAGAACATCACCACAGGCGACATTCTCGAAGACCATCTGGTATGGGTCAAGTTCTCCGGCATAGCATGGAAAGACGACGGATTCTTCTACAGCCGCTTCCCCGAACCCAAAAACGAGCGCTCGGGCGTAAACGAGAACGGCAAACTCTACTACCACAAGGTAGGCACTCCCCAAAGTTCAGACATTTTGGCATACCAAGACCCCACCAATCCAGACCTCAGCTTCGGTGCCGATGTGATTAACAAACGCTGGCTGATTATTGTCGGCAGCGAGTCAACCTCCGGCAACTCTCTCTATTTCAAGGATCTCAACAACCCCAAAGCCAAATTCGTCAAGGTTGTCGACAACTATGAGGATGACTACGGTGTCATCGATGAAGTCGACGGCAAACTCATTGTCATGACCAACCACGATGCACCTGAATACAAAGTCATTACCATCCCTGTCGACAACCCTTCGGAAGAGAACTGGAGCGACCTCATACCTCTCTCACAAGGCGAAGTGCTGAGCGGTGTCAGCCATGTTGGTCACCGTCTCATCGCTTCCTACACCAAGGATGCCCACACCGTCGTGAAGATTTTCGACATCAACGGCAAGCATCTTGGCAACCTCGACAACGACATGATAGGCACCATCAGCGGCTTTGAAGGTGAAGCCGACGATACTGAAACATTCTATACCGTAACATCTTACATCACACCTGCCGCCATATATCGCTACGACATCGCCAAGAACCAGTCTACTCTTTACAAGAAGTCGGAAATCAAGTTCAACTCAGACAACTATGTCACCGACCTGAAGTTCTATACCTCAAAGGACGGCACCAAGATTCCCCTCTATATCACCCACAGGAAAGATGTCAAGCTCAATGGCAAAAACCCGACCCTCCTCTATGGCTACGGTGGATTCAACATCTCGCTCACCCCTAGCTTCAGCGCCACCCGTGTGGCTTGGCTCGAACAGGGCGGCGTGCTGGCTGTGGCTTGCCTCCGTGGCGGCGGCGAATATGGCGAAAACTGGCACAAGGCGGGTACCAAGTTGCAGAAACAGAACGTCTTCGACGACTGCATCGCAGCAGCAGAGTATCTGATTGACAACAAATACACCTCTCCTGCTTACCTAGCCCTGCAAGGCGGTTCCAACGGCGGCCTGCTCGTCGGCGCTGTCATCAACCAGCGTCCCGACCTCTTCGCCGTGGCTATCCCGCAGGTGGGTGTCATGGACATGCTGCGTTACCACAAGTTCACTATCGGCCGCTACTGGGCTGTCGACTACGGCACCAGCGAGGACAGCAAGGAGATGTTTGAATACCTATACAAATATTCACCAGTCCATTCTGTCAAGAACGGTGTCGACTATCCTGCCATCCTCGTCACCACTGCCGACCACGACGACCGTGTGGTGCCTGCCCACTCGTTCAAGTATGCCGCAACACTGCAAAACAGCGAAATAGGCGACCGTCCTCACCTTATCCGCATCGAGAGCAACGCCGGCCATGGCAGCGGCAAACCTCTCGACAAGACTATCAATGAGGTCGTTGACATCTTTTCTTTCACCTTCTTCAACATGGGAGTAACACCAAAATATTGATACAATGAATGATACCAAAAAACCGAGACTCTTCCGCTGGACCATGTGGTGGGGTCTCGGAATAATGGTTTTATGCCTGGCCATCCTGATTATCGACGACATAGGCTCGACAGGAGACCCGTCTAGTAGTGGCATGGAGGGTCCGATGATGGACATGCTCTATATGCTCATCTACAAGTTAGGTATCTGGCCTATAGTCATCTACATCGGTATCATAGGCCCTATTATCGAAGAGCTCTGTTTCCGCCTTTGGGGTAACGGCAAGAGCTGGACAGGCTATATCTCTGTTGTGCTGATATCGCTGTGGGGCGCTTCGATAGCATGGTGGATTGCTTTGATTGCGTTGGGCGCCGGCATTGCCATCATGGTCATATACGACAACGAGCGCACCAAGCGGCTCTTCGCACTCATGCTTTTCTCCTCGTTGATGTTCGCCTTGGTGCATATCGGCAACTACGATGCCTGCGGCAGCCTTCCTATGTTCCTCATAGCAATATTACACAAATTTGGCATGGGTCTCGTCGCTTCCTATCTGGTTATTAACCACAACATCCTGTGGTCAATGGGACTTCACATCCTGAACAACGGCATCCTTGCTGCCCTTATGGGCGTAGGATTCAACGCTGCCGCCAACAAGGTCACCACCATCGAGACCGACGACTTCCGCCTAACAATGCAACCGGCTCTCACCCAAAATCAGGTCCCCGACGGATATGAATGCGGATGGCTGAACGACAGCGTCTTCTACCACATTGGAGCCCCCGATTTTTCGGCTGAACTAATCTATGGTTACCATTATATTTACCCTTCTCAGGATTCCGCATATTATACGATACATTCCTCCGACGACTCATATTACCCGCAGATGAAGATTAAATTGGAGTTGCTGAATGGTAGCCAAGACTACAATGCCGCAATACGCGCCATAGAGATGGAAGGCCTGATTGCCCTCGACACTGTTGGCGACACCATCCACATCCGCAACACTTATAACCCACTGGAAAACTTGTAAGTACTGGGCGTTTTTCCATTCCTCAACCAATTTCCAGTTCCCGCATTCATCAACCCATTACAAACAAACATAAACATGAAAAACAGGGAGAGTGAAATCTACAAAGTGACGTTGGTGGGCAGTTTGGCCAACGTGATACTCACTGTATTCAAGTTTGTAGCGGGCATTGTAGGACACAGCGCTGCCATGACTGCCGATGCGGTGCATTCGCTCTCTGATCTGCTTACCGACGCTGTGGTGCTGTTCTTTGTTCGCATCAGCAGCAAACCCGAAGACCATGACCACGAATACGGCCACGGCAAGTATGAGACCCTCGCCACAACCATCATCGGCATAACCCTTGCCGTTGTTGCTGTCGGCATCGGTTGGAAAGCCGTTGAGTCATTGCTATTCTGGTATCGTGGCGGCACACTGAAAGCACCTAGAATGCTGGCGTTATGGGCAGCGGTGCTTTCTGTGGTTCTGAAAGAATTGGTGTATCAGTATACCGTGCGGCGTGGAAAAGACCTTAACTCGCCAGCCGTTCAAGCCAACGCATGGCACCACCGCAGCGATGCACTATCCTCTCTAGGTACCTTGCTGGGTATCGGCGGAGCTATATTGTTGGGCGACCGATGGACTGTTCTCGACCCACTGGCGGGACTCATTGTGTCATTCTTCATTCTTCACGTGGCTTGGAGTTTGTTACGGCAAGGTGTGGACGAACTGTTGGAAGCCTCGCTGCCAGATGATGTAGAAAAAGAGATAATGGATATTGTAACCTCTTTTTCAGACGTATGCGATCCTCACCATCTCCGCACTCGTCGCATCGGCAGCCGCTATGCCATCGAGGTGCATATCCGTATGGACGGCTCAATTCCCCTTGCCACCGCTCACGCACGAACCTACGAGATAGAGCGCGCTCTCAAGGCCCGCTTCGGCGACCGCACACACATCACCCTCCATGTCGAACCACTTTTTCCTACTAAGTAAAATGTATCGATTATCCCGTAGGGATTTTCTTTTAATAGCTTATAATTTAATATTTTATAAATTATCCCATAGGGATTTTCTTTTAAACATCATATTTTTCCCCTAAATTATGAAAATCAAATATCTCAAATTCAAAAACTGGTTCCTCGCATTATTGGCAGGCACAATGGGTCTGCAACAAGGATGCGGCGAAATAGGGGTTGCAGAATACGGATGTCCCGAAGCCGACTACCATATCAAAGGAACCGTAATCAATGAGCAAGGGGATGCCATCCCCAGAATCGGTGTCAACCAAATGCGCGATTGGGAGAATCGAAACGGTGAATGGTGCTACGAAGACACCACCGATGCCCAAGGCCATTTCTTCGTGAAGAATAGAATTCCTGGAGCTGACAATACTGTTTATGTCACCATATCCGATATCGACGGTGCCGAGAACGGCAGCTACCAAGACACCGTCGTTGGAGTCTCCTTCGATGACGCCACCTTCAGCGGCGGCGACGGCAGATGGTACCAAGGCACCGCCGAGAAAGAAATCACCGTCACCCTCCGCCGCAGCGAATAATACTAATGTTCTGATAATATTATCAAAACAAATGAAGAAAAGTGTGGCAAAATTATGCGTATAATAATATTTTTGCATATATTTGCCACATCAAACACTATGCAATAAAGCATATAGTTGTGCTATATTTCAGCTAATTATGAATAATAAAGATAATGAAGTCATAGGGAAAAACCTCAAATATATGAGAGGTTTGAACAATTTCACACAAGAAATGACCGCAGACGCTCTTGGAATTGGACGCAGCACATACGACAATTACGAGAATGGCCGTCGCGAAGCACCTATTTCTGTTTTGGAGAGGGCCTCTGATTTGTTTGGTTGCGAGCTTCAGCAGCTCTTCCTGCAAGACAATCAAGAGCAGCCAGAAGTATTGGTTTGTGCTTTTCGCCACGAGGATTTGACACCCAGCGACCTCAATGCCATTGCCGATTTCAAACGCCTTGCCAAGCAGTACATGAAACTCAAACGACTCTCTTTGTCATGAGCAGACTTAATGCAGCCACAATAGAAAGGTACGCCAAAGATTTTAGAGTCAATCATATAGACACCGATCTTAGCAGTCCTATCAACATAAAGACCATCCTGACCAAACTTGGCATATTGACATTGTTCCGACCTTTGTCGGAAGGGTTGTGTGGGTTATCAATGCGCTCTACGGTCAACGATAGATTTATCCTTGTTAACAGCAACAACAATATTGGACGACAACATTTTACGGTAGCACACGAACTATACCACCTCTATTACGGGACAACTACTGTTCCACATATCTGTCGTGTTGGAGGCAAGGAACCAGAAGAGGTGAATGCAGACTCATTTGCTTCCGCTCTATTGATGCCGGAAACAGGTCTAATTCAACAAATCCCAAGCGATGAATACAAAAGTGGCAAAATCAGCATGGCAACCCTACTAAAGACTGAACGGCTCTTTGGCGTTTCACATGATGCACTTCTGATACGCTTGTCAAAACTGCACATCATTAACGATACCACATATCAACAACTGAAGTCTGTCATCATCAGTTCCGAGGCAGCACAATATGGGTACGACACCTCACTATATCGCCCAGGAAATGACGGATTATATATCGGCACCTTGGGAGAAATGGCCAAAAAGGAGTTCGACCGAGGAAAAATTTCGGAAGGACACTATCTTGAAATCCTAAACATGCTACCGAATGAAAAGCAAGAAGGTTAAGATAGTGCTTGATACTGATGTCGTTCTGCATTTCTTGAAAGGTGGGCGGCTATCATTGCTTTTTGACATATTTGCTTCCGAATATGAGTATGTGATGTTGAGTACAACCTACGATGAACTGAGAAACAAGGAGCAGAGAAACCAAATTGACAACCATATCAATCTGCTAAAGAACTTGACCAAAGTGGAATTCAATCCCACAGGAGAGATGAGAAGGGTCTATGCTATCTTGACCAGCCAATTTGGTAAAGGTGAGAGTGCCTGTATGGCATATTGCAAGTTTGAGCATCATGTAATCGGTAGCAATAACACCCGTGACATTCGAGAGTATTGTGCCAACAATGGTATCTCCTACCTTACTACAGGCGACTTCCTTTATTACGCCATAAAGCGAGGAATGCTGACCGAGGAACAAGCTGGCATATTAATTGCTGACGCGAGAGCCAAGGGCAGCAATGTGCCTGACTTTGATTATAGTACACATGTGCCAACCACACAGATGTAAGGACACAAGTCTTATCTCGCCACCTATAAAATGGAAATTGAGCGCCATCCTTTAGAGCCTTTCTTGCCGGCCAACGCGCGGCTGCTGATGCTAGGCAGCTTTCCGCCGACTAAGCGCCGTTGGGCTATGAACTTTTTCTATCCCAACAGGAGTAATATGATGTGGGAGATTTTCGGGCTGGTGTTCTTCGGTGACTCGCAGCGGCTTGTGGATGCCCCCAACAAGACCTTCCGCCTGGATGACATCAAAGCCCTGCTGGAGGAACGCGGGATAGCGATATACGACACCGCCAGTGCCGTGCGTCGACTCAGCGGCAACGCCTCCGACAAAGACCTCGAGATTGTCGAGAAAACCGACATCCCGTTGCTGTTATCGCAGATACCATTGTGTCACGACATAGTCTGCACCGGCCAGAAAAGTTTCTCCGTCCTCACCGACGACTACGGCGTCCCCGTCCCCCCAATGGGCACCTACAACGAATTCTCAATCGCCGGCCGGCCCATGCGCCTCTGGCGTATGCCCTCCTCCTCCCGCGCCTACCCAATGAAACTGGAATACAAAGCCTCCTACTACCGCGAAATGATGAAACAGACTTTATCTGAAAAAAGTTGTTCGTAGATTTGGCCGTTCCAAAAATTTTTCCGTCTTTTGCATTTTGGCATGGTTTAACATCAAAAAATGAACAATATGGATCGGATTAATCTTTTCAGACAATTTATTAAAGATTGCGAAGACCGTAAAGAAATTTGCGGTATCGGTAATCCACTTGCTCAAATTCTTCTTGTTGGCCAGGAATTCTATGTTCCTATGGGTGCAAAAATTGAGTTGAAGAGCGAACTGGAAAAAAATATGTGGGGGCAATATAACGTGATGGAATGCGTTATAAGACAAAAATAATAAAAATGACCCGTTTCTTTTCAAAAGTATGTATTCTGACGTTAATCGCAGGAAGCATTGCATCAAGCTGCTCCTGCAGCGGTAAAACCCCTGAGGAAGAGTTGGCTGCGACTGTGTGCAAAATGTATGACAATATCATGGAGTGCTATGGAGACGGCAGATGCTCTGCAGATGAATTCAACAGACTCTACCTTACAGCAGATTATATACATCTGATCGACTCGGTCAACACCTTCGACTCAATCAACTGTGCCGACATGATTGGCTTTTGGGAGTACGACCACTGGATTATGGCACAAGACTGGGACAATCCGACATATACGTTGGATACAGTCTTTATTTCTGACAGTATCTCCAATTGGTATTGGGCAATAATAACCATACACAACCTCGGCAAAGATACTAAAGTCAACCTTCTCATGATGCCCGATAACGGTGAATGGAAGATTGGTGAAATGCTTAACTACGACTGGGCTGTTCCATCTGAAACAGATAATATCGGTTGGTATTTCCGGAACACCAGAAACCTCCTGTCGGCAGGACTGATGGAGAAATAAAATGAGAAACAGAAAAAAGACAGCTCTTTTTTTGTTGGCCGCGACTGTGACTATCACGGCTGTTGCTGTATTGATGCTGACACACGCTCCGGTTATGGAGAACGTGAAACGCGAGAGTGCTAAGTTGTTTGATTACGAGTATATTCCCAACCAAAATGTGGATGTTGAGGGCACGGATGCGGCAGTGGCGGCGGATTCAATCTACAAGGACTTCCGCAAGAAATTCCGATTCCACTACCAAGGCATCGGGATGGCCTCCTTTGCCGACAGCAGCCGTATGATACTGCTCTCCGACATCCCTCCGCACTTCGAGACCGACTCCATCGCACCTATCTTCGCCAAATTCACACACAAGACAGATTTAAGCAAACACCGCATCGGCTACGACGGTTATGTGACCGACGTAGTCATACTGCTTGGCAACGCCACGAATGAAAACTGCGACAAGCTGATTAGGCGACTGAACCGCGAGCTCTTCTACAGCGACTACAAGCCCACGGTGATGAATCTCCCCGCTGAAGAGAAACGCCAATACTTCGCCAAGGAGAATATCGACTACCTGATAACGCTCGACGAGTTTAACACCTGGTTCATTGAGGAGGGCGAGGGTTTTATCCGTCTTGACGACACCGCCACGGTGTTGACCATCCCTGACCTCTTCGCTCAGAAGGCACGCGGCGTCTATTTCAGCCAGGAGCCTGGATTCGTGGCGTGGGCGGTGGCTAAAGATACCGATATCGCCCCGCAAATAAAAGATATCCGGCAGTTTACGCTTGATGCCGACCTTATCTTAGGTGCCATCGCCGACAGCAACACTCTGATAATCATCGGTCGCGAACGTCAGTCGCCTCTCTACGAACTGCCTCCTCTCCAGATTGAAAGCATCCTGCTCCTGGCATCTATCACTGAGAAAGAGCTGTCGCAAAGTCTTGACATCAACGACCTTATGGCTGGCAAGATGAACAACGGCCGCGACTGGTGTCCTACCTACCTGAGCCGCGAACTGGAGAACACCGAATTTGGCGACCTCTTGACCATCACCGACATCCTTCTTAAGGACTGGTCTGAACGCGGGACTATACAGGAGAGTTACTACCGCTATCCCGAACCAGGCTACTACCCTTTCGACAAGCCTCTCTTCCGCAAACTTGGCCTCAACGAACTGGTCTACAACTGGAACACCGCCGAAGCCATGTACGCCATCGACCGCGACGGATATACTATTTACACTTTGGGTCGTACCGGCTCTCTGCCCGTGAGCTATTTCAATTCGCAGGAACGCAGCCAGTCGGTAGGCTATCGATACGAGGGTCAGGCATATCACTATTTCGCCACTCTGGGCTGTACCGACCTCGCCCGAGTGGTGCAATACACTGCTCTCTACCAGCTCTTTATCGACAACAACATCTGTTTTGCAGGCAACACTTATCCTTCTTTCCCCAAAAACAAACCTTTTCTGCTCTACAAACCTACCGTTGAGCTGCTCAACTCCTTCAAAAATCTCAGCAACGAAGAGATCTCACTCATCGCCGACAGCCTCTCGCAACGCAATTTCCGCTCATTCCAAAAGGAGCGTGTCGACAAACAGTTGCACGACAACGAGCAGAAATACCACTTCTCCTACACCGACGAAAACATCGACAACATTTACCGGAACCTGCACCACGACACCAAAGCGGGCATCAGCAGCAACATCTTGGAATTAAAAAACTTGCTAAACGGTCTCTCCGAGGAAAAATTCAAAAAAATCGCCCGATACCTTGCCTACCCTCGCGGCATCCGCGTCAACGACCGCGAGACTTACAACACCTACCTTCTGGCCAGAAAAATCAACCAGATGGTACGCGAAATAGGGAAAAACAATCTGGATCTGATTGGCGTGGACCTCGCCAACGTCAAGAACTTCTATTCCGCAAGCCTCTCTGCCAATTCGGGACGCTACATGAAGACATCTTCTCTCATCGTCACCTACAACGATATGCTCACCACTGGCGGTCACAACATCTCCTCGAAGATTAACCGCGTAAACAGGATGTCCAACTATAAGCGGTCGAGAAACAACTATGTTCCAACCGACTACGAGCGTCAAGCTCCACACAGCGAGCCAACTATCGACAAGCCTTCGGAAGAGCCTGTCGGTAGCGCCCCGAAAAGCAAACGCCCCACTTCTGCCAACTCAAAATCCAAAGCTCACTCTGCCACCAGCAACAAACCGAGCAGATCCAAGTCTTCTTCAATACGCTCTCGTAACAGCGTCATCTCCAACGCCCCACGCTCATCGAGAGGTCTCTAGCTTGTAGTACACGCATTCACTATCCCTGTAAAACTCTGTCGCTCCCCACCGTTGCCAATATTGATGGGTCTTAAGCCTGTACAGCACTGGGATGAAAACGAAATCGTAGTTGGCCTTCAGCTCGGGCATGATTGACATCAACATGTCGTAGTTGAGCCTCGTGCCTCGATACTCTTCGGCTACGATGAAAGAAAAAACGGCTATATAACGCCGTGCATCGAGCTGGGCAAGCAGCTCGGGGGCATCGGTCTTAATCTGTGGCGTCTCCTCCTCTATACGGTAGTCGCTCATATTCAGCAATCCGACAACGGTCTGATTGTCTGCTTGTTCGTCTCCTTCTTCAGACAAGACTGCCTTCACGCTCATCGCCCAGTTGAAGTGGAGATTGCTCACCCACCATTCCACCTCGTCTCGGTCGAACCCGTATTGCCTCACCATCCAATCGACCGTCAGCGGCGCATCGGCACTCGACATCCTATGTAATGTGTACTTCATTGTATGTCAATAGTATTTCGGGATGATAGGAGAGCTTGGCTTTGCATAGCCCCGCAATCCCCATATCCTCTTCTCTGTTAAGATATATGTATTTGTCTGGCAAGTGCTCGGCAAACTGCTGGTTGATGATTGCAAAAGCGCCCTCGACATTGCGGTCGGCTTTCTCAACGCAGACATCTAATGTGTCACTGGTGACGGCGGAGCCGTATGTGAACGCCACCATCCGCATCGTCGCCTCTCCCGACTCTCTCTCCTCGCCACTGCTCTCCTTGATGAAGACTGCTCCGCCAACCATTCCTAGCTCTTCCCAATGTTCGAAGACTGTCTCCATCACCCTCCTCTCGGCATCAATGGTCTCGTCCTCTACCCTGCCCCCCTCCTCGTGGTTTTCGATCCTGTATATCTCCTTCTCCTCGTGCCACAACGCCGTGAGCTGTCGGCACTGGTCGAACAGCTCTGGCGTGAGCGGACGATATTCGAAGTCGGGATGCTCTGTACGGAAACGGTTGACATGGTTGCGCTTGGCCTTCAGCAAACCGCCCTGGAGGGCAGCCAAATCAGCTCTACGGTATATGTAGTCGTACTGGTTACGGCGTGCCTCTACCTCGACATTAAATCTCAGGTCTAGCATCTCCAACGCCCTCACCTGCGAATCCTCTAGACCTAGGATGGTGAGCTGGCCTCCGCTGTCTTCAAAAAGCATCTCTATCATCTGCCTTGGCGGCGGTGTCGCACTGCATATCATATAGGCTTGCCTGCCGTTCCAGTTGTAGCGCAACACCACGACATCGTCGAGCTGGCAGACTTCGGTCTGGAACCAGAACTGCCAGCCGACGAGGTTAGCAAAGGTGTAGTTGCAGTTGCGGCGCATGGCGTGTAGCGTAACCGCCTGTACCGCCTCGCGGTCCGCAACTGTCAATGGATGAAATGCCAGCATCAGAGGCTTGCAGTAAGTATCTCTACTATGTCTTGCTCGCTGAGCGGCACGTATGCCTGGTCGAGTCCCTCATTCACGGCGATGTGGTGTGCCATCTCGTTGATACGGCTGCCGTCGATGCCTACTTCACGCAGGTGCATCGGGATGCCTATGCTCTCAAAGAACTTGTAGGTCTCCTCGATAGCCTTCCGGGCAATGTCCCACTGGTCGAGGGTGGCATCGATGCCAAACACGTTGATGCCGTACTTGACGAAACGGGGCAACGTACGCTCGCTGAGGATGTGCGTCATCCAGCGTGGCGTGATGATTGCCAGCCCCTCTCCGTGGGTGATGTCGTAGTAGGCACTCAGGGCATGCTCTATACCGTGGCAGGGCCATCCCGATGCACTGTTGCCTAGTGAGAGGATGCGGTTGCAGCCGTAGGTGCAGGCCAGCATCATCTCGGCACGTGCGGTATAGTCCTCGGGATTCTCCAGGCATCTGCGACCATTCACCATGAGGCTGCGCAGCATGCTCTCGCAGAAGCCGTCGTTCAGCAGAGTGGTATCCTCGGCAAAGTACTGCTCGATGGTGTGGTTCATAGCGTCGGCAATACCGGCGGCAGTCTGTTTCGCACTGACGGTGAACGTGTATGTCGGGTCAAGGAACGAGACTCGCGGATAAAGGAGCGGGTCGATATAGCCTATCTTGTCGTTGGTCTCGGTGCGCGAAATCACACCACCAGCGTCATACTCACTGCCTGTGGCGGCAAGGGTGATGATGTCGACGATGGGGAGCGCTGCCTTCGCCTTCACCTTGTAGCTGATGAGGTCCCAGGGGTCGCCGTCGTAGCAGGCTCCTGCAGCTATGGCGCTGCCGCCACCGACCGAAAGTATCACGTCGACCTTGTGCTCCTTGCAGAGTCGCACACCGTCGAGGACGGAGGGGTCGTACTTGGGGTTGGGCTGGATGCCAGCCAGCTCGACAATCTCACGGTCCTTCAAAAGTTCCAGCACTTTCTGGTACAGACCAATCTTCTTGATGCTTCCCCCACCGTAGGTGAGGAGTATTTTTTTGCCAAACTGCCCCATAACCTCGGGCAGCTTCTTATCAACGACGCCCTTCCCAAAGATAAGCCGCGTCGGAGTCATATAATCAAAATTTCTCATAATAATCAGATTTTTGGATGATTGGATTTTCGGATGATTGGATTTTCGGATTTTCGGATTTTCGGATTATCCGAACGTCCGTTCCATCCGAACGTCCGTTCCATCCGAACGTCCGTTCCATCCGAACGTCCGTCCCATCCGAACGTCCGTCCCATCCGAACGTCCGTCCCATCCGAACGTCCGTCCCATCCGAATGTCCGTTCCATCCAAACGTCCGTTCCATCCGAATGTCCCTATTATTGCAGGGCCTCCTTGATGGCGGATTCCACATCTTTCATATCTGCTGTAGGCTCAAAGCGTTTGAGTACCTTGCCCTCGCGCGAAACAAGGAACTTGGTGAAATTCCACTTTATGTCGGGGTTCTTGTCGTAGGCAGGGTCGTTCTTGCGCATCATATTGTCGAGAGCCTTCCCCAGACGGTCGTTCAGGTCGAAACCTTCAAAGCCCTTCTTCGACTTAAAGAATTTGAACAGCGGCGACTGGTCGTCTCCGTTGACGTCGACCTTGTCGAACAGCGGGAAATGGACATCGAAGTTGGCTGAGCAGAACTCCTGGATTTCCTGAATGGTTCCAGGAGCCTGACCCCCAAACTGGTTGCAGGGGAAATCGAGAATCTCAAGTCCCTTCTCGCGGTATCTCTCGTAGATGGACTCCAACTCCTTATACTGGGGAGTGAAACCGCACTCGGTGGCGGTGTTGACAATGAGCAGCACCTTGCCCTTGTATTCCGAGAGCGAGACAGGCTTGCCAGCCACGTCATTGACTTCGAAGTCATAAATACTTTGTGCCGAAACTCCCATCATCATGGTTGCGGCAACTAAAAACAATGCAATTTTTTTCATCTTTCTTATTTTTTTATTGATTTGTTGACACGTTGATATGTTGAAATAGTTTCGCTATTTCGTCACGGTGTTCATAGAGCGTGCAGACTCCTGTGTGTTCCCAGCCGAGAACACGGGCATCGCGTATCTTGCTGAAAAGCGGTGAAGCGATGGCTTCACGAAGACCTATTTGGGCCACGTTGCTGTCGCTGAAAGGTGAGAACGGGCAGGGCTCTGCACTGCCGTCGGGACCGATATGAAAGAAACCACGTCCCGCTGCCATACAGCCGTCCAACGCCTTCTCGTCGCCAGGGAAGCTCAGGAATATCAACTCCTTGAACTGCTCCCGACGCTGTTCGAGTATCTGCTCCATCTCGGCCACATGCTCGTCGCCAAAGGCCAGATGCGAAGTCTCTTCGTCGAATGGCACATACTCGACATAGAAGACCAACCTACAGCCTAGCGACGCCAGGTGCCTGAGATATTCCTCGGAAGTGACCTCGTGGTAGTTCTCGGTGGTTACCGTTATGCTCACGCCAAAGAAGAGCTTTTCTTTGTGCAGCATCTCCATCGAAAGCAGAGCACGCTTGTAGACACCAGCACCTCGACGGTTGTCGGTGGCTGCCAGCTCACCCTCCAGACTGATTACGGGAACCATATTGAGGTTGCGCTTGAAAAAATCGGTGTAGACAGCCCCGATGAGGGTTCCGTTGGTGAAGACGGGGAAGATGATATCCTCGACGGAAGCTGCGCTCTCGAGCATATCGCGCTGCATCAGAGGTTCGCCTCCCGCCAACAGGCAGAAGTTCACCCCCAACTGGGCAGCCTCGTCGAAGATGGACTTCCATTGGGCAGGGGTAAGGAGCTTTTTGGTAGGGGTGTCGCCGGCTATGCCGTTCTTGCGAGCATAGCAGCCCTTGCACTGGAGGTTGCATGTGGTGGCAATACTTGCTATCAGGAATGGCGGCACATGAAGACCCTCTCTGTCGAGGACCTCCTTGCGCTTCCGCTCCCCCTTGCTCATCATACGCTGCATACGAGCCACAAAGCGGGCCTCGCGAGGATTGCTGAGCACGTTGAGGTAAGCCTTCGCCATAATGTTGCGGATACTCTCCGCCATATAAGCACTAAGATCCATAAACTAATGTTTCTTTAGAAGCGATATGATGCCATCGAGGGTATTGGCACATCCTTGCAAATCGCACATCCTCATGTCGCCTCCTTTCCAGTTGTCCATAAGGCACGACGGCACATCCTTGGCTCTGCGTTCCAGGCGTTTCCCTTCGGCGGTAAGCTCAATCACGGTCTTATGTGTATCTGTGGTTCCTTTGGTCCTGACTATCAACCCCTCGCGCTCCATTCGCTGCAACAGCGGCGTGAGGGTGTTCGACTCGAGCAACAGCCGCTCGCCAATATCGCCCACCGTCTGACCGTCTTGTTCCCACAGCACCAGCAGCACCAGATAGTGCGGATAGGTCAAGCCTAGCGGCTCGAGCAAAGGCCGGTAAGCCTGTGTCACAAGCCGCGAGGCTGAATAGAGCCGGAAACAGAGCTGATTTTCCAGTCTTAGTTGTTCGTACATAGCATCGCTTCGATATCCTTCTCAAAATCCTTGGGTTCCGTAGTGGGGGCAAAACGGAGCACCTTGCTACCATCACGTGAGACGAGGAATTTGGTGAAGTTCCAGAGTATGTCGCTCTCCTTCTTTGCCGAGCTGCTGATAGACTTGAGCATGGCATGGGCGGCTTTGGCTTTCAAGCCCTTATACTCTTCTGTTGGAGCCTGCTCCTTGAGCCATGTAAAGACGGGATGCTCATTCTCGCCGTTCACGTCTATCTTCTTCGTAATCTGGAAGGTAACACCATAGTTCAAACGGCAGAAGCTCTCTATCTCGCTGTCGGCACCAGGGTCCTGCTCCTTGAACTGGTTGCAGGGGAATCCAATGATAACCAAACCTTTGTCGCGATACTTCTGGTTCAGTGCCTCGAGACCGTCAAACTGTGGAGTAAAACCACACTTGCTTGCCGTGTTGACAATAAGCAGTACCTTGCCTTCAAATTCTTTGAAATCGATTTCTTTGCCGTTACTTGCCACGGCCTTGTAATCATAAATTTTCATGAGATTGGTGAATTGTGAATTGTGAATTTTATTGGTGAATGGTGAATGGTGAATGGTGAATGGTGAATTGACAAATGTAATTTTCCACTCATTCCTAATTCCTAATTCCTAATTCCTCACTCATTAATATCACCTGAGAAATTGAAAGAGACGGGACCGGTGAGGAAGACATCGGTATAGGCATTGCCAGTTGGGGTGAAGTCGACTTTGAAATCGCCTCCGCGAGCAACGACCTTACGGTTTCCTGTCACTATGGCACAAGCTGTTACGCCAGTACCGCATGCCCATGTCTCGTCTTCCACGCCACGCTCGTAGGTGCGTACAAAGAGGCGTCCGTCGGGAAGGTCTTCGATGAAATCGACATTGGTGCCTTCGGGAAACTCGTCCTTGTTATTGCGTATGCGGCGCCCCTCTCCCACAACGTCGAAGTAGCCAATGTTCTCTACACGCTGCACATAGTGCGGCGAACCGGTGTCGAGGAACCATCCATCGAGACAGCGACGCACCTCGGAGCAAGCAACATCGCGCATTCCAAGGCGGACAATGCCCACAGAATGCTGAGGATCCCACAAAAGCATGTCGGCCTCGTGGGGCCCGTCGTATCCGACGAAAGAAAAATGACCTACGTCGCCAAGACCAAGACTATTGGCGAAAGCGACGATGCAGCGTCCACCGTTGCCACACATCGAGCCGAGTTTCCCGTCGCTGTTGTAGTATTTCATCTCGAAATGGTAGGGATCTTCGGCCCTGCCGAGAGTCATCAAACCGTCGGCACCGACGCCAAAACGCCGGTGACAGATGTGGGCAATCTGCTCCTGAGTGAGTTGCGGGTCTTTCTCCCTGATGTCGAGCAAGACAAAATCGTTGCCTGCCCCGTCGTACTTATAGAATTTCACGTTACTGGTTTTCAACTACTCATAGTCATGCTCTTCTCTCCACTCCTCGGGCTTGTATTCGGCATCGATAATACGCTTGCGAGAGATTACTACCATGAGCGAACAAATAAT
>CACZUZ010000041.1:0-1176 GCA_902784465.1 uncultured Bacteroidota bacterium
AAATACGACACATTCACGCCCGATTTGGAGGAGATGTGCGACCATATCAAGTCGCAAGGGGTGGAGACGGTGGCCATGGAGAGTACGGGCATCTACATCAATGCCATACGGACGGTGCTCCGGCAACGCGGCATGAGGGCTGTTGTGGTCAATCCTTACCTTATCAAGCAAATGCCTGGTCGCAAAAGCGACGTGAAGGACTCGGTGTGGATAGCCACGCTGATGTACAACGGGATGCTCAACGACAGCTTCATACCCGACGGAGTGCTGGCACAGCTGAGGGTGTACACCCGCGACTACCGCCGTTCCGTCCAGAGGCGCGACTGCACGCTGACGCTTATAGACCAGCTTCTTGTCGGCATGGGCATAAGGCTGAGCAGTTGCCTGAGCAAGATCACGACGAAGAGTTTCCGCCGTGTGGCGGAGGCCGTGGCTGAGGGTGAGACGCGCCCCGAGGAGCTGGAGAAGAAGGTCCACGGTTGCCTGAGGCGCAAGAAGGACGGCACACTGCGCAAGGCGCTGACGGGATGCTGCGAGGCGAAGGACACGTGGCGGCTGAGCCGCAAGATGGAGGAGCTGAGGCTGTACGAGGGGCAGATAGAGGACGCGTTGAAGCATATGGAGGAGTTGGCTGACGCCAACTACCGCGAAGAGGTGGCTTTGCTTTGCACCATCCCCGGCGTGAGCCGGATTTCAGCCATATGCGTCATCGCCGAGATTGGCACCGACATGTCTCAGTTCGGCTCATCGGCCAGGCTGTCCGGATGGGCCGGCCTGCGTCCCCGCAACGACGAGAGCGCAGGGAAATACAAGAGCACCGCCATCACCAAGGGAGACAAGCACCTCAAGGCCATGCTCGTGCAGTGCGCCTGGGGCGCGGTGCGCGCCAAGAACAGCCGATTCGCTGCGGTGTTCTCGCGCCTGTCGTCGCGCAAGAGCAGCTGCGCGCCAAACAGTACAACAAGCTGCGCTTGCAGGCCTCTCATGCGGGCGTGTCTGCCGAAAAGTTGACAGAAATCTCACAATCATAGCGTAAAGGCCGTGTATCTTTGAGGAAGGGCGGGGCTTCACCCCGCAACTCCGTTTGCAAATAGGCCCATGCATACAGCGTCCACGGACGCTCCGAGCACACAGACAATGACCCCTGGCTTGGCGGATTTCGCCTTGTTACGTCAG
>CACZUZ010000041.1:1240-33518 GCA_902784465.1 uncultured Bacteroidota bacterium
CAGAAGAGGAAAATCGCTCATCTCCAAAGCTCGCTCGATTTCATAGGAGACTGTCATGGACACTTGGAGTGTCCGGGGAGTGCTATGCGTATTCTCTTGTAATCAATACAGATAGGAAATGTTCTATAGTTAATTTATAGAGGAAAGATACACCCTATTTCGCAGTGACACTGAGATTGTAGACAATTATAGAAAAAGTTCCTTCAATTTATGATGGTTCCCTATTATTGTCAGCAAGCCATTCCACGTATGCAATTACTTCGCCGACAGTTGGAGATACCGTTGCGTATGTGTTATTATCCGTGTCATCCTCTTCCGACTCTTCGTCTTGAACATCTTCGTTCTCATCGTCTTCCTCAACCCCATAATAGTCATTTGCCACATCTTGCTCTGTGAGGAAAAGGTTTTCTGCTTCAACAAAAATATCCAGCTCTTCTTCGAGCTTCATAATAAACTCGACAATATCCAGACAATCCATCCCCACCTCATCGTTAAGTCGATCAGTGAGATTGACACCGTCCCAAGAATCAAGTTCTTTCAGCAGTCTTTTCACCACTTTTGCAGTTTCAGACTCTGGAGTTTTATCTGTTGGTACTACTACTCCCAGTTTAGATAGAT
This sequence comes from uncultured Bacteroidota bacterium, assembly GCA_902784465.1. Taxonomy (GTDB): domain Bacteria; phylum Bacteroidota; class Bacteroidia; order Bacteroidales; family P3; genus Colimorpha. The sequence continues at coordinate 1,859 of CACZUZ010000041.1, forward strand.
ATTCGCCCAAACTGCCAATATCAGTGATGACCATTTCTTCTCTCATGATTTATTGTTGTTTATCATTCAGTCCATTCGTGGCCACAATTCGTGGAGTGATAGATATTCTCCGCCTTGCCAACACAAGTTGTTGGTGCAGGATCTACACATACTACCATTTTTACCACAGCTCCAATGAGTTTGTCTTTGAGGGTAACCTTGGTGACCTCCATTCCGCATTTTGGACATTTATTCATGCCATTCATATCCACATTTATCGCATTTCCATCCATGAGTTGTTTCGTTGCTTGAAGCCCTATACGACAAAGCATTTGCCATTGTTTTTCCGATATAGCCGCCAGCGACAGCTCCAATTGGGCCACCAACCGTTGCTCCAACAACCGTGATCCCAAGAGCGCCAGCAACCATGAGAGCTTTTTCACCAACAGAATATCGTGAAACATTGTCTATAATGCTTGCACTCATATTTCCGCATTTTGGACATTTCTTTTTCATATTAATTGATGTTTATTTAACTTTTACATCCCACCAAGCACTTCCTATCCTATTAGGTGGCAAATCAATGCCTTGACAATGAAGTTGCCTTGCAACAGCATCTTTGTATGAAGAAGATGCAAACAGAGTGCTGGGGCGAACTGCCCCATCTGGAATATTGATTGTGAATGTATCCCCCTTTTCAACAGCTCTATGTCCGTTGAAATTGACAATGTTTGTTTTGGCTGTCAATTCGAATCTCATATTAACGCAGCCCTTTCTTTATACATTTCACAGCATTGTCTGGGTCTTTCAGCACCCAATCAATAGATAGCAACGCAGCTGGATAGGTCATCTCATATTGTTGCTTCAATCCGATTATGGAAATACTTTCCGCCATATATTCGGTCTCGGTTCCGTCTTTCAGCCACTTATCGAGAGCGTCTTTTAATCTTTCATCAATGTTAGACAATTCCTCGGCCAGACGCGATGCTTGTTTTTCGGTGAATCCTCTGTTTATTAGTATATCTTTCATTGTCAATCCTCCAAATACTTTTTAAGCACATCTTCTGCAAAAGCACGGGCATCACATTCCTGTGGCTGAAGCCAGTAGGCCTTGAATCCATACACCTGAGCCGACTGGTATCCGTATTCGAACTCATTGGCTTTCCAATTTGTAAGGTCACCCTCTCGCGGATGAACCTCACGTTGCGTCAAGTTGTAATGCTGGTATGCGTGCCGCCCCTCATGGACAATAGTGTCGATACATTCTTTATAGTCCTCATAAGTATTTGACTTAATGTATCGGCTGTTCATAGTAATGTCGCCTTTTTCTGGACTAAAGTATCCATAACTCCCCTTTTCCATCTTCTTGACATTGAGGTTACATGATGGGCGGTGTGCTATTTCGGCAACAACATCTTCTACCTGCTGAAGGGTGGCAACCCTTTCTTCAAAAGAGAGATCTTTCCATTCGTCAAAACTCAAACCCTCTATCTTTTCCATTGCTTCGGCCGCCCGCTCAATTTGAATGGTATCTGTTGGCGCCTCAAGATAAATGGGGTTGATTCCCTCCACCACAGGCTTGATTGCTTCGGCAATATCCTTGTCCGAATCAATTGCTTTCGGTGGATGGCTGTTTCCAATCTCATCAATACGGTCTACCAACACTTGCTCATTGTGAAGCGGTATTACTTCTTCAATGTACTTTCTGCCCGTGTCAGAGAGTCTGTCCCTTGATTCTTCGGACAGATCTCTGGACACAGCGACATCTTCTAAATTTTCAATCATTTTATTCTGACTTGTTAGCTTTTACCCAATATATATCGGTTGACAAAGACCCAGAGACAACACATTGACCTGTTAGCAACCTTGGCAAAACCATACGTTGCTCTTTTGAAAGACCCATTGCTTCGCTAATGGCCTTGCAGTCATCTTCTGCCACCAAACGGTGAGTGATTTTCAAGCTGGTGTTTTTAATGGCATCGGGAATCAGTCTTGTGGGCACTTGGTCGACCAGCATAAATCCTTCTCCGTATGCTCTAATCTCGGAAAGCATATTGCTGAACATCATGGCCGTTCGGTATTGCGGCAGCTCCATGTTGTCACATTTGGACATGACACGGTGCGCCTCCTCAATAACCGTAAAATGCTTGCAGCTGTCATCGTTGAAATCAATCTCTCCACACTCCGCTTTGGCCTGTCGGTATTCGTAAAGTTGCTGCAAAATTAGCGACATGAGAAAGCCTTTGTCGACATCGTCACCAACGTATGAAAGGTTAATGATGGCTGGCTTGTCAAACAATTCATTCCACGGTGTAGAATGGATGGTGTTAAGCATTTCCCCTTTCCAACCTCGCATCAGGCTGTCGATACGAGTGTTAAGGCAAGCTTTCATATTCCTGCTCACCCTCTCTTCATACTGATGGTTTTCAATAACCTTGTCCACGGCCATCTTCAGGCTGTTCAATGTTGGCGGTAGCGTCTTGCCAAATTCAGGAACCGAAGTAAGCCAGTCTGTGGATTTGTTTTGATAAACAGAATAAACCAAATCTTCCATCAGGACTGGCAGAATGTCGTACATTGGAAAAGCTGATGCAAAAGTGGATTTCAAACGGTCTATATGGGTCAGCACATTAGGTTCTTGATTCTTTTTTAGCCATACAATCTCAAAAGGATTCAGTTTCAACGGTTTCGGTGTCAATCTCCCCTTATAGTTCTTACAACCGGGAATGAATATGCTGATGGGGGTGTCGGGGTGTTTCTTGTTGTACTCTATTGCCCAGTCCACATATTCTGTCTTGGCTGGTTCAATAACAAGGAATGGCAGTTTGCCAATGTTGTTAAGCATGGCTTTTACCGTGTTGGTTTTGCCTCCGCCACTAATACCAGAAAGAAGCACATGGCGGGATAGACTGGAACGAGGGATGCGGAACTCCATTTCTGTGAGCGAGCCACCGTAAAGCATCTTGCCGAAGCCGAAGGAATCCGGCTGCTCTTTTTGTGGATTCAGGCTAAATTCAGGGCTGCTGTCGACGACACTGATACCAGGAACAGAGCGCAGAGGGAAATTGATAAGGTATGAGAGCTCTTTTGTGGTCAGCACTGTTTTCAACTCTTTGTACTGATCTCCCAATGGATGATTGAATACTGTGCCACGGGTTGTGTTCGTTGTTATTACAGGTGCGCTGAAGTGGCCTATGGATTGTGCTCTATATGTTGTTTTTTTGTCAGGACTACAATCCAATAACGATGATATGTCATGTACACGTATTGGTTCGAAGATTGATTCCTGCCCACTGAGTATTGAGCGCAGCTGCAAAGCCCCACCTTGCAAGTCGGATTTCTTGTCGGCCATCATATAAACGCCCACCTTCCATAGTCCGATAGCCTTGCCCTGCTCCAGCCTTTGTGAATGATAGTACAAGTGTTCCGATACACGTTCAATGTGTTTGTTTACTATATTGCGGCTCAAGCTCTGAGATTTAGTCTCACTTGTACCTACGGTGTCACTTGTTGACTCTCCTACAGTATCACTTGATGAAGTGGTAGTTGTTTTCTGTGGCATGAGATTGGTCACAACATTTCCAACAGATGCAAATCCCAGCAATGGCATAGCAGCGTCAGCCACACGAGAAACAACAGAGCCAACAGTATCGGCACAACCATCCAAAACAGCTCCAGCAGCAGGAAAAAGAGAAGCAGCTGCCCCTAATCCAGTTGCTGCTATTACACCCTTACCAAGTTTTGTAAAATCCTTCTTAGAAATAGATACGCTGCTTGAATCAGTATGGCTGCGATTTGTTCCCTCTGTGTGAGAACGATTACTGCCAAGAGCCATGCCCTCTGTAATATTGACAGACTTAAGAGATTCCGCTTGGCCATTCATTTCCCTGCATTGGTAAAGCATATCCTCTGTTAAATTGGGGTCTATGGGGTCTGCCACTACCATATATGCATAGTTCTTGCATCGGGTCATTCCAGCAATAAACTTGTCGATAGTCGCTGGATAGGTGGACTTGTATTGGCTCTCCATGGAAGGGATGCCCGTCAGGGCGAATATGCCCTCATCAAAGGTGTCACCTGCCACATTTTTCTGGAACATGGCAAGGCGTTCATCAGTCCCATTGACAATTTCAGTCTGAAGTCCAGGCCATATTCCTTTTACAAATTCGTTAAGGTTTCTAACCATACTTTTGGGTGTGGTTGCTTTGCCTGGAGTGCGTAGACCCAAATAGAGGCTATTGTCCTTTTCATTGCCCAACACCAGAAAGAGTAGCTGCGTTTCCTTGGGCAAGAAACACGAGTAAAGAATCTTTTGAATTGCAGTGAAGCAACTCTCTGCCGATTTCTCAATAGGCCGCCCTACTTGGTTGATGGCTATCCATGTGGCATCATTGGCAACGATGTCATTGACAACATTCAGTTGGAACAGATCTCCGTTTTCAATTCCCTGTAGGTACTTTCGTTCCATACAGAATGAAAGAGATTGTGATATTGCAGTTGCCGCAAGGGCTTTAACTGCAGGTTCTAATTGAAGGTTTGTGTTCTCCATAGTGCTAGTCTATTAAAATTCTGGCAGACTTTAGATTTTGCTGATAGGTTTGCAGGAGTTTTCGAACGCTGGAATTGATGTTTCTCTTTATCTCTTGGTCTCCCATTAGAGCGTTCTCAACGGATTCGTTGATTTTGTCCTGTAGTTCTTGACCTTTTTCGAATATTTGTTCACGAACCTTTGCTCGTTCTTCCAAACTAAGGTCTTTTGCCATTGCTTTTGCTTTCTTCTCTTCTTCGCTGTCGCCGAAAAAGATTTTTCCAAGCAATGCTGCTCCTCCGATAAGCCAAAAAAGAGGGCCTCCTAAAAGAAGGGCAATGCCACCTCCGATTGCAGCACCAGTAATTGCCCCACTCCAATCAGAGCTCTCACTTGCTATTCTTTCCGATATATCATTCATGACAGAGTTAAGATTAATATCAGTTATTTGAGGCAATGAGACACTATAGGAAACAGATACTGCGGTAGAACCCTGTTTCGAATAGTGCTTGATAATGTCCTCAACTTTAGTTTGGATATCCTTGAGACCTTCCTCAATGGATGCTTGAAGATATTCAGGGGCTTGTGGGGATAGTTCACTAATTGTTTTTCCAATGTTTTCTTCAATGGATGCTTGTAGGTCATTCAAACTATAATCTTGTGATACTGTTCCAAAGGCATTTATAGTATTGCCTACAGTAGTTCCGATTTGGTCAGCGAGTTCTGCACCAAAGGAGTTGACAAATATATTATATATATCGTCACTATTCATCAAACGATTTATCGCATCGGAGAGACCTTCATCCATACCTTCGGTTCGTAAGTCCATTCTGGCAACCTCTGCCACGCCCTGAGAAATAGTCAAAGATGGGTCTTGGTCTCGATAGATTTTGTCTTCAGGAACACCCCAGCATTTAGTGACAAGGCCTTTGATGAAGTCCATGCGAGAGGCACCTCCTGTCAAGAATACTCCATATATTTTTTGGTCAGGAATGTGATTCTGTTTATAATCAATCATTGCTTGGGCTATAGTGTTAATATAGCCTTTGTTTTCCAACACCTTGTCAAGCTCTCCCGGCATAAATGCAATCTTGAAACGTTCATCTTCAAGTTCATCATCATCAATGAAGTCCTCAAAGTTAATTGTTTTCTTGACTTTGAGGGTGGGGTCAAAATAAACTTGTTCCTTTACCTTTCGAGCTTCGAAGAGCAAGAAATCTAAAAGTTTCGGGTATTTTCTTTCGAACAATTTCACAGCATCACTCTCAACTTCCCGGTCAGCAAAAATTATCTTCTCCACGTGAGAAGCCCCACAATCATAGCCGTGATCGATTAAATTGGGCAATGCATCATTCATATAGGTGAAATCAAGTGTGGATGAACCCATATCGAAAACAATGGCACCCTTAGATATGTTTCGACCGATACCCGATACTTGATCCTGTTGTGCCCTAACAAATGCTGCACGTGATTCTTTGGTGACACCATTGTTAAGAATAGGAAGTCCTGCTTTCTGTGCCATTTTGACATAAAGCTGCTGGGTTTTACTATCCCATCCAGAAGGAGTTGCTATGTAGACAAGGTGGTTCCCATCAGTTAAGATACCTGCATTGTTAGCACGGATACGTTTGTAGACTTCGCTCATGAAGCGAACCATAATCTTTTCTGCTTCTCCATTGATATCTTTCGGAGCTTGTTTGAAACAGACATGGACTTCGGCCTTTTTTAATACTTCGGGATTAAAAGCGGAATCACCAATATATGCTGTACTGTCATCAATAATTGTGATTGCCGATGGGATAACTTTCTTGTTTCCTCCCATTTCGAGATCTTTGACAGGGTCAAGTTGTTCTACCGGAGTGTCCCATTGCAATGGGCAAATGGCTGCCGATGTTTCTCCATGTCCAAAATCGATGCCAATGACATACTCATACTTTCTATTTTCTTCTTTCATGGTTGTATGTTTTTTAATTAAGTAAGTAGTCAAATTTAGCTTACTATTTTACAAATGTAAATATTTGATTTTTAATGTCATTATAACAAATATAGCTGTGCGATAATTTTGAATAGTTACTTATTGTTTGTTTTTTAGTTTTCAGGAACAAATATTTTACCCTTTAAAACAACCTCATCGGCCTTCACAATTGCAGGGTAGGCCATTTTCGGTTGATTTGTGTTTGGTGATGAAACCTTCTCAAACCAAGATTCTTTCTCTTCGGAGTAATTAACTAGGTAAAGGTTGTATGTATCTAGCAACTCCGCCATATCCTCAATACGTTCCTGAATCTTTCTGCTGAACTTCTCGTCTTCAGAATGGGTACGACTATAGCCCACTAGTGTCTGAATGTTTTCCAGTAATGGACGATACTCTTTCTCCAAAGATGGTTTGGGTTGATTCTCATATTTCCCGACAACGCGATTAATCTGACCCCTAAAAGTTGATATCAAATTGTCAACGCTATCACATATTTTTTCAATAATAGTGATAAAAACCTTGGTGTCAATAACACTTTCCTGTGGATTCGGCTCCGAGTCCACGTTAGTCGAAGTGTTGTTTTGGCTCTCTTTACGGTTGGAAAGATATACTGTAACTGCAGTTCCAGCAATAGCACCGAATACAGCACCCCAGCCACCAAACACCAGATTGCCAACCAATGCTCCACCGCCAGAACCCAACAATGCATGTGTTGGCGCTATTTTTGTATCAAGCAGTCCTGATGGTGCTGATGCAGAATGTGGTATGGTCGTTGAATCCACTTTTGACAATTGCTTTGTCTCATGTTTTATCGGTTGTTTCAAGATGGCGTTGCTCATCTCCTGTTGTGCGCTTAAAAGCGACAATGCAGCCTGAAGTATATAATCCTCTGACTGTGTAAGACTCTGACGGAATTCTCCTTCGTTATCAAAAAGCCCATTCAAATAATCCGCTATTACTTTTTGGACTTTCTCTGCATCTGAAGGCAATTGTAATCCTAATAGCTTCTGTTCAAGTTTATCTTTTCTTGAATTGAACAACGACGATAATGTTACTTTTTCTTCCATATTGTTGAATTTTTAATTTGCAAAGTTACGATAGTTGTTTTGAATTGAATGGAATTATAGCCACTTATAGCCTTTTTTTCAAGATGGATATTAATTCTGATTTGTCAATTTGCAGCATGATGCCCTCCATACGAGCAATATGCTGAATATCTTGTAACTCGCAGATAGCCTGTCTATTATATGAGTACAGAAATCCAGCCTCTTTGGGGTCAAATTATATATAAATACTTTCAAAGTGGAATCCTCCATATTGGTCATTTTCAAACTTTAGAACTCTTTTAAATATCAAATCGTTTAGACTAATTGGGCAGGCAACACTTGTCCCTTTTTTGTATTGATTATCACTACTGTTATACTCAACTAACACTTCGTTTGAACTATCCCATAGAATGTCTCCATCTTGTTAGTATTGGTAATTATTTTCTTCCATCTTGTCCGTTTTTAGTGATTGTTTTTGCTTAAACGTCACCTCCATAATTGAAATTAGTTATTTTCTCCACAACCCTGTATTTGCACTAATAAGTAAGACGAACAATCCTTTTTCTTTAATGATTTCCAAGTAATACTTCTTATTGTTAAAGAATCTACAATAGAAACCATCCTTTTTGCAAGAAGATTCTTCATTGTCTGGTGTAATGCCAAAAAAATTGCTAATACTTTCAAAAACCTGGCAAAAGACTCCGTAAGCTGTATTTTCTATACCAAGTTTTTCCAAAGCCAATTTTAATTCTATTGCAAGATTCTTTCGCTTATCTCCACAGATTGTCTTCTTCACCTCATTCTTCACCCTATTAATTATCTTCATGTCTCCATCCTCACAAATAATCTCTGACTTAACACTAGGATAAAGATGTATTTTGATTCTGTATTTTTCACCATCTAATGAGTACTTGTGAAGTGTCAACACCTCCGTCTCATTTATTATATCCTCGACTCTAATTTCAACTTTTTGATTTTCTATCAGAGGAGAAATGTTTACTGTATTTTCTTCCATGTTTGATCTGTTTAATTCTTTTTGGTTATTACTTTTCAATTAAATAGTTTGGATTATTTTAGCATTACTGTTAACAAACATCTTAAACTCGTAATTGGCGTTTTTGGCGTAGCTGCTGTAGCGGTCTTTTGGCCAGTCGGGGCCGAAGAAGAAACGTCGCATCTTGCGGTAGTCGCCACGGTCGGTTAGCATCTTAACAAGGTAGATGAGTTCGTAGCTCTTGCCTTTGCGGCCATGCCATTCGAGGGGTACGACCATTTCAGGACGCATACGACCGGAAAAGCGGTAGGCGAAGAGTTGCTTCACGGCAAGGGTGTTATCAATATAACCGCTTTCGGAGAGGTAATTGATTAGTTCTGTAAACCGTTCCGGACCAGCCGTAATTACCTCGTGACGCAGGTTGAAATGTTCGTCGGCATTAGCCAAACCGCTCGACTTTGAGAAATAGTCGGTGGGCAGGCTGAACCCGTCACCGTCGACCTTCTGCGTTGCAGGTATGGCTGCGGCTTCTGGACGTGCAAGCAGAGCCTCGATGATTCTACGCTCACGCAGCTTGAAGGACTTGATATTGTCGGTATATAGTTCGCGAAGCCATACGAAAGTGTTCTTCGCGTTCTCATACTGTGCGGCGAAGTATCGCTGTGCGTCACCGTCGTCACCGTGCATTATCTTCAATGCCTCGTCCGCCACACGCTCACCAGAACGAAGCAACTTTTGTGCGCTGTCTTCCAGTCCCTCGCCGTTAGTCACCGCCAAGGCATCCATTGTCGTGAATATATCTTCAAACGGCTGGTTGAAAACCGCAGAGGTGTCTGGCCAAATACTCTTGCACAGCCAGCTTATCGCCTGCAAGCCACAATGATTCTCATTTATAGTGGCCAAGAATGCCTGCTTGTCGCGTTCCTGGTAGCATTGCCGCAGATGTTCAATGGTGGCGGAGTCGGCATCGATTGTACGAATTATCTCCTCTACCGTATATGGTTCTACGCTGCACAGCGAAAGAAAAATGTCATCGGCAGTACACTGGATGGATTTTTCCTTGGCCTGCTCGGCAAGCTCGCCCATATACTCATGTATCAAACGATTGTTGATGATGAACGAGATGACGCGGTGTAACGGAGCAAGAACGTTGCAAGTGAGCGAGACAGTCTCCCGATAGACAGCACCAAAACTCGGGTCAGCGAGGTTATCCTGTATCACGGACAACACCTCGTCGGGCAGGTGATATTCACTTGCCTTCTTCAGCCCTTGGTAGTAGAGTTTCATTCTTTCAGCCTCCGAGATATAGTCCATTCTCGCTTCCTCTTTTGGTTGCCGCTCTGACTCCCGGATTGGCAGTTATACTTCAATTAAAAAAGCATGGAATCAATGTTGCCCGTTTCAATCCTTGAGGTTTTGCCCGACCTAACTAGTTTGAAACTTTGAACTTTATCCCATGCTGTTGAATATGCAAACGCCATAGGGCGAAAACATACCAAACAAGCAAAGGCATCAGTATCAAGTTGACTAGTTATTTTGAAATGGGCAATTTCAAGGACGACCTATAACAAATGCTTTTTGCATTGATTAGACTTTCTCGCGTCTAATTCAGTTGCAAATATACGCATTTTATTTGATTCTGAGCCTTTACTGAGATAAAGTTCATCTTATATATAAGAAAAACAGCACTTTACAAGACGGAATAAATCTTTGTTATATTATGTAAGTGAGTGATTTTGTTTCGAATTATTGTTGTTTTTGCAATAAAGCAAGTCGAAGCAGAAAACAAAAACAATACAAAAAAAAAGCGACAGAATCGTTTGATTCTATCGCTTTGGTACCGCATGCCGGAGTCGAACCGGCGATCTACTGCGTGAGAGGCAGTTGTCCTGGACCACTAGACGAATGCGGCAGTTTGATGATTTTCGATTTTCAGCCTTTTTCTCTGTCGAAATCGGGTGCAAAAGTACAACATTTTTTCGAATTGGAAGCAATATCATGAAAAAAAATTACAGCAATCACACAAAGCACTGATATAACGGCAAATAAAATTAAAGAAAAAAAGGCGTTTTTGCCTTTAGTACCGGATAAAAACGCCTTTTTCAGAACCAAAAACAGCAAAAATCAAGCCATATTGTGGAAGACATTAACGACATCGTCATCGGCTTCGAGACGCTCGATGAGTCCGTTGACATCTTCTTGCTGCTCTGGAGTTAGTTCTCGCATAGTCAACGGTATGCGCTCAAACTTGAACGACTTGATTTCATATCCATGATCCTCCAGATACTTGGATATGGGACCGTAGTTCTTGAAATCGGCATAGATCATGATTTCGTCCTCGTCGCGAAACACCTCGTCGATGTCGCAGTCGATGAGCTCTAGCTCTAGCTCATCCATGTCGATGTCGTCGCGCCAGGCAACGACGAAGCTGCACTTGCGCTCGAAGAGGAAGTCGTTCATACCCATGGTGCCCAGCTCGCCTTTGCCACGGACAAAAGCGGCGCGGATGTTGGCAACGGTGCGTGTAGGGTTGTCGGTTGCTGTCTCGACGACGAAGGCTGTGCCGTGAGGACCTTTGCCGTCGTAGACAACCTCCTTGTAGGCCGACTTGTCCTTCTCGGTAGCACGCTTGATGGCACGCTCGACGTTCTCCTTGGGCATGCTCTCGCTCTTGGCGGTCTGCATGAGCAGGCGGAGACGGAGGTTGCTCGAGGGGTCAGGACCGCCGGCGAGGACGGCCAACTCGATTTCTTTTCCTATCTTGGTGAATGTGCGGGCCATGTGACCCCAACGTTTCAGTTTTCTTGCTTTTCGGTATTCAAATGCTCTTCCCATTTTTTATGGTGAATTGTGAATTGTGAATCGTGAATTGTGTTTACATTAAATCAGGCCGCGGTTGCGTTTGAGGGGTTCGACGCTGGGCTGCTTGCCACGGAAGTCGACATACATCTTCATCGGGTCGATGGTGTTGCCGTGCGACAACAGGTAGCGGAGCTTCTTGGCAAGCACCGGATTGTAGAGGTCGCCGCTCTCGCGGAAGGCCTCGAAAGCATCGGCATCGAGGATGGCAGTCCAGGTGTAGCTGTAGTAGCCTGCCGAATATCCACCACTGAAGATATGCTGGAAATAGGGGCTCTTGTAGCGACTGATGATTTCGGGAATCAAGCCAATCTTGGACATGGCATTGTCCTCAAAGTCAGGCAGAACAATCTTTGTGGGCTGAGTGATGCTGTGGAAGTCCATATCCAGCAGCGAGGCGGCGAGGAGTTCGGTGTTGATGAATCCCTGTCCGTAGGTACCGGCGGCTTCAATCTTGGCGATAAGGCTGTCGGGAATAGCTTCGCCGGTCTGGTAATGTCTGGCGTACTCTTTCATCACCTGCGGGTGGCGGCACCAGTTCTCCATCACCTGGCTGGGCATCTCCACGAAATCGCGCGGGACATTGGTTCCGCTGATTGAGCGGTAGTGGCACTGGCTGAGCATGCCGTGGAGGCAGTGACCGAACTCGTGGAAGAGGGTCTCCGACTGGTCGAAATTGAGCAGCGAAGGCTTGTCGGCGGTAGGCTTGGTGAAGTTGCAGACCATCTGGATGATGGGGATGACATTGTTGCCATCCTTGTCGACATACTGCTCGCGGAAATTGGTCATCCATGCGCCGCTACGCTTGCTCTCGCGGGGGAAGAAGTCCATATAGAGGATAGCGATAACCTTGTCGCCATCAAGCACCTCGTAGGAGATGGCCTCGGGATGGTACTTGGGCAGCGTGTCGTTCTGGCGGAAAGTGATGCCATAGAGCTTGTTGGCAACGGTGAAAGCTCCCTCGCGGACGTTGTAGAGCGGGAAGTAGGGACGTATGACGTCCTCGTTGAGGCTGTAGCGCTCGGCGCGGAGCTTCTCGCAGTAATAGCGCCAATCCCAGGGCTGGAGCTTGGCATCCTTGCCGAGGTCGGCGACGAGCATCTTCTGGTATTCGTCGCGCTCCTGTTTTGCCTTCTTGAGGGCTGGTGTCCAGAGGTCCATAAGGCACTTGTATACAGCATCGGGAGTCTTTGCCAGACAGTCGTCCAGAGTGTAGGCTGCATGGCTCTCGAAACCGAGAATCTGGGCACGCTCGAGGCGAAGGTTGACGATGCTGTCAATCAGGACGCTGTTGTCGTACTTGCCCGACGAGCAGCGGGTAGCATAGGCTTCCCACATCTGCTTGCGGAGCTCGCGGTCGTTGCAGGCTTGCATGAAAGGCTCCCAGCTCGGCATGTGGAGCGTGAAGCGTGCCTTGCCATCGGTGCCAGCCTCGAAGGCGGCAGCAAGCTGGTCGTCGGTGAGGCCTATGGCGCGTGCCTTGTCGGCGTCGAGGTCGAGGGTATAGGCGTTGGTGGCTGCAAGGACGTTGTTGCCGAAACGCAGGGTCAGCGACGCAAGCAGACCGTTGATTTCGCGGAAACGGGCCTGCTTGTCAGCAGGGACATTGGCGCCGTTGCGGACGAAATTCTTATAGCATTCCTCGAGAAGGCGTAATTGTTCACCCTCGAGTCCAAGCTGTTCGCGCTGGTCATACACAGCCTTCACGCGAGCGAAAAGCTTGTCGTTGAGCATAATATCGTCTTCATGAGCTGCAACTAGAGGGGTCACCTCCTCTGCGATTGCCTCCATCTCGTCCGAATTGATGCATTCGGCCAGGTTGAAGAAGACGGTCGAAACCTCGTTAAGTAGAGCTCCACTGTATTCGAGAGCCTCGATAGTGTTGGCGAAAGTGGGAGCTTCGGGGTTGTTGACGATGGCATCAATCTCGGCTTTCTGGCGTTTCATACCTTCCTCGAAGGCAGGCATGTAATGCTCCGTTTTGATTTTTTCGAAATCGGGGATGTTGTAGGGTGTGTTCCATTCACCCAGGAAAGGGTTATCCATCTTTTTGTTGTTTTTGCAGCCTGTGGCAAGCACAAGGGCTGCACAGGCAATGGTGAGTAGCGTTTTTTTCATATTATTGTCAATCTTTTATGTTTTCCAGTGCTTTAATCACCTGCTCGAAGGTGTCGGCAGAGAGCTTCTTGGCGACGATTTTCTTGTCGCGATCGAGGAGGTAAATCTGAGGCGTGGTGACGACATCGTACACCTCATGCCAGTCGATGTTGGCCTCGCCGCCATCGAGGTTGAGCCAATCGAGGTGGTGTTTGCGGATGAACTCGTACCATTTGGGGCGGGTGGGTTCGTCTGGCTCGCTGAGGATGGCAAAGGATCCAATGTCGCAGCGGTCGCGGTACTTCTGATACTTGTTGTAAAGCTCGGGGATCATGGTCTTGCAGTGTCCGCAGGTGGGCGACCAAAAGACCAGCAGGGTGTACTTGTTGGGCAGGTTGTGCATGCTGTGGAACACGCCGGCCGAATCCTTCAGTATCAGTTCGGGAGCGACCTTGCCAATCAGGAGGTTGTCCCATGTGGTGGCTCGTTTCACGTTCTCGTCGACCGTGGTGGGCGACATCCATTCACACAGTCCTGGCTCGATATAACGCTGCACCAGATGCACATAGACCGCATCGTAGCTCATCACGGTGCTTTGCAGGTACTTCTCGGCAATGGTGTGGACAAGGTAGCGGAAGTTCTCTTTCGAGGGTCGCGAGCGGTCGATCAGCATGTCCACATATTTGATGATTGTCTCTGGGGGCGCGTTGTGCAGGCCCTGGTCGAGATAATTCTCCAGACGCTTGTGGAATATCATGTCGGGGGTGCGGATTAGCGCATCATCCTCGAGTTTACTGTAGTCGAAATAATGCTCCATATAGTATTCCCAACGCTGACGGTCGGAGAGGCGGTTGCTGTCGGCGTCGTAGAGAGGTACCTGCGGCTCGCGTGTTGCATTCATCAGCAAGGCAATCAGGCTGTTGGGATTCTGGGAGATGATAGCTTCCTTGATGCTGTCCATCTGGGTCAACTTCTTTCTCCTAAACTTCTGGAAGGCGGCACTGTCGGTCATCACAGCCTGTGCCGAATCGATGGAGCGGTAGCAGGCACGGTTGGTTTGGTGGTAGCGGAAAAGAAGTTCGTTCTCCGCCGAGCCTTTGACACGCATATTGGTCTGCCATCCAGGTTCTTCGGTGACGAAATCGAACTTCAGGGTTTCTTCAGCATATACCGCAAACTCGACATAGTTGCCCGACGGCGAACAGAAGAAGTATAGTCCTGGCTTCAGCACGCGGTCTTTTTTCTCGAAGACGAACATGCCCTTGGGCGAGATGCGTGCGGTATCGAAGGCGTAGGTGCCACCGGCATAGTAGTTCCCCAGGTACATCACCGTGTCTTTGCAGTCGAAGATGGTGAGCGTGAAACGGTAGCCCTTGTAGGGTTCCTTCTTCTTGGGTTTAGCCTCTATGCTGCCAGCCAACAACAACATAGCCAACAGAATACAAACAGCATTTCGCATACAGCGAAGAGGATTGGTCGAAATCATTTTTTTAGACAGAGTCATGGTCATACTTTTTTTTCTTGTATAGTGTAGCTCTGAACGCTAAAAAGTTGAAGTATTAACATTATAATCGTGAATTTCATTAACGGCGAATGTCATCGATTATTGTATGCGTTCTATTATTATATGCGTTCGAGGAGGAAGCTTACGGGGCGGAAGCCGTCGTTGCAGCTTATCATGGCGCTGTAGGGATTGCGCATCCATCCGTCGTAGAAATTGCCCTCTCCCCTACTCAACGCTTCGACAAAGCTCTTCATGCTCTCCCATGCGCTGTCGCACATCCCCTCGGGCATAGCGCCACCCTTCGACAGCCATTCCTGTCCCTCACAGACATCGCAAGTGTGCTGGATTGGGTTCTCGTACTGGACCTGAAGGTCTTTATAGTCTGCTTTGCGAATGGCAGTAATCTTTACATCGTACATGGTGCTTAATCATTGGCGTTTGATGAATGGCTGTCGTACTCCATGACGCGCTGCTTGACATCTTCGGGTATCTCGGCACTCTTGCCGCTCTTGCGGCTATAGCCCGACATCACAGTGGTGCATGTGGCACAGGGCTGCTGCGTGTCAGTGTTGATTATCTGTTGTTTGACACGCAGGCTCTTATGGCCCCAGTTCGACACGTGGGTGGTGACTGCTATATGGTCCTGCCAGTGTATCTGGCTGAAGAAGTCCACTTCGACATGTACAATGACGACACAGAAATCGCCTTCGTCGGGTCTTACAGGTATTCCCGACTCGGCAAAATAGGTCGACTTGCCAAGGTCGAAAAACTCCATGATGACGGCATTGTTGACATGGCCCATCATATCTATGTCATTGAAACGTAACTGTAAAGGAAGAGTGTGCATTTTATGGTGAATTGTGAATTGTGAATTATTGTTATTTCTTTTTCAGCGAGAAGAAGAACTCAAGGCCGCCGCCCTCACGGTTGCGGACGTAGATGTCGCCGCCGTGGAAAAGCACTGCGTGCTTCACTATCGACAGTCCCAAGCCGGTACCACCACTCTTGCGGCTGCGTCCGTCGTCGATACGCAGAAAACGGTCGAACAGTTTGGGAAGATACTTGTTGTCGACACCTTTGCCTGTATCGTAAAACCTGATGTAATATCGCTCGTCATCCTTGCGATAGCAATCGAACGCCACCGTGATGCCCTCGCCGGCATACGAGACCGCATTCTCCAGCAAGTTGCGGAAAATGCTATACACAAGGCTATGATTGCCAACGATATGCATCGGCGACAGCAATTCGTTCCGCACAGTGATGCCATGGGTTCGACAGGTCTCTTCAAGTTCCATGACCGCCTCGTCGGCGATGGCGGAAACCGATATTTCCTCCTTGGGGAAGAGGTCTGACGACTCTTCCAGCTTGTTGATAAGCGAGACATCATTGATAAGGTCCGACAGCCTAAGTGTTTGCGAATAACAACGTTCGAGAAAGTAACTGCGTTTTCGCTCATCTATAGGCTTGTCGCCCAACAGTATCTCGAGGTAGCCGCGTATGCTGCTCACAGGTGTCTTCAGCTCGTGGGCTATATTGCTGGTCATCTCCTGCTTGAGCTGGCGGTTGTGCTCCTGTTCCTGGATTATCTGCTTTTGGGACTCCTCGAGCGAGTGGGCCAGCTCCTGCAACTGACGGATAAGCCTACGCTGCCGCAGATGGTTGAAAGCCAAACCAACGGCAAGCAAGAAGACCACCGCACCAACAACGAATATGTAAACCGGAACCGTCATTTGCAAACAATTAGTAGCTCTTCGTTTTCAGCCTTGCGAAACATGATATTGGAAAATGTAGCCGAAGCCAGTGTGGTTGACTATGCATTCGCCAGTTTTGCCCAGCTTTTTTCTGAGTCGCGCTATGTGGACATCCACCGAGCGGTCGCCGACGAAAGTGTCGTTTTCCCATACCCTGTCGATAATCTGCTGGCGCGAAAGATGGTTGCCCTGGTTTTGCATAAGCAGAAGGAGTATGTTGTATTCTTTCTTTGTCAACGAGACAGGCACAGCGTCGACGGTAACAGTCTTGGTAACGGTGTCGACGGCGATGGGACCACAGACAAGGGTGGCCTCGTCGCCGGCCTGCACGGACGAGCGTTTCAGGACAGCCTTGATGCGTGCCAGCACGGTGGGAAACGAGAAGGGCTTGGTGATGTAGTCGTCGCCCCCCGACTCGAAGCCATCGAGCTGGTCGTTCTCAGCACTACGGGCCGTGAGGAAGATCACAGGTGTGTCGTCACCCCTCGCACGCAACCGACGAACCAGTTCGAAGCCCGACATCTGCTCCATCATAACGTCAAGCAGGACAAGGTTGTAGACTTCTCCCGCCCCCATCATTTCGAGGGCCGACTCGGCCGAGTAAGCCCTGTCGGTCTCGAAGCCTTCGCTTTCGAGGTTGAAACAGAGGATTTCGCACAGGTCGGGTTCGTCGTCGACAACAAGGATGCGTGACATGGGATGGAATGGACTTGGCAGATTACTGGTTAGGGTAGTGGCATGAGAGTGGTTAAGCGGTGGGAGTGAGGAGTGCCTTGACGATTTCGGAGACTATGCGGTTGTCGGCCTTGCCGGCAAAACGCTTGGAAGCCTGTCCCATCACACGACCCATATCCTTGGGCGACGAAGCGCCCACCTCGGCGATAATTGCCTTGACTTCAGCCTCTATCTCCTCGCGCGAAAGCTGCTTTGGAAGGTAGCGCTCGATAATGCCGGCCTGGAACAGTTCATCGTCGGCAAGGTCCTGACGGTTTTGCTGGACAAAGATGTCGGCAGCTTCCTTGCGTTGCTTGACGAGCTTCTGGAGCATAGCTATCTCAGCGGCCTCGCTCACCTCTCCATTGACGGCATCCTTGCCGGTTTTGAGCAGCAAAATGGCTGATTTGATGGCGCGTAACGATTCGAGGACGGCCTTGTCCTTATTAAGCATGGCCTGCTTAATGTCGTTGTTTATCTGAACTTCAAGACTCATAGTATATTGATGGTTTATGGTTAACAAAAAAGGGAAGTACTGTTGTGTACTTCCCATGTCTTGTGGCATCGACTGGAATTGAACCAGTGACACAAGGATTTTCAGTCCTCTGCTCTACCAACTGAGCTACGACGCCATCATTTCATTTCTGAAATCGTTTGCAAAAGTACAACTATTTTTTATTCTGACAAATTATTTTTAGCAAAATCAGCAAGTACAAGATGTATACCTTGACAAATCAGCTGTTTACACGAGAATATTTTTTTCAAAGTCCATCGGCTCGGGCATCTAAAACAGTCCACCAAACCATGATTATTCTGTAATTTCGGCTGTTTTTACATCACTTATTTGTCCATCTTTAGCAATCTTCTCATTCTCAGAAGGTTTACTATTTTCATCAGTATCGTTCCTGAATTGGTCAATAATCAGCAGGGCAACACCGATGCAGACCGCAGCGTCGGCAACATTGAAGATGGCATTGAAAAACTCGGCGTCCTTGCCGCCAAACCATGGCATCCAGGCCGGCCACGTCCATTCGGCTATCGGGAAATAGAACATGTCGACTACCTTGCCATACAGGAAACGGGTATAGCCACCCCCTTCGGGGAAAAGGGTAGCAACCTGTTCATGAGTACTCTCGTTGAAAATAAGACCATAAAAACAGCTGTCCACAAGGTTGCCGATGGCACCGACAAAGATGAGCGATATGCTGACGAGGAACAGATTGCGTGCTCCTTTCTTTATCCTGTTAATCAAGTAGATGAGTATTCCAACAGAAGCAATCATGCGAAACAGCGAGAGTATGAGTTTTCCCACGTTGCTACCGAAAGAGATGCCGAAGGCTATACCTTCATTTTCAACGAAATAGATTCTACTCCACTCGCCGATAAGGTTAAATCCGTCTCCTATGGCCAGGTGGGTCTTGACCCAGATTTTCAAGGCTTGGTCGATAACAAGCACTATTGCGATTAGGCCAAAACAGAGGGCATATTTTTTTTGTTGTGTGGTCATGGTGATGTTGTGAATCGTGAATTAGTTATTAGTCGTTTTTACTTGACATTTAATGGAATTATCCATGAAACGAACCGATGCCGAAAAGCAATAATTTCATGATAATTAATGGGAAATTCATGGTAATTCGCGTAAAAAAGAAATGCAAAAATACAAATTATTTTCGACTTTCGCATTGCTGGCAAAGCTCATCGTACCATTCCTGCCCAAAACGGCGAACCAGCGGTTTCTCAAGATAGCGGTAAAGCGGCACACCTTCGCCCCTACCCTTCCTTACGGCGCAGCGGCAGATGTCCCACTCGTGGTAGTTGACTGCCTTGAACTCGCCGAAATCCTCGATGCGGACGGGGTAGAGGTGGCATGATATGGGCTTCTGATAGTCGATTTTGCCGTCACGCCATGCCCTCTCGATGGCGCAGAGGGTGACACCATCCTCAACGACGGAATATGCACATTCACAATTGTTGACGAGAGGTGTGCATGGCAGCCCGTCGACATCGATGGACGAGACACCATCCCTCTCGACAACGGCGACGCCGTCTGCGGTCATGTAGGGTTTGACCGATGGGTATATCTTCTCCAATATGGGAATCTCCTCTTTGTCGAGCGGAGCGCCACAGTCGCCATCCACACAACAGGCACCCTTGCATTGGGCAAGGTCGCAACAGAACTTGACATCGACAAGGTTGTCGGATATTATACAGTCGTCAACGATTAGCATTTTTGTTTTCGGTTTACGGAATGGAGGTGTGTATTAATCTTTTCGGCCAGCACCGTACCGAGTTTCTGGCGCGATTCGACAGTCCATCCCGCCACATGGGGTGTCATCACTGTGCATGGCGAATCAAGCAGATAGCGGAAATCCGGCGGAAGTGTCTTGAGGTCGAGGCCGTCTTTCGACATGTCCTCATACTCAATGACGTCGAGGGCCGCACCCAGCACCTTGCCCTGCCTCATGGCATCGGCCAACGCCGAAGTCTTGACGACTGCGCCGCGAGCGGTGTTGACAAGGTAGAAAGGATGGGCGAAGGACGCAATAAACTCTTCGTCAACCATATAGTGCGTCTCGTCGGTGAGTGGCACATGGAGACTTAGAATATCGGCTCGGCTTTTCAGCTCGTCGAGCGACACCTCTTCCACAAAGGAGGGCGCATAGCCCGCGGACTTGTACTTGTCGTAGGCGATTATCTGGCATTCAAATCCTTGCAGCCGCTTGGCAAAAGCGGTGCCCATATTGCCACAACCGATAATGCCGACCGTACGACCCTTGATTTCGAACCCTCGGTTGGCCTCGCGCCGCCACAGGCCTTGCCTCACCTCCCTGTCGGCAGAGGCTATCTTGTCGGCGAGGGCAAGCAACAGGCCAACAGCATGTTCGCCCACGGCGTCGCGGTTGCCTTCGGGCGAGTTGAGGCAACAGATTCCACGGCTTTCGGCATAGTCGACGTCGATGGTCTCCATACCTGCTCCGATGCGGCCTATACATCTAAGGTTGAGTGCGTTGTCGATAAAATGACTATCGATGTTTATCTTGCTCCGCACAACGAGTGCATCATATTCCTTGACACTCTGCAGCAGCTCATCGTAGGTGCAATCGGGCATCACCACGCACTCGTGGCCATAGTCCCTAAGGCGCTCTATCAGAGCCTGATTGTTATCTGTCACTAAAACTTTCATATCTCTTAAAAATCATCGTTTAGGAAGGAGGAAGAGGACTTCCATTATTACACAAGAGACTTCATTGGGCTTTGTTGATTAGCTTCGCCTCAGGCAGTCTCTTGCTCCTCAATGTGGTAGCCCCAAAGATACCGATGCCGCCATTGATGTTGCACAACACCTGTACCGGCTCGCCAAACAAGTCGTCACTGCCATAGCCCTGGCTTTCAACCGACTGGTTGTATCGGTACAGTTCAGGCGAAATCGACCTTACTTTCAGCCAGACCGGCATCTTGGCGTAGTCTGCAGGTTTCAAGCCATAGTTTTCATGATCGAATTCGAAGGTGAAGACATGCTCTCCGTCCTTGAACAGCTCATTGCTGATAGTCAGCTCCTCTCCCGAAAACGAGCCTTCGATTCCGTCGAAGACTGTCTCCACGTCGATATCGTTGAAAATGGCATCCTGGCATTTGAAATACAGACCCTCGTTAACGCCAGTCAGAGTGTCCCATTCCTCCGTGTATGAACCTTCTATGAGAAATGGCATACAAGAGCTTAGCGATATCGAATAGTACTCTCGTCCGCTGCCACCTTTAAGCCTGAAAGTCAACTTGTGATTGTAATACGCCGAGTTGTACTCATTTGCTTCTATCACATAATCCAGCACCTCGACAATGGGCATCACAGGCATCCGGGTGCCGGCACTGACCGTACCCTCCACACCAGGAACTGTGGCCTCTATATATAGGCTGTCGCCAGGCTGAGGACGCACTCCAAACCGGTAACGGCCTTCGTGCGAGACAACGGAATAGGTTCCGTCGTATGTGGCATCTCCCACTCGCAGCCTCAGAGTGGCATCGTCGATATAAGACACTGTCCTGTCATCGTCGAGGAAGAACCGGCTTCGAAAGAGAGACACTGTCACCAGCGAGTCGCTCTCGGGCCTTGAGATCATCACCACATACGGCGTGACCTCCTCCGGCTGGAATTCTATCACCTTTTCGCACGACGAGAAGACGAGCGCAGCCAAAAAAAACGTAAAAAAATATTCTATCTTTTTCATTTTTGTTAAAACTTATAGTTATACGACAACGAAGGTATAATAGGGAAAAGCGACAGCTGTACGAGCGCCGAGTTGTAGTGCTTGCCATTGATTGTGGTGCTGTAACGGTTGCTCTCGTACACCATAAAAGGATTCTGGCGGTTATAGAGGTTATAGACACTGATACTAAACGTCCTTACACCGTGCTTCTTCTGCTTGTGGAAATTCACGCCTACATCCAACCGATGGTAGGCGGGAAGACGGAAATTGTTCCTGTGCTCTATATACGACACTTCCGCCCACGACTCTGTATCATAGTATTTGTGCATGGCAAGGGTCCCCACATTGCCCGACGAGAAGACCCAGGTGGCACTGGCGTCGAAATTCTTGTTTGGCTTGTAGCTGATCATAATCGAGAGGTCGTGACGGCGGTCATATTTGGCCGGGAAGGGCTCTCCGTTGTTCAGCATCTGCCCTTCGCGGTCGAAACGGCGCATCGTGCGGCTCAAGGTGTAACCCACCCAGCCGGCATCCCATAGAACTGCCCAGGAAACCGGCTCCGTCCTTGTACTCTATCATGTTCTTCATGTTCTTGCCATACAGCTCCAACGACAGGTCGGCAAGACCCATGAGGTTGTAGAAGACACCCGCCGCCACCTGGTGAGCATACATAGGCTCCACCCTCGCAGTGACCGGCACCCAGAGGTCGGTGGGCAGACTGATGCTGCTGTTAGAGAGCTGGTGCATATACTGCGTCATGTACGAGTAGCCGGCCTTGATGGAAAGGTCCTCGGTAATCATGTAGCGTCCGCTGATGCGCGGCTGCAGGGAGGGGTAAAAAGTACCCTGAACGCCGAAACCCGTCAGGTTGAGGCCCACATTAAGCTTGAAAGCCTCGGCGATGGACCAGTCGTCCTCGACAAAGAGGCTGAGTTCTTCGGCATGCACCCTGTCGCCACCCATCGCAGTGTCGATATCATGCTGCGAATCAGACGATTCCTCTTCCATCTTCACCACTTCGGGCTGGAAGATATGATGCACATAGTTGATGCCGAACTTCATCGAATGGTTGGGATCGGGCTGGTAGTCGAAGTCGCTCTTGACGCCGATGTCGCGGATGCCCGAGTTGTACGATATCCCGTAGCTCGAGAATGCGTCCGCGCCGTCATTGTAGTCCTTTTCTTCCGCATCCATAAATATCTTGTTGCGGTAGCGGGTGTATGACCCCGTGAGATTCATGAAGAGCTTGGGTGTCAACTCATAGTTCCAACGCAACGAGCCCACCATATTACCCCAGTTATAGCCCAGCTTCGCAAAGCCGTATCCGCGGCTGTCACGTTCCTTGTTGCGGAGATAAATCTTATCGTCGCCAGAATACCAACTGGCAATCAGACGGCTACGACTACTGAAACGGTGCGTCACCTTGGCGTTGAGGTCATAGAAATAGTAGCCCAAATTTAGTCTTCCCATATCCTGTGCAAAGCCTATAGCCATAATCAGAGGCTGCAACAGCAGGTCGAAATAGGTGCGGCGATAGCTGACATTGAAGGTTGTCATATCCTTGTACAACGGGCCTTCGAGGTTGATTTTCGATGCCACGGCACCTATCGACAGGTTGCCGTGTATCGTCTTGTCGTTGCCGTCGTTGGTGATGATATCTAGCACGCTTGAGAGCCTGCCCCCGTAACGTGCCGGGAAACTGCCCTTGTAGAGTGTGACATTCTTGATGGCATCGGCGTTGAATGCCGAGAAGAAGCCCCCAAGGTGGTTGACGTTATAGAGCGGAACCCCGTCGAGCAGGAAGAGGTTCTGGTCGGGGCCTCCGCCACGGACATAAATGCCCGACAAGCCCTCAGTGCCAGACTGCACGCCGGGCAGCAATTGGAGGGCTTTCAGCACGTCGGCCTCACCAAACAGCACCGGCACCGACTTGATGTTCTCGACTGGCACATCGATGACACTCATCTGCGACGAACGCTGCGAACTGACACGGTCGGCACGTATGGTGACCGTCTGCAGCTGGGTGCTGGATTCCAGCTTGACATTCAGCTCCTTGTTGCCAGACAAGTCTATCGTATCGTATCTTGTTGCATATCCCACATAGCTTATTCGCAACACCACGCGCCCCTTGGGGAGCGTCAGCGAGTAGCGCCCCTGTGAGTTGGTGAGGGCACCCTTGCCCGACAGCATGTCGTACACGGTAGCGCTGATGAGCGTCTCGCCCGAAGACGATGCCATCACCGTGCCGCTGATGGTGTAGTTCTGTGCCCACGCACCCATCCAGCCGAAGAGAGCCACAATCAAAAAAAAGGTCTTTTTCATTTTATTGGTATTATTCTGATAATAAGTCATATACGCCTCACGACATCAACCTTCAAAGAAGTCGTTTATCCATCCACTCGGACGTTCTTTGCTGAGCAATGTGCCGCAGAAGCGGCAGAAGCGGGAACCTGCTTCGTGCTCTATATTCCCACAGCGGGGACAGTACCTCACCTCCTCACCATCTTGCCCTGCCTCCACCTTATTCTTGTCGTCATACTCGTTAAACTCCTCTGGCACAATATTTTTATCGACAGGCTTACCCTTACGGTACTCCTGTATGGACTCTCCCACCACGATGCCTGTAGGCACCGCTATCACCGAGTAGCCAAGCAACATCACCAACGTGGAGATGAACTGTCCCATCGATGTCACCGGCGTGATGTCGCCATAACCTACGGTGGTGATGGTCACGACAGCCCAATAGATTGCCGTGGGGATGCTGGTCATTGCCGGATTCCTGCCGTTCTCAAACATATAAATCACAGAGCCGAGAATGATGGCGACGATAAAGACAAAGAGCATAAAAATGAGTATCTTGGTAATGCTGCGGCGGATGACGTTGAGCAGGTGGAAGCTCTCCAGCAAGAAACGCTTCATGTTGAAGATACGGAAGATACGCAATGTGCGGAGCACCCGCAGCACGGTGAGCGTCTGGGTGGCGGGTATCAGCAGGCTGAGATAGGCCGGGAAGATGGAAAGGAAGTCGATGATGCCATAGAACGACAGGATGTATTTCCATGGCCGCTGGAGACAGTAGATGCGCAGGTAATACTCGAAGGTGAAGATGATGGTGAAAATCCACTCGAGGGCCATGAGAACCCAGCGCAGGTTGTCGTGCACAGCCTCGAAACTGTCGAGCATTATCAGCACCATGTTGATGCCGATGGCTATGAGAAGCCAGATGTCGAACCGCTTGCCCGCCGGCGTGTCGGCCTTGAAGATGATGCGATAAATCTCTTTCTTGGTGATGTTGCGGTACTTCTTGGGCAGCAACACCTTGAATATTACCCAATGCATGAAATTGCCCACAATGTGAGCCACTCGGCTACCGATACGCCTGTAGTTGAGGCTGCCAAAGAATTTGCACATCTTGTGCCACAGCCAAACCAGGGGATGAAAGAGTGCATACCCCAACAGCATCAGCGCCTTGAAAAAGAAATTGGTGTTCTTTAAGTCCATCATCAATGGATTATTGTTACATTATGAGAGTGTTATAGGTCAGCAGCTGAGCCACGGCGCGCCTTGTAGTAGAGTGCAGACTGGCGGTGGGGCTGGAAGAGGTCGGAGGAGACACGCTGTATGTCGTCGGGGGTTACCTTGCGATAGAGTAGCGGTTCGTTGTTGATCCAGTCGATATGTCCAAGCCATTCGTAGTAGCAGAGAGCCATGGCACAGTCGATGGTCTTGTACTGCGAATAGCAAAAGGTTGACTCATATTTGTTCACCACCTTCTGAAGTTCGCTTTCGGGCACTGGGGTTGTTGCTATGCGTTGCAGCTCTTCCTCCACAGCATGGCGACCCTCGTCGATCGAAACGCCATTACGCAGTTTCCCCGAGATGACAAAAAGCCCAGGGTCGTAATCACCTGTTATATAAGCATCCAGTTCACCAAAAAGGGCCTTGCTCTTGACGAGTCCGTCGTAGAGGCGAGACGAGGGACCGTTGCTAAGGATGTCGCTCACCAGGTCGACGGCAGGCATGTCGGCGCCCAGACGGCCACAGGTGGGATAGGCCATGTACAAAGCGTCGGCAGGCACATCGCGCTCCACCTGCAGGAAACGTGCCGCAGTCTGTTCCGGCTCGACAGGACAATTGTGCAATGCCTTATTGTCAGCGGAATGCGAAGAAGAGCAGGTTTGTCCGATGCCGCCGAACAATTTCTCAACTAGCCGTATCACATTGTCGCTCTTTACGTTGCCGGAAACAGCTATTATTGCATTGTGAGGCTGATAGTACTTATTGAAGAAGTCCTCCACGTCGTGGAGCGTAGCCTCCTGCACATGGCGTATGTCGGCGCCGATTGTACACCAGCGGTAGGGATGCACCTTGTAGCACAATGGTCGCATCAGCAGCCACATGTCTCCGTATGGACGGTTTATGTAGCGGTAATTGTACTCTTCGGTCACGACCGATTGCTGTACCGCCAGACTTTTGGGCGACAGGTCGAGATGCTGCATCCTGTCGCTCTCGAGCCATAGGGCGGTTTCGAGATACTGGGCTGGCACCGTGAGGTAGTACTGTGTGAAATCGTTGTTGGTGTTTGCATTCGACTCGCCACCCATCTCGGTGACAACCCTGTCGAAGTCTGGCACCTCGCGCGTACCACCAAACATCAGATGTTCGAACAGATGGGCAAAGCCGGTACGCGAGGGGTCTTCGTCCCTGGCACCGACAGAATAGAGGGTGTTGACTGTGACCAAAGGAGTGGAATTGTCCTCCATAACCAACAGAGTCAGCCCATTAGAAAGAATATGCCTTTTATAGTCAATCATGATACCGTAATAAACGCCAAGTCTCAAAAAATATTTTGGACGACATCAATAAAGGCAATATAATAACAGGCTTGCCATAAAACAGCTTATGAGTAGTTTCTCACAACTGCTTCTGTTCCATCTACCAACAGCAACATTTTCAATCCGCCTTTTGTACAACAATGGCATGGATAGAGAAATGATATCAAGATAGAAAAAAGCTTACGGCCATTAACATTTTTTAATCGTTTTGCAAGAAATCACCGCTTTATGATACTAAAAAACATCACGACTCGTTAAAGAAATCACAAAAACAGAACAATACCATGCAAACGAAATCGCTTAGGCGCATAGCGTCTTTAATTGTCTTCACCATCACGTCAACAATACTTTTTGCTCAACCGGGCGGTCCTGGCGGACCTCCTCCCGGAGGCGGTTTTCCTGGCGGTGGTCCACGTGGTGAACGTCAGATGCAGCG
This sequence comes from uncultured Bacteroidota bacterium, assembly GCA_902784465.1. GTDB lineage: Bacteria > Bacteroidota > Bacteroidia > Bacteroidales > P3 > Colimorpha. Next base: position 28,782 of record CACZUZ010000041.1, read on the forward strand.
CTCACAGCAGAAAAGCAACACCGTGAAACAAAAAAAGAGAGTCAAGGAGGGCAGCACATTCAAAGTGGTCGGCTCGCTGATTGACAGCACCAAGAACGAGCCTCTGATGTATTGCAACGTCACCCTGCTACAGAAAAAAGACAGCAGTTTCGTCAAGGGAGCGGTGACCGACATCAACGGCTACTTCGAAGTGAAGGATGTGCCTGCCGGCGAATACCTGCTGCGAGTCAGCTATATAGGCTATGCCACAAGGTTCATTCCCGTCAGTGTCACCAACAACACGGCGATGGGCTCCATCAACATGAAAGTGGGGGCTGCCTCCCTCAAGACTGTGACAATCAAAGCCTCGCGACCACTATACGCCATGGACGGAGAGAAAATGGTATACAATGTTGCCGACGACCCCACCATCCAGTCGGGCACCACGGAGGACGCCCTCCAGAACGCCCCAGGCGTGGAGGTTGACGTGGAAGGCAACGTCACCCTGCGAGGCGTGAGCAGCGTAGAGATTTGGATTAACGACAAGCCTTCGAAACTCACCTCCGAGAACCTCAAAACCTACCTCCAGACGCTGCCTGCCAACGCCCTCGACCGCATCGAGACCATCACCAATCCCTCGGCCAAATATGCTACCGACGCCGAGGCCGTCATCAACATCATCACGTCGGCACACATCAAGCGAAACCATTTCATCAGCTTCGGACTGAATGCCGCCACACAGCCCAACGTTAGCCCCTGGCTGAGCTACACCTGGGCCAACGAGCGGCTGAGCATCAACCTGTTCACCAACCTGCGCTACAGCACCTCGCATGGCGACTCGTGGCGCAAAGACTCCACCTTCTCGGGCAACATCGACTCCCTGCAGCTCTCCATCGTCGAGAGCGACAGCTCGTGGAACGAGCAGCAATCACTCAACGGCAGCTTCGGACTTCACATCAACTACGACATCGACAGCATGAGCGACGCCGGATTATGGGGCAACTTCAACTTTGGCAACAACTGGGGCGGCGACTCTGCCCGCCACTACCGCAACCAGCTCTCCCCTACCCTGCAGAACTACGGCTACCGCATGGCCAACGACCGTGACGCCAACAACTTTTTCGGCATGTTTGGCGGCTCCTATACCAAGAAGTTCGACAAAAAGGGCCACAACCTCCGCCTCTTCCTCTTCGGGTCGGCCAACAACAACGTCAGCGGCACCAGCTTTACGCGCGAATACTGGGAGACCGACACCTCGTCATTCAACCAGAACCTCTACAAATACTACGACAGCCGGTCGAGCGGTGCCGATGTCAGCATCCGCAGCCGCTACAACCGTCCCTACAGCGAGAACGGCGAGATGAGCTACGGTCTCAGCTTCGGCACAGACAACTCGCACATCGACTACCGCCCCTATCTGCTCTCGTCGGCCTACAGCGAGGACGGCACCTCGCTAAGCGACGACTTGTACGACAAACTGCGCCACTACGTCTTCGAAGAGCATGAGAACGAGGTGGATGCCGACGTGGAATGGACCCACCGCTTCGGTGGATTCACCCTCCAACTGGGCATGGGAGCCAAGCTGACCAACCTCAATTTCGCCTACACCGAGACATCCGACCCCGACGACTTCACTAAGAATTTCGTCACCTACAACCCCTCCGTCCACCTGAGCTACCGCACCGAGCAGATGCACAACTTCAAACTCAACTACTCGCTACGTATGCGCAACCCCAGCGGCAGCAACCTGACAACCCACAAGAACTATGGCGAGGACAGCTACAGCACGGGCAACCGCGACCTCACGCAGAGCTACACCCACAACGCCGAAGCGGGATGGACCAAATTCTATATGTGGGGAAGCCTTGGCGTTGAAGGCTATGGTCGTCTCTCGACTGGCGAGATAGACAACCTCACCGACCGCACCGACGTCGTCGACGAGCATATTGGCCGCATCATCCAGTACACCATGCCCTACAACATCGGTTCCTCGTGGCGTTACGGAACATCGCTCAATGCCACACTGCGTCCCAGCGGCTTCTTCAACATGCGCCTTTACGCCAACATCTACGATTATGGCTACAGCATGCAGTACGACAAGCTGGGCAAGGACCCCTACGAGGACAGCAAGTGGAGCTACAGCATACGCCTGAACATGTGGACCAAAGTGTGGAACCGCTACCAGGTGCATGCTTCGGCCAACTACAGCTCGCCCACGCTGGGCCTGATGAGCACGCGGAGTGCACGCTACTGGGTCAACATGGGTGTCCGCGCCGACTTCTTCGACCGCAAGCTCAGTGCCTACATCAACGTGCAGGATATCTTCAACTGGGGCAAGACCATCGGCAACGCCTCTAGCAACACCAACCCTCTGGTTCGCAGCGAAAGCAAGAGCCGCACACTCAACAGCCGATACATAAGCGCCGGCATCACCCTCCGTTTCGGCAAGATGGAACTTGAACGCAACACGCAGAGCGGAAGCGAGGCCGACGGGACTTCTACGGCTAGCGAATAGGATGCTACAATATGAAGCAGTGGACCCTGCAAAAACAGGGTCCATTTTTGTTTTTGGCGCCTTGGATGGGACCCCGACAGCATACCGTTCCGTCAACAAATCAGCCTAGCAACCATCACCAATACAACGACATACAAAAAAATTACAAAAAAATTTGGTCAGTATTGTAAAAGTGTGTACTTTTGCAACCGCTTTCAAGGAAAAAAGTTTCCATTTACAGGCATCTTGTCCTATGGTGTAACGGTAGCACATCTGACTCTGGATCAGCTTGTCTAGGTTCGAATCCTGGTAGGACAACAGAATAGAGCGAGAAACAATTGTTTTTCGCTCTTTTTTTATCCCGTTGAGCGGTCGCCAAACCAAAGGCCGCCGAAGAACTCACAATCCTTGACTTCTAATCCCTTATGCCAAAAGAAGATTTGCGTATCAGGTTCAACATCCGGTCTGCCCACGCCTCGTCGCCGCTTATTTGGTAGCGGCAGTTGCCCTCGGGATCGGCTATGAAGCTGACCATGTTGTCGTCGCTCATGACCATGCGACCGCGAGGAGAGAGACCTATAAGGCCATCGTCTTCAACCTCTTGCAGCGGAAGCATGGGGTCCCACATACGCTGACCCGTGTTGCAGTCGAACCGCATGTATATCTGTTTAATCGGATGAATGTCAGTCCAGTCGATGTCGCTGATTACCAGCTCGGGCTCGTATTCCACCATGTTGCCTGGTGCACTGGGCGAGATGATGATGTCGACATCGTCGGGCCACATCTGTAGTAGTGCCTTCGCTGCTTCAGGATGCATCATAATGTTGTATCCCGGGCTGACATTCTGGTCGTTGCCGGGTTCCAGCTTGGTGGCCATGAAGTAGAGTCGTTTCACTTTGCGACGCACCAGCTCCACACCCGAGAGCGACGAATATTGGTCGGCACCCGAAGCGAGGAGGTTGGCTATCGACGAGGGGATGCCTGTGAGCATGATAGTGACGCTGCCGTCGGCGGCATTGGCCAGCAGGCGACGATAGAGGGCATAGCCATCGGGAATGGATGAATAGTCGCTGTAGGTGCGGGCAAAGAGCAGGTTGCCGTCATCGTCGGTGGCTTGTGCTATTGGGGTGTAGTTGATGTAAGAGAAACGCTCGTAGGTGCCGTTGCGCTCGAGTGCGATAGGCAGCGACGGGAATCCGTAGTAGTTGTTCATAAGGTCGGCGACGGCGGCGTTGGTATCGCCCATGCGGTCCACAATCACGCCAAGCAGGTTGCATCTGCCCTGCGAGGCATAGCGATAGAGCAGCTGCATGGCGAAAAGGTCGTCGGTCGAGCTGCAGATGTCGGTGTCGATGATTATTTGCGGGACAGCGGGCTGCTGCTGCTCCGGTGTTTCGTTGTCCTTGCCGCAAGCAGCCAGCACAAACACGGCTAAAAAATAAGAATAAAGCTTTTGACTTGTCTCATCACTACTTTGTTCTTGTACGTTTGAATATGCAAAAGTACGTTTTTTAAGAAAAATAAAAACACCATCGCCCAATAAAGGAAAAAAATGTATCTTTGCACCTTGAGAACCGAACAATAATTAACGACTAAAAGACAATAAAACCAGAGAAATAAAACATATTTAAAGACATAATATAGAAGCGTTTTTGCTTTTCTATGTACGTGGAAATCGCCAATTTCTAACAATGCTACACAAGAAAGGGAAAACGTTCACGGTATCCGTGAACTTTTCTTGTTTGTAGCATAGGTTTTGGCGAACCTCCACGTAGACAAAAAAGATCTCACGGATTTCTTTTTTGCCATGTGTTTAGGGGCAAAACGCCAAACAACGAAAGCATCATGGCAAAAATCTACGATAATATTGAAACCAAGTTTACCGAAGGGCTGCAAGGTATCATCACCAATCTGGGTGTGCGCCGTGTAGATTTCTGTGTGGGTTACTTCAATCTGCGGGGGTGGAACATAGTGGTGGATCAGATTGACTCGCTCGAAGGTGACTATGTATACGAAAATGACAAGCGGGTATTCCGTAAATGTCGCTTACTCATCGGGATGCATCGTCCCGCCGAAGATTTGGTTCGCCAACTATACTCCCCACAACTACCGCCTGACGCAAACTATGTGAGCCGTTGTAAGCTGGAAATAGCACGCGATTTCAAACGACAACTCCAGTTAGGCCTTCCAACCAAGCAGGACGAGATGACTCTTCGGCGATTGTCGGCACAGATGAAGGATGAGAAGGTTTGTGTGAAACTCTA
>CACZUZ010000042.1 GCA_902784465.1 uncultured Bacteroidota bacterium
CACAGCACCGTTCTGCATCTTCGACGGCTGGGAGGACGGCGACTGGAGCCTGCCTCGCATCGTCACAGTGACGCAGGACACCCTCTTCACCGCCATCCTACGCTACGATTCCGTTTGGGCTGCCGGCATAGACAAGGCGGGAGCATTGGAGTTCACCGTCTCGCCGAACCCGACAAGCGGGCTGCTGACCGTCAGGACGAGCCGTCCCGGGGAGTGCGCGCTGACAGTGTACGACATGAACGGCAAAGCCCTGATAAACACAAGGGGCGAAGATGCCGTCTTCGACGTCGACCTCGGCAGTTTGCCCACCGGCAAGTACCTCCTCATTCTCCGCTCCAAGGACGCCTATGGAGTGAAGACCATCCTGAAGAAATGAACCACGTTAGCCCGGAGACCCCTGCCTCGCGCCGGCGCGAGGCAGGGACTCCGCCACAGGGTGGGGCGGGTGTGTCCAATTTCATGAAAACAGAAAACAAAAAAACCAAGAACCGTCACACCCCTCCACCCTTTTCTCCTAAATAATAGAACAATAGTCAAGCCTTTTGGCACAACAGACTATTAAAGGAACTTCTGTCAATCCGTCTTATCCGTTTTCAAGCTTGCATGAAAATTCTAATAATTAATCCGTTAAATCCGTGCAATCTGTGTTCAAACATAAAATTTTGAAGTCATCTATAATAACTAATGGTAATTTAATGAAAATTAACGTTTTAAATGAAAATTTATGGGGTGATTAATGGAAATTAATGTTTTATTCATGAGCCTGTGTTCGTTTCAGGGAGTTTTTGTATATTTGTACATCGTATCATTTTTTCTTGCAGTAAATATCTTGTTGGACTACAATATTATACACTGCAGAGACCAAAGCAATAAAAATCATCCAACTATATCATTATGAAAAATCGTTATTTTTTTGTGTTGTCCTGCCTGTTAGTCATCGTGGCAGGGACAACAAAGGCTCAAGAGTCGGAATACTACCGGGTAGGAGATACAATCAACGGACGTTCGCCGATATATTATTACCAGTGGTGGAGTGAGGAGTGGCTTGCCGACACATCGCACAGGCTAAATGCCACTACGGCAGTCCAATACCTTAATACGAGTTATATTGGTTTTCATGGAGAACTGCTACAGTACTACTATACTGACACGCCACTAAAGTTGATTGGAATAGCGTCGTCAAGTATTGCACGGTCCTATGGTATAATCCCAGAATCCTATACCGACCCATTATATCCAGAGTATATTCGCTTGTATGATGCCAGCGTGGACACTTTCGAATTGATAAAGGAGATTCGGTACTTTCGTCGGCCCGATTCCAGGCGCTACATGAACCTTGACATAAGGGCTCACAACCAAGCTCTGCTTGATGAAAATAGTAAGTGCTGCTATTGGCCTTGTCCCGACACAGTGAGAACAGTTGCTCTTCAAGAGTACTATTTTGACAAGCCAATTACGGTAACCGATTCGTTTTATCTGGGTTATACGATTGAGAACAATTATGGATGGACCTACGACGTGCAACGCGAAACTATCGATGTGAATCGGGTTACAATCTGCCCATACTCTCTAATGTGGGATGAAGAGCGCATTTCTCCCAGAACAGTGCCATGTGACTATTCATGCGAAAACATGCCCAACCAGCTCTTTAAATACAGAGATATAGTCTGGGATTGCTATATTACCTCGCCAACATACGGAGACACAATCGACTCCCTCTCGACATGGCGCTGGTCAGAAGACCCTTATTACATGGTTCAGTTTCCGATCATTGTCATCGACTCGTCGTATATCGCGCCGTCGTATGAATGCCCGCCAGTCACCAACCTGCGTATCGCCGACATAGTTGATGGCCGTGTGGTTCTGTATTGGGACTCGCATCCGGACCATAACTCATGGCAGACATGTTTCGGCCCTCAGGGCACACCACCTGACAGCTGTACAGTTATCAACTGTCCGATACAGGTGGGTGTCATCGACAACCTCGACACCAACGTCCACTATGACGCATACGTGCGTGGAATATGCCTCCACGACAGTACATGCTACAGTGACTGGGTGGGACCTATAGATATTTTTGTCTGCGACACCACCTCAGGCGGCGGCAGCGGAGGTGGAGATTCTGCCAGTATAGCCACTACGATGAACCTGCTCACCAGCATTGTGCCCAATCCTGCGACAATGCAGGCGACCGTCTATTCCTCATTCATGATTAGCCATGTCAGCATATTGAATGGCAACGGACAGACGGTCATGGCCCGAACAGCATCGGGGAATGCGGTTCACCTGGACCTTAAACACCTGAGCTCCGGCCTGTATATCGTCGTTGTCAAGACTGCTGCCGGCAATGTGGCGAAAAAACTGATAGTGAAATAGACAGGAACACGCCAGCAATCCCGCACGGTATTGCTGGCGAGCATGTCTATGGCATATACTGGTCCTCCACGCATGACGACAGTAATGCCGACAACGCCCGTTGCATGAGTTTCAGCAGCACAAGGATTGAGATGGCTATCTCGTCACGCGGCATAGGTTGTGCAGTGCGCCCTGTCCAAGACTGTACTGAATAGTGAGACCGTTAGCTCTGAAACCCTTTTCGCGGTGTTTCCATACCACTATTTTTTAAAACGTATTTGCAGATTAAGCTTTATGCGAACAGCCCCATCATCGCCACGATACAATGAGCCGTAATTATACCGACTACGACTTGCACGCTCAAAACGTGTGTTGTAGAAAAGATAGTCTTCCACGTCATTCTGATAGTAGAAATGATAACACACGATTTCTCCGTCTTGACGGACTACAAGGTATCCTCCGTTTGCATCGTATCGTCCTGACCATTCTTTGGCAGGTGTCATTCCGAGAGCGACATCAAGCAGAAGCATTTTCATCTTGTGTGCATAGAAATTCTCGACATTTCTTCCCGTAAAACCAAATGGGTTGCGTCCTGCAATGCATTTCACAACATCTGCAACAGACAGAATACCATTACAACCACTTGAAATGGACAGACACTCTGCTATAAATTGTGGCATTGACGAGTCAATAAACAACAGATTATTTTGGAAGACTTCATTATCGATTTTGTCAAATTGCAAAATACCACATAGTTCGTCTAAACGTTCCATGCGACTCATGTGGTCTTCGATTGCGTTGATGTCGCTGATATTTTGGTCGGTTAAATTGACTCCTTCAATTCGATAGACAATATTGGTTGCGCTTCCTGCATTCAACAATGTTGACGCACTGCCCAACTGTGATTTAATACTAAATCCAAGCTCAGGCCTCATACCCGTCCTAAGGTCATGTATGACAATATGGATGTCGGCTTTGTCTGTTGATTTGGCCTTCAACTGATTACAACCAATGCTTTTCATAAACGCCTCTGTTGTAGGGACAGTAAATGATGCACCTTTGGCCGATGTTATTTCTCCAAAAAGTGTTTTTGCTTCGCTTGTAAATCGATTCATTGGAACGCTTAACAGTCGTGTTCCTTCTTGGTCTATGACAACGATTTGTCTGGTATCATCGGGCCGATAATCGAACCGTTTACTCTCCTGACGAATGATATCTATGATTGGATAATATACATCCATCTTATTCAACATTGCATCACCTGCATAGACCTTACCGTCACCGAGCAATTTGAAGAGTGTGTAAATCTCACTCCATTCGCCTTTGTTTCCCGTTATTGCCATATTGTTAAATATTTGAACCAAGCGCAGTTAAAAGTTGGGATGCCGTGGCCTGTATGGCTGGAACCGCCACACTATTACCGAACTGCTTATATGCGGAAGCATCCGCCACAACAATCTTAAAATTGTCCGGATACCCTTGCAGTCTGGCCCACTCCCTTGGGGTCATCTTTCTCCATCCTTGTTTATTGACCTCGCCCTTGATCCTGGTTGTCGGTGTAAGGTCTGTCTGTCGAAAATCAATCACAAGGTTGCATTCTCTACCCATCCCGCCAACAACAATGGCATGCGCAATCCCGTCATCGGGGATAATATCGTAACCGAAACCATTCCCCTTCGCTTCATGCCGTGCCTTATGGTTGATTAATGTTTGAATATATTGTGTGGAAAGATAGTATTTTGCAGGGACAGCCTCCTCTTCTCTTACATCTATCCAATGTTTTGTGATCTCTTTCTGTTCCGGGTAGGAAAAGCTGTCCCTGCCAATCTTCAGGTCTTTTCTAAACCCCACTATATATATTCTTTCCCTATGCTGCGGTACCCCGAAATACATTGCATTGATGATTTGTGGGTCGGGAACATCATATCCAACTTCATCAAGGGTGTTTAATATAGTCTTCAATGTTCGCCCTTTATCGTGTAAAACCAATCCTTTTACATTTTCAAGGAAAAAAGCCTTCGGTTGATGTCTTTTCAGGATATCTGCAACATCAAAAAAAAGCGTCCCTCGTGTCTCTGCAAACCCCAATCGCTTTCCCGCCAGTGAAAAGGCTTGACACGGAAATCCCGCACATAGTATATCAAAATCCTTAGGGATAAAGCCCTTGGTACGCTCTTTTGTTATATCTCCAAATGGAACTTCTCCATAGTTTGCCAAATATGTTTTTTTGGCCTGGTCATCCCATTCCGAAGAGAATACACATTTTCCACCCAGGTTCTGAAATGCCATACGGAAACCGCCAATCCCCGCAAAAAGGTCTATAAACGTAAACCTATATTTTTCAGGCGGGGGAAATGGGACTTCTCCCACTTCGAACAAACTATACTGAAAAGAATCTTCTGCAGCACAATCCATCCCCACGTCATCATTGGCGTACAACAACTTTTCCGCTTCTGCTGAATATGTCTTTTCATACCTCGAATTTTTGTTCTGCAGATAATGTGTCATAATAGCCGAAGCTTCATCAGTTGCAGGTACGTGTTTTTTCATCATATTACAATTCATACAAATATCTTTTTCCGTTGGGTTAAGAAGGAGCCAATCTGAAATGAGATGCTACTCAATTAAATCGTTAAGTTTTATTGCTCCTCAACATATAACGATGTTATTTGTTGTTTATTGTTTAGTGTTTTTTTTCCTCAATTCTCAATTCACAATTCACAATTCACAAAAAAAGTGTACTTTTGCAAACTCAAAACCGTCAACTCACCGACCAACAACCATTAATACAAAATCTCTTGAAAGTACATTTTATCGCTATTGGCGGCAGCGCAATGCACAACCTCGCTCTCGCCCTTTATCGCAAAGGCTATACCGTCACCGGCTCTGATGACGAGATTTTCGACCCCGCCCGCAGCCGTCTGGCCAACGCCGGACTCTTGCCTCCCGCCGAGGGATGGCATCCCGAACGCATAACCCCAGACCTCGACGCTGTGGTGCTGGGCATGCACGCCCGCATCGACAACCCCGAACTGCTCCGCGCGCAACAACTGGGACTCAAGATATACAGCTACCCCGAATACCTGTATGAGCAGTCGAAAGACAAGCTCCGCATCGTCGTCGGTGGCAGCCACGGAAAAACCACAACGACGGCGATGATTCTCCACGTGCTGCGCCACTTCGGCATCGAGACCGACTATATGGTTGGTGCCCAGCTCGAAGGCTTCGATGTCATGGTGCGTCTCAGCGAGACGGCCCGCATCATGGTCATTGAGGGCGACGAATACCTCACCTCCCCCATCGACCGCCGTCCCAAATTCCACCTCTACAAACCCAACGTAGCCATCATCACCGGCATCGAATGGGACCACGTCAACGTCTTCCCCACTTTCGACATCTACAAAGATCAGTTCGCCCAATACATCGACCTTGTAGAAGAGGGAGGTACACTCATTTATTGCGACGACGACCCCGTGGTGCATGAGGTAGTGGCTGCCAACCGCCGCACCGACATCGCCAAGCTTCCTTACCTTGTGCCGCAGTACAAGGTCGTCGACGGTGTGACCTACCTCCTCCCCTCTTCCACTTCGCAAGAGGTCCAAACCGCCAAACCCCTCAAAATCTTCGGCCGCCACAACTTGCTGAACCTCACCGCAGCGCGACTGGCATGCCGCGAAGTGGGCGTGGCCGACAACGATTTCGACGAGGCCATCGCCTCTTTCGGCGGCGCAAGCAAACGCCTCGAATGCCTCTGGCACAACGACAACGCAGCCCTCTACAGGGACTTCGCCCACGCACCCTCAAAACTCCGCGCCACCATCGCCGCCGTCCGCGAACAATACCCCGACCACAAACTGATAGCCTGCATGGAGCTGCACACCTTCAGCAGCCTCACCGCAGAGTTCCTGTGCAACTACAAGGGATGTATGGACTTGGCCGACACTCCGCTGGTGTATTTCAACCCCCACGCCTTGGAACTCAAGAAACTCCCTCCGCTCGACAAAAAGCAGGTGAAAGAGGCCTTCGGCAACGACAAAATAACTGTCTTCGACAATTCCCAGGCACTTCTGGAGTCCTTGCTGACAGCCGCCAAACAAAACCCAAAACATGTAATACTGATGATGTCGAGCGGAAATTTCAACGGAATAGATTTCAACATCTTAAAGTCATAACAGCAAAACAGTCATCCACCATTCCTTCTTTAATCTCTTGCTAATCAAATTGTAATCCAAAATGAAAAAAACTATCAAAAAACTTCTGCTCATTGCTTTAATACTACTGCCATGGGCGACATCGGCGCAAGGCTCGCTCACGGTCTGCGACGGGACAGCGACCAACGAGTACGTACCGTTCTACGGCTACTATGCCGACGAAGCCCAGAACGGACAGATGATTTACCCGGCCGACAGCCTCACGGGCATGATCAACACCGAGATAACCGAGATGGTATTCTATGTATCCAGTTTCGGCAGCTGGGGCTCCGACCTCGGCGACTGGATTGTGTCGATGGGCATCACCAACGAGAACACGCTGAGCGGCATCGACAACACAGTGACGCTCTCCGAGGTCTACAGCGGCCCCCTGTCGTTCAACAGCGACAACACCCTGATGACTGTCACCTTCACCAATGGCTTCGTCTACACAGGCGGCAACCTGCTGGTGCAGTTCAACCACCCCATCACGTCGGGCTGGCGACAAATATCGTTCTACGGTGTCAACGCCACGGGCGCATCCTATTGCTACAACGGACAGCGCAACTTCCTTCCCAAGGTGTCGTTTTCATACGAGAACACCTCATGCCTGTCGCCAACAGCGCTGACGGTGACCCCCGGCGAGAACGAGATTGAGTTCTCTTGGACCCCACGGAGCTCTGCAAACCAATACATTGTCTATCTCAATGGCATGGTCGCCGACAACAATGTCACCGACACTTTCTACACCTTCACCGACCTCACATCCAACACACCCTATACTGTTGGTGTTCAAGGTATTTGCCAGGGCAACGACAACTCTTCCATCGCCACGACTAGCACCCGCACCACCTGTGGCGCTATTACGCTGCCCTTCAGCGACGACTTCGACAGCTACCCCAACGGCCAATGGCCTCCCTGCTGGCATCGCCTGAAGAAGCACAACACCGACCCCAGCGTCAACAATGTATACCAAGCTTCGGGAACCCAGTCGATATTCCTTCTGGCACAGAACGACACCAACCTCTTTGTCGCACCTAGCGCCATCCCCACCACAGGCGACAACATTTATGTGCGTTTCAAAGCCTTCTGCGACTACTCCTTCTATTTCTCCCCAAGCCCCTGGTGGATTAAAGCCGGCGTGATGACCGACACCGGCGACGTGTCCACCTTTATTATGCTCGACAGCATCGGCTACCACAACTGCAACTACGCCTTCGAAGAGCATGAGTTCAACACCTCGTCGCTCGACCCCAATGCCACCTACTGGGTAGCCTGGATGTTCACCAGCAACGACAGCTACAGTCCCGGCGCAATCGACGACGTGTATATCAGCGAGATACCCAGCTGCCTGCGCGCAACGGGTGCTACCGTAACCAACGTAACAGGCCATACCGCCGACCTCTATTGGGACGACATGGGAGCCGACAGCTACACCATATACTATGGCACCACGAACAACATCAACGACAATGACATCACGGTTGTCTCCACCACCGACACTGCCATAACTCTCACCGGACTCAATAGCGAGACGCAGTACTTTGCATGGGTTGCCTCGGTCTGCTCTGGCGACGAGGCCGAAGCCAATGCCTTCGGCAGCTTCACCACGCTCGTCTCCTGCCCTCCCGTCACCGGCCTCACTGTCGACACCTCCTACGCTGACGGCGCCATCATCAGCTGGAGCAGCCAAGGCACTGAGAGCGAGTGGGCTGTAATCATCGACAGCAACGATGCCGACTATGTGACAGTCCCCACCTACACCGTCAGCGGACTCAGTGCCATGACCGGCCACACCGTCCAAGTTCGCGCCATCTGCGATGTCGACGACACCTCTGCAGCCAGCAGCATCGACTTCGCCACAACCTGCGAGGATGCCACCTGCAACATCACCGTCAACATGACCGACACCTATGGCGACGGCTGGAACGGTAACAGCATCGACTTCTACCAGGCCGGCATCCTTATCGGCTCTGCCACCCTCAGCAACGGATCCAACGGCACCGAGAGCGTCCAGGTCTGCTCCACGGCCGCCCTCGAACTGCGCTTCACCAAGGGCAGCTATGCCACCGAGATGGGCGGCACCGTCACCGACGGCGCCGGTCTGACCATCTTCAATATCGAGAACATGAACAGCCACAACACTGGCGACCTGCTGGCATCGGTGGCTATCCCCTGCCCCAGCTGCCTGCCCGTCACCGGCCTTGTCGTCTCTCATGTCGACAGCACCTCAATAACATACGAATGGGATGTCATCAACGGCAACAGCTACCTGGTGGCCTTCGACGGCGGTGCCTTCGATGAAAACAGCGCTGGCTCCTACACAGCCACCGGACTGATGCCCAACACGCAGCACAGCTTTCAAATCATGACCATCTGCGATGTCGACGACACCTCGTCGGTAACGACACTATCCTACAGGACAACCTGCGTCATGATGACGCTGCCATACGTCGAGACCTTCGAGAGCGGCAATGTCGGCGACATGCCCACCTGCTGGAACACCGTCATCGACTACGCCTACACCGAATACTCAGGCAACACCACCCACTACCCCTCCATCTCCAACGACGGCTACAACAGCATGAAGAGCCTCACCTTCATCGCCAATGGCTCTTGCATGGCCGCCTCATCGGCAATTCCCAACAACGGTTGGCAGGGCGACCAGTACCATATCTCGTTCTTTGCCAGACTGAGCAGCTATGCCTCGGCTAATGCCGGCGTGATGACCAACGTTGACTACGACTCCACCTTCATCCCTCTGACAAGTATCACCAACGACGACCAATGGCACCACTATGACATCTACACCAGCGGCCTGAATCCCAGCGAGACCTACTTCTTCTCCATCCTCTTCAACGGCACCTCTACCTATTATGCCCTTTCTGTCGACAGCCTTGTCATCGAGATTGATGGCGGATGCCATTACCCGAGCAACGTCTCCGTAACCACCACAACCAATTCGGCCACAGTGCATTGGTTCAACAACGGCACAACAGCCGACTTCATCGTGGCCTACCGTCCGTCGAACGCCAACACCTATACCTATGCCTATGCCGGCGCTGCCGACTCGCTGCTAATCAACAACCTGCAGGGAGCCACGAGCTACACCTTCATCGTCGGCAACATCTGCAGCAACGGCGACACCCTCTGGAGCAGTCCCGCCTCTGCCGTCACCGACTGCAGCATAATCAACCTTCCCTATTTCGAGGACTTCGCAGCCTACGCCGAGGATGTGATGCCTCCCTGCTGGGTCTACAACGCCACGGGTATAACCCATTTCGACGGTGGACTCTTCTTCCGCAGCAACACCGGCCCCGGCTACCCGGCCGTATTGCCTCAGTTCAACAACACAATCTCGAAGATGGAGATAGAGTTCAAGACCAAGGTGGGTCCCGTGTCGCAGGGCGACGCCATCCTCGTCGGCGTGGCCGATGCCAACGGCAACTTCATGCAGTGGCTCGACACACTCACCGACCCCAACCAGTCGCGCTCGGCTTTCGTATGGATGACCTACCGCTTTGACACCTACACAGGTAACGGCCAGCGCATAGCCCTCGGCCGTCTCTACACTGGCAGCGACTGGGCCCTCATCGACGACATCACCGTGCGCATGATTCCCACCTGCTCCCCTGCCGAAAACATCGTCGGACACAATCTCTACGACCCCGACAGCAGCTACTTCACCTGGACCAACCCTGACATGATAACCGCATTCCAGGTCTATGTAGACACCATCACCGCCGACACCACCACCATCCCCGTCAACACCCTTACGACCATCACTGGCTACGACTACCTCATCCCATCAGGTATCCTTACCGGCGGCGGCAAATACAAGTTCTTTATCCGAGCCAACTGCGGCAACGGCTTCAGCCCTTGGAATGTGGTCTCCTTCGGCTCAGGCGAATACATCATGTCGCAAAGCGGCACTGATACCGTCACCTCCTGCGGACTGGTAATCTACGACAACGGCGGCCCCATCGCCGGCTACTATTCCCAGACAAGCTCCGCACTGGTCGTCTACCCCGCCGGCACCGGCAACCGCCTCCAAATCTATGGAGCCTACCTGAGCCTCTACAACGACGGAGCCTCCACGCTGACCATATACGACGGCGCCGGCACCAGCGGCAGCATTCTCTATCAGACCAGCTACTCGGGCCCGACAACGATGTACGACTCTATCGTCTCCCTGCCTCTCGCCACCTCAACGACAGGTCCGCTCACCGTGAGCTTCAACGCCGGCACCTACGTCAACCCCGGCTACGAACTCTATGTTCGCTGCATACCTGTCGTCTCCTGCGACCAGCCATCCTACATCCAGGCCAACAGCATCACCGACAACAGCGCCACCCTCAGCTGGTATGGCAACGCCAACAACTACAATATCTATTATCGCCCGTTTGGCAGCAGCTCATGGAACATGACCACCTCGACAACCGCCAGCACGACACTCACCGGTCTTGCCGCTGCCACCACCTACGAGGTCCAGATTCGCGCCATCTGCTCTGCTGTCGACTCGTCCGACATCAGTTCTGTATTCTCCTTCACCACCGAGTGCAGCATCGTCAACATCACCCCTTCATTTTCTCTCATAGAGGAATTTGAGGGCATCCAGGTGCCTTCATCCTGCTGGCAACTCGTTTACGGGTCAAGCTCCAACGCCACCGACAACCCTGTCGTCTTCGATGCTGCGGCTGCCCACAGCGGCAGCAAAGGTCTCCGTTTCAGCTCCGCAAACGCTACAGCCTCAGGCAACTACCACCAGACTCTCATCACTCCTGAGCTGCACTGCGACAGCTCCATGTCCGTACTCTTCTATGTTCGCGCCTCCCAAGGCAACGAGTCGTTCCGCGTGGGCTATTCCTCTACAGGCAGCAGTACCGCCGACTTCAGCTGGCAGCCCACCGTGACGGCGGGAGCCTCATGGACCCTCTTCCGCACCGACATCCCCGCATCAGTCAAGTATTTTGCCATCAACTACTTCGCAGGCTCTCCTCACCACCACCTCTATGTCGACAGCCTTGTGGTAGCCATCAACGACGGCACTATCGAATGCCCCGCACCGGTGATTGTTTCCACCTCTGCCACCGCCACGTCCATTACGGTCAACTACAACAACTTCGGCCCTGTACAGGCTGGCATCGTCGAGGGTAGCGTGTGGAATGATGCAACCACTCCACATGACCTCGCAGAGGGCAACACCTTCACTTTCGACCACCTCTTCAGCAACGACAGTCCGCTCTCCGACACCACCACCTACACCATCGGACTGCGTTCGGTGTGCGGCGGCGACCACTCCGATTGGGTCACCGCAACCGTGACAACTCTTCAGATGGTCTGCAACACCCCTACCGAAGTCACCGCATCCGTCATCGATGGCACCAGCGCTACCATACGCTGGAACGCCAATGGCGCGTCGGCTTGGGAGGTCAACTACAGTGACGGCACCAACGAGAACACTGTAACAGCCACTACTACAGCCACCAACCTCACCAACCTCATCGCAGGCACCACCTACACCGTTCGCGTTCGCGCCATCTGCGGCGATCATTTCAGCGACTGGAGTAGCAGCGTGGACTTCATGCCCTCCGACTGTCCCATCCCCATGGGGCTCAGCACCAGAGAGATAACCTCCTCGTCGGCCAAAATCTTCTGGGATGCTGCCGACAACGACAGATGGGAGATTGCCTACGGCCCCACAGGCAGCTTCAACATCACCTACGCCACCCATGCCACCGTCACCACCAACGAGTACACCATATCCGGCCTCTCCGCCAACCAAAACTATACATGGACGGTGCGTACCATCTGCGCCGAGGACGAGATGTCCGACTGGAGTGCCCGCATCGACTTCACAACCCGTCCCAACCCAGAGGGCATCGACAACGCCCAGTTGTCGTCCGACAGCTACCAGATGGCTATCCACCCCAATCCTGCCTCCGACGTGGTCAACCTCACCTTTAGCGGCATCAACGACGAGGTTGCCATCACCATCGTCGACATCAATGGCCGTGTTGTCAAGGAGTTGTCCTTATTCTGCAACCAGGGCGACTGCACCGCAACTCTGCAGGTCGACAATCTTCCCCAAGGTGCCTATTTCGTCCGCGCGACGAACAACGGCGAGCTGAATCTTGTAAAGAAACTAATAGTCAAATAATCCAACCAACCCGAGGGGACGAGTGGCACAAACCCCACCCGTCCCCTTTTTTAATCAACACCATACATGAGCAAATACCAATTAGGCGACCAAGTCAAATTCCTCAACCAGATTGGCGGCGGCATCGTCACCAAGATAACCGACGACTTCGTCTTCGTGCAAGACGATAGCGGATTCGACATACCCATGCAGCCCGAAGAGCTCATCCGCATGGCCGACCAGAAAGGTGCCGGCAAACTCTTCAACGCCACCATGGAAGAACACCTGAAAGGCAAAGGCATCCCTCTGCCTGCAAGCCTGCAAGCCAACAAAGCGGCAACACAACAGCCCCTCACTCCCGAAGAGGAAATCAAGCAGCTCAAAAGCCAGGTGGCCAACCTCAAAGACCAGGTGGCAAAGCTCAAGAAACAGCTAAGCAACGTGCAGCAGCAGAACAGCCGCACTCTCAGCGACAACATCCTGCTGCAGCATGAGACCTCGCCCGGCGAAGCCGAAGTCGACCTCCATATCGACATGCTCAGCGAGCGTCCCGGCGACCTCAGCGCGCATGAGGCTTTCGAGATACAGATGCACTACTTCCGCCTCTGCATGAACCATGCCTTCACCAACAAGATGAAGAAGGTAACCTTCATCCACGGCGTAGGCAAAGGCATCCTCAAAGACGAAATCCTCAAAGAGCTGAAGCAATACGACAACATCCATTTCTTCGACGCTCCAATGTCAAAATATGGCGTCGGCGCCACAGAAGTTTATTTTAGATAACCACTAGAAAATCTAGATTGTATAGATTATCTAGAGCTTCTAGATTGTCTAGAGCTTCTAGATTGTCTAGAGCTTCTAGAAAAAAGAATTACAACAATGAGCAGACAAATCATGATAGGAAACCTCACTCTTGGCGGCGGAGCGCCGATAAGGGTGCAGAGCATGACGAATACAGATACCATGGACACCCGTGCCACCGTCGAACAGACCCTTCGCCTTGTCGATGCCGGCTGCGAACTGGTACGCATCACCGCCCCCGACGTACGTGCCGCACAGAACCTCTACGAAATCAAGAACGAGCTAGCCAAGCAGGGCTGTCATGTACCTCTGGTCGCCGACATCCATTTCAACCCCAAGGCTGCCGAGACTGCCGCCGCCATAGTTGAGAAAGTGCGCGTCAACCCCGGCAACTACACCGACCGCAACACCGGCAAATGGTTTTCGCAAAACGGGGATGAAGCCTACGAGAAGGCCTACAACGAAGAGCTGGAACGCATTGGCGAGAACATGTCGCGCCTCATCGACATCTGCAAGGCCCACGGCACGGCCATGCGCATAGGCACCAATCACGGCAGCCTCAGCGAACGCATCGTCAGCCGCTACGGCAACACCCCCGAAGGCATGGCCCAGTCTGCCATCGAATTTGCCGAAGTGTGCCGCCGACAGGGCTTCGAAAAGCTGGTGTTTTCGATGAAGGCCAGCAATGTCAAGGTCATGGTGCAAAGCACACGCCTCTTTGTCGACAAGATGAAAGCTCTCGGCATGGACTACCCCATCCACCTCGGCGTCACCGAAGCCGGCGACGCCATGCAGGGCCGCCTCAAGAGCGCCGCCGGCATAGGTGCATTGCTCATCGACGGCATCGGCGACACCATCCGCGTCTCGCTCACCGAAGACCCCGTGGCCGAAATACCCGTCGCCTACGACATCCTGCAGGCCGTGGGGGCGCGTATCACACAACCAGAATATATCGCCTGCCCCTCATGCGGCCGCACACAGTACGACATACAGAAGGCTCTGCAACACATCAAGGCTGCCACAGCACGCTTCACCGGCGTGAAGATTGGCGTGATGGGCTGCATCGTCAACGGTCCCGGAGAGATGGCCGACGCCGACTACGGATACGTGGGCAGCGGCGAGGGCAAAATCACCCTCTACAAAGGAAAAGAAATCGTGAAACGCAACATCGACCAGCAAGATGCCGTCGACGAGTTAGTAAAGCTGATTGAAGACGACAGGAGATAAAAAAAGTGTACGCCCCTTCCCAGGGACGTACAACACCATTATGAATTCAACAAAACAATCTTCAATTTTATGGGAAACGGCTTTATGAAGCTTTTTCTCTTCGTGTTACGGATGCAAAGATACACTACTTTCCGGCCACGGTAAAACTCATCTATTCTGAAACGGCATTATAATCATCCCAAACAACAAAAAAAGTTTCCAAAGTGCCTTTTCAAACACAAAAATAACGCACATTTCAAGAAAAAGGCAAACTCCTTTTACAAAAAAAGACGCTCTTGTGAGCGTCTTTTTTTATAGAATACAATAAATTGTTATTTTAGAATACAATACAAAATTTTAGAGGTGATAATTGAAACCAATGGCGAAGGTGCTGAGCTGGCTGTTGATATCATTGGCGTTCAGATTAGCAGAAAAACCGAAAGAGTTCTCTACCCAGTCATCCTGATGGCTGATGTGGTTCCAAGCCAGACGAGCAATATTGATGTAGAGATCCATCGAGAAGTGCTCAGAGAAGCTGTAGTTGAGACCAGGGACAATATGGATGCCCATGTAGGTGAACTTGTCCTTATTGTTGACGGTAACCTCAGTACCATTAACCGAGTTGGTTGTCTTTGTCTCGGGGCTTATTCCGAAAACAAATGAACCCTCGAGGAAAAGGCTGCAGTTTTTCCAGCTGCCAAAATTCCAGCGTACATAGGGAGAGAAACCAAATTGGGAGACAGGAGTCACATTAAAAGTGTTGTCTTTACCAAAATAGGACTTGGTGGTTGAATAACCATAGATAACCTGCGCACCAAGCTGGATTTTCTCATTCAGCTGATAGCCAACCTTAGGATTGATATTGAAGCTAAAAGAAGAGGCACTGGAAACAGAATAGTTGCCATCATTGCGGGTTTGGTTGTTGACACCGCACTGCCCACCGAGAATCAGCTGTGCGTTAGCGGCCATGGCAAAAGCCACGAGAGCGATAGTTAAAATAGCTTTTTTCATTTTTTTTTGTTTTTTTTATTACTGCCTACTCTACAATGAGTTGGATGGTTTTCGGCATCTCCATCTTGTTTTTTTCGTTTTGCAAAATTAAACAAAAAAATAAGAATACAGAAAAAAAATGTCAAAAAGTATTTTTTCCGACTGTATAGGGGAAAAAACACTTAGAAATAGAGGTCTCTTTCGCCTTCGCCTATTTTGCAGAGGTTGCCCTCGACGCGCTTCTTGAGCTCCTCTTTGGTGAAGGTCTGGGTCAGTTCCTTGAGCAGTCGCAACCCCTTCTCCTTGGTGGCCGGGGAGGCATAGTCCTCCAGATATTCGCGGAAGGTGAACATGGCGTTGGGCTTGCAGTATTCCTTGATGAGGCCTGGCTTGGCAAGGTCCATGAAGTCGGCTCCCACCCTACCCTTGCGGTAGCAGCCAGTACAGAAGCTGGGTATGTAGCCGCCATCGATCATCATGCTGATGACCTCGTCGAGCGAGCGGTGGTCGCCGAGTGTGAACTGCGCGCCGGTGTCGCCGGTCTTCTCGTACGGCTTGGCTTCGTTGCTGTTGTTGTCCTCGTCGTAGCCGCCGGGGTTGGTCTCGCTGGCAGCAGAGATCTGGCTCACGCCGTATTTCACCAGCTGGTCGCGCAGCTCGGGACGCTCGCGGGTCGAGATGATGATGCCGGTGTAGGGCATGGCAATGCGGATGATGGCGACAATCTTCATGAAGTCGGCGTCGCTGACGGGGTGCGGTATGTTCTCGGGCAGCGAGAATGGAGTGCCTTCGGCAGGCTCGATGCGGGGGAAGCTGACGGTGTGGGGGCCACAGCCAAACTCCTCCTCCAGATGGCGGGCATGCTCCATGATGGCGAGAATCTCAAAGCGGTAGTCGACAAGTCCGAACAGGGCGCCTACTCCCACATCGTCTATGCCGCCTTCCATGGCGCGGTCCATACAGGTGAGGCGGTAGAGATAGTCCGACTTGGGAGTGCCGGCAGGATGGAACTTCTTGTATTCCACCTCGTCGTAGGTTTCCTGGAAGCAGACGTAGGTGCCAATCTTCTCTGCCTTGAGCTTGGCATAGTCCTCTACGCTCATGGGTGCCAGCTCGACGTTGATGCGGCGTATGGTGCTGCCCTTCTCGTCCTTGGCGGCGTAGGTGCGGCGTATGGCTTCTACCATATAGTTGGCATCGTTGCGCGGACTCTCACCACAGATGAGCAGGGCACGCTTGTGGCCCATGCGGAGCAGGTGGAGCGTCTCGGTCTCGATCTCGTCGAGAGTCAAGATTTTGCGTTTCAGTGCCTTGTTGTCGCGACGGAAGCCGCAGTAGACGCAGTTGTTGACGCAGGCATTGCCGGTGTAGATGGGTGCAAAGAGCACCAGTCGACGACCGTAAATCTCGTTCTTTGCATACTCTGCAGTCTCAAGAATCTTCTGGATGCCGGCCTCGTCCTCCACGCTGAGGAGCTTGGCTACATCTTCAAGGTTCAAGCCTTTCAACTTGCGGGCCTTGTTGAGTATGTCGTTCAGCTGGTCCTCCGACGGGGCATTGTTCTCCAGCATGCCATAGAGTTTGTCTCTGTCAATAAAATTTTGATGTTTCATGGATTTATAATAATTAATGTGCTAATTCGGGAATGTGGTAATTCTTTAATGCGTTAATTCGGGAATGGGTTAATTCTTTAGTTTTCAATTTTCGCTTTCGTCACCACCGCCTTGCATTCCACATCCGGAATGCGTCCCACCGAGCCTGTGAGGGCATTGATGCGGTTGACAGTACCTTCGACAATAAGCGATATCACCGCCACAGCACGCTGCTGGAACGGCAAACCTTGCCGACATAAAACAATGTCGGAATATTCCGAAATAAGGGCGTTGATTTCAGCCGACCTGCCACGGTCAGCCACTAATATTGTTATTGTTCCTATTCTCTTTTCCATCAGGATTAATGCTTTTGGATTAGATTTACAATGAGTTGCATCATTTCGCACTTTCGAAACGACACTGCAAATATACATTTTTTTTGGCACACAAACGTCTAATGAAAAAAACAAAGCTTTTTTTTGCATCCACGAGACTGTCGCACTTATTTTCTGCCAAACACAAAACGCACCCTATAAATGTTGGAAAAATGACAGGTTTATTTACAACAGACAATAATAAACATGGTTAAGCGTTATGGGTATATATAAAATATGATATGAAAAAAATTGCATTGTTATTTGTTGCCACTTTGATGTGCGGCATTGTCCAAGGACAGGAGAGCCAGCGCCAAAGGCTGGAACAACACCTTTTCACCCTCGCTTCCGACAGCCTGCGTGGTCGCGAGGCCGGCACCGATGACAGTCGCCGAGCCGCCGACTACATCGCTCGCCAATGGAGCGAGATGGGTCTTAAACCTCTGTTTGGAAACAGCTACCAATGGCCCTTCAGGCTTGTCACAATGGACTACACCAACCTTGTGGCTGTCATCGAAGGCAACGACCCTGCGCTGAAAAACGAATACATCGTTATCGGTGCCCACTACGACCACATAGGCGTAAAAAACGGCAAAATCCACAATGGCGCCGACGACAACGCCTCGGGCTCCTCATGCGCCATCGAGGTGGCACGACAACTGCTGGCACGACAGAAAGAGCTGAAACGCAGCGTCATCATCTGTGCCTTCGATGGCGAAGAGAAAGGGCTGTTCGGCTCAAAGGACTTTGTCAACAGGCATAATGACATCATCGGCAATGTAAAGCTGATGATGAGTGTCGATATGGTAGGATGGTACAGGGCCAACGGATGTCTGGAGCTGGAAGGCACCAAGACTATCAAAAACAGCGAGCAATTGCTCTCTCCCGAGCTGCTGGGCATCGACATCAAGGTGCAGTTCAAACCCTTCGAGAACTCGCTAATGACTGCCACCGACACCGAGCCTTTCGCCACTGCAGGCATCCCCACACTGGCTGTCACCACCGGCCTTAAGTCGCCCTACCACAAACCCGAAGACGACGCAGAGCTGATTGACTATGAAGGTCTTGACCGCATCACCGACTATATCGTAGCCATCACCATCGCCACATCGAGACATGAGGGCAAACTCGGCTCCGGCCGTCTCTCTCCTAAGCACCACACCAAGCATTTCGAGGCTGCTTTGGCAGCGGGCTTCAACACATGCCATCTGAGTTTTCCGGAGGCCACATTCAAGGGCAAGTCCTACTACGGCCTTCTGGGTGGACTGATGCTACAATACAACTTCAACAAATACATCGGGCTCCGCACTGGTGCATTGTACGATTACAGCCATGCTCCACTGCCTGCCGCCAACGACGCTTTCGGCAAGGGTTATGCCATTGAACAGCAATCCGTCTTGGTTCCCCTGACTCTACAACTAGGCATTCATTCGTCTGGAATGTACCTATTTATCGGACTTGGCATGTACTACGGCTATGCATTCGACGGTCGCTACTACGGCGACGTGCCAGCCACCACAGAGTCCTACAAACTGAGCTGCGACCCCAACCAGTATGGATTGACCTTCAACTTCGGACTACGCATAGGCGGACACTGGCAGCTTGACGGCACATGGTACAGCCCTCAGTTTGACCTTTTCGACACCGCATCGGGAATGCCTGTGGCTCGCAAAAAAAACTACACTGTGACTTTAGGCTATTGGTTCTAAACTCAATAATGCCGAAACCGGACAACAGAAAAAGCCCCTTATTGTCCCTTGTGTCAATAAGGGGCTTTTTTTGCTGAACAATTGTTTGTCGGATATGAATAAAATATGTAACTTTGCATTCGTTAACAAAACGACAGCACCGTCACTACCATAGTGTATTACAGACAATTGACAATAAAAGTAAAGAAAAACAAACGATATGGAATATAATTTTCTGAAAATAGCTGAAAACGGAAACGTTTGCACTCTTACCATCAGTGCTCCCAAAAGCCTCAACGCCCTCAACACCACGATACTTAATGAACTTGGCGATTTTTGCGACCATTTCGACTGCGTCAAGTACCGCTGCCTCATCATCACTGGCGACGGCGAGAAGTCGTTCGTGGCCGGTGCCGACATCAGCGAGATGGCTACCCTCAACATGCTGCAGGCTCAGACCTTTGGCAGCCGTGGTGCAGCCGTATTCCGCAAGATAGAGACTCTCCACGTCCCCGTCATCGCTGCCGTCAACGGCTTTGCCCTCGGTGGTGGCTGCGAGCTTGCAATGGCTTGCGACATACGCATCTGCTCCGACAACGCCCGTTTCGGCCAGCCCGAGGTTGGTCTCGGCATCATCCCCGGCTTCAGCGGCACAGTGCGCCTCGCCCGCCTCGTGGGTATGGGCATGGCTAAGCAACTGATATATACAGGCCGCGCCATTCGCGCCGACGAAGCTCTGCGTATCGGACTCGTCAATGCCGTCTACCCCCAAGCCGAACTAATGGACAAGGCCTTGGAAATGGCAAATCAGATTGCCGCCAACGCTCCTCTTGCAGTGAAAGCCGCAAAACAATGCATCAACGACGAATACGACATGAAGGCCGAGGATGCAATCATGAATGAGAGCGCCATCTTCGGATGCTGCTTCAACACCGAAGACCAGAAAAACGGCATGGCCGCCTTCCTCAACAAAGGAAAATGCGAATTCCAAGGGAAATAAAGTGTTTCGTCATCAAGAAAAGGCGTTATGACGTTATAACGAAATAACGTTATAACGAAGAACCGTCATAACGTAATAACGTTATAACGTCATAACGAAAAACAAAAAAAATCACAAATCAACATCAAAAAATACACATCATGAAAATTTACGTTATTGGAACCGGCACCATGGCCAAAGGCATTGTCAAAGCCTTCGCCACCAAGATGCCCGTCGTCATGAAGAGCCGCACCCAGGCCAGCCTCGACAAGGCTATGGCTTCCATCGCCAAAGGTTACAGCAAGCTCGTCGAGAAAGGCAAGATGACCCAGGAGGCCGTCGATGCTCTGCTCGCCAACATCACCACCACCACCGACTATGCCACCTTCGCCGATGCCGACCTCGTTATCGAGGCCGCCGTCGAAGAGATGCAGCTCAAGAAGGATGTCTTCATGGAGCTTGACAAAATCTGCAAACCCGAGGCCATCTTCGCCACCAACAGCAGCTCGCTCTCTATCACCGAGATTGCTGCCTGTACCAGCCGTCCTGCCCAGTTCATCGGCATGCACTTCTTCAACCCCGCCGACCGCATGGCTCTCGTCGAGGTAATCCGCGGACAGCTCACCAGCGACGAGGTCTGCAAATGCGTCATCGACCTCGCCACCAGCATCGGCAAACAGCCTGTTGAGGTGAAAGAAGCTCCTGGCTTCGTCGTCAACCGCATCCTTATCCCCATGATCAACGAGGCCTGCGGCATCCTCGCCGACGGCATCGCAAGTGCTGAGGATATCGACAAGTGCATGATGCTCGGTGCCAACCACCCCATGGGTCCCCTGGCTCTCGCCGACCTCATCGGCAACGATGTCAACCTCGCCATCATGGAGGTGCTCTACAAAGAGTTTGGCGATCCCAAGTATCGTCCTCACCCGCTGCTCCGCAAGATGGTCCGCGCCGGCCTCCTCGGCCGCAAGACCGGCGAAGGTTTCTTCAAATATTGATACCAAGAAGAACTCAAAATCGAGTAGGTCAGGAAACGAAAGTTTTCTGACCTACTTTCGTTTCCCTTCCTCTCACACCACCGTACGTGCCGTTCGGCATACGGCGGTTCACAAGCGTGGGTGCAGTTTCTCGTAATAGCCGAGCAGTGTTGGATAGCCTGCCTTGAGCAGGTTGGCGTTGGATGCCGCCCTTGTCATTATCCAGCTACCCGCTATTCGCCAGTAGCCCTTGCGCGCGCATGACGCATACCTCGCCTGCCAGTGTTCAAATCCACACTTGCGCAGGTTCCTGTATCGCGTCCGCACTCTCTTCCAGCTTTTCCATATGCACATGCGTATCCTGCTGCGCAGCCATCCGTCGGTCTCTTCAAGGAAGCTGCGCATGTCAGCCAGCTGGTAATAGTTCACCCAGCCGCGGATGGCGGTGGTCAAGACCTCCTTGCGCCTCGCATACCCAATGTTCCAGCTTCGGCTCGTAAGCTGTTTCAGTTTGGCTTTGAGCTTCTGTTTGGTCTTCGGGTGAAGGCACAGCCGGGTCTCTCCTCTTCATGTGTAGAATGAATAGCCGAGGAATTTCTTCCCCTTGAGTTCCCCAGTGGTGGTCTTCTCGTCGTTGACCTTGAGGTAAAGTTTGCTCTCTATGTATCGGCTTATGCTCTCCTTCACCCTCTCCGCTGCCCTCGGCGTGCGGACGAGTATGAGGTAGTCGTCGGCATAGCGCACAAACTTCAGCCCTCGGCGTTCCAGCTCCTTGTCCAGCTCATTGAGCATGATGTTGCCCAATATCGGACTGAGCGGCCCGCCTTGGGGTACTCCCGTCGTGGTCTCCTCTAATCGGCTCCCGATTTGCACCCCCGCGTTGAGGTACATGTTCACCAGCGATACCACCCTGCCGTCTTTCACTGTCTCCGACAGCACCTGTATCAGTTTGCTGTGGTTCACGGTGTCGAAATAGCTCGCAAGGTCGAGGTCGACGCAGTATCTATAGCCCTCGTCGGCGTACTTCTGTACCCTGCACAGTGCGTCATGCGCACTGCGTCCTGGTCGGAAGCCGAAACTGTCGTCGCTGAACAGTGGCTCATACACTATCGTCAGCACTTGCGCCACCGCCTGCTGCACAAATCGGTCCACCACCGTGGGAATCCCCAACAGGCGTGTCTTCCCGTTCTCCTTGGGTATCTCCACTCGGCGTACTGGTCGGGGCTTGTATCGCCCCCTCTCCAACTTGGACACCAGCTCTTCCTTGTGTTCGCGCAGGTACGGGAGTAGTTCTTCTACTTCCATCCTGTCGCTTCCACAGCTCCCCTGATTCGCCCTAACTTGTCTGTACGCTCTGTTAAGGTTGTCGGGA
>CACZUZ010000043.1 GCA_902784465.1 uncultured Bacteroidota bacterium
TGATGAGGGCACTGAGCAGAGTCTTGGCTATCCTCTCGTCCTCCATCAGGTACTTGAATGCAGAGTCGTATATAGGGTTGGCAATGTGTAGCATATCCGGCTGTGTTTTCAGTTGTAACGAGCCTGCGTGGCATTTATTACATACAGGCGAAAAAAAATCGACCTGTAAAGTTGCTTTGTGTTCTGTTACCGCGGAGCGGTCACCTCTCTCCCAAAAAGCTTTCGTTGTCTCGCGTGTTTTTCGCGATGAAAGATTTGAAACGCGAAAAATACGCGAAAAGGCGAAAGGACGCGAAAATTTTCGCATTATTTTGGATGTTTCGCATGGTTTTCGCGTTAAAAAAACTTGAAACCTGTTTGGGCATTATGCGGATAGTCATTAAAATATATTCTCAACTTTACAGGTGGATTTTTTTTCGACATGGCAAAATATTCTTTCAAAAAGCCCTAAAACGGACTCTGCATCATGACCGACTTTTTCTATATTGACGAATCCAATGTTTTTCGCAATGTCACCTCCCGGCTCCCCGTAGCCAAGTGGTACACGGATCATTTTTAATTCCATTTCTGGCCGATGTCCCAGTGGTGTGCGGTCTTCACCTCGTAAGTTGTGCCGCCGAGGTTGAACTCCTCCACGATGAGCGACACGGCTTGGGGGTACTGCTCAATCCAGCTGCCGACGGCAATGGTGAAAACTTTTGTGTTGGGGTTGTAGAAGATACGGCCACGTGGCACCATCTCATATGCACCCGTGAAAGGTCCAATGCCGCCGTTCTTGTACTTCTGGCGATGGAATTCTTTTTTCCACACATCCTCGTGCATCTCCGAGCAGGAGATGGTGCCGAATTCAGAACGGGCATTGGGTTTGACATAGTCGGATACGCGATGCGACCTGATACCGAAAAGGTCGTTGCGCTGCGGACTGTACCAGAAGATGCCGACCTGGGGTTCCTGGTCTTTGCCGCGGTTGGATTGCATAAGGCGCATAGCCTCGTCGAGTTCGTCAGGGGAGAGTTCCGTGAAAGCCGTACCAGTTGTACTCCCGGTGTTCTCCGGTTTTGGCTCATCCTTTGTCTGCTCGTCAATGCCTTTTATCTCGCCGAGAGCCAACTTTACCGCCCTCGCCACAATCCTTTGCAGTTCTTCTTCTGTTACCGTCATTGCATTACTCTTTATTTGTTTCTGTCTTTTAAACGTAATACTCTGCCGTTTATTGTCCATGCGCGGGACAATAATTTCCTATAGATTACTAATCCGAAGCAACTTTAATTTATTCTACGGAGTTTTTTTAATTTATTCTACGGAGTATTGGAGGAAAGGAGTGCTTCGCATTCTGCGAAGAGGCTAACGCACAAAAAAACGTTAATCTTCATTAATGGTTCGTTAATTATTCATTAATTATATCTTTGAAAATTAACGAGAAATTAATATCCAATTTATGGCAATTAACGTTAAAAAACAAATCTGTACATTCTGTAGACCCGAAGCAACTTTAATTTATTCTACGGATTATTGGAGGAAAGGAGTGTTTCTTGTGCCCTCTGCACTGGCAGGGTGTGCGTCCCTGCCTGGACGGAAGACGTAGCTCCCCTCAGAGAATCAACCCGTCAGACAATGCTCATGCCAAGCATGCAAAAAAGATGACACTTCCGGTATGCTTCCGGAAGTGTCATCTTTTTTCGAGTTGTGACCCAGCAATTATTGCTGTACAGTAAAGACAATCTGACTGATAGAATAAATACTCATGTCCCTGTCCCCCAACGTGACGGAAGGGGCAGGGGTGCCTTCCCATGTCACCTTCGTGCCGTCGTCATTCCAGCCTTGGACCCCATAGATATTGGCATTACCAGTGTAGTAGATTTCAACCTTCGAGATGTTTCCGACAGTTGAGGTAAAAGTGAGGTGGTTCCCGGGACCCTCATATATATTTATGGTACCCTCCACCAACTCGGCATCACCGGTGTAACTGGCTGTGATGCCGTCTTGGGAAACTGAAGCATATCCATATTTACTAAGGTCGATGTCGCTGATGAACGAGGAGTTCCAAGTGATGGTCACCTCTTGAGGAGGAGTAGCATTTGTCAGTTGGCTGGTGATGTCCACATCGTTAACGGCTATGGAAGCGAGACTTGTCATACTATAAATGCTGTTCTCATTATTAGAAGTCATACTCTCGATATAGTTATTGTTATCGGTGTTGAACGTGACGGTAGCGTTGTTGTTGTTAAAGACACTTTGAATGCTGACCACAAGATTGTTTCCATTCTTAGTCATAGTCCCAGTAACCCCTTGCTGGTTGTGGTCAGCATCTGATGATGATGCAACAACAGATTGGTACTGGCCATTAATGTAAGTTCCTTTAATGCTATAGGTCTCACCCTGATTATCTGTATTGATTGTAACACAGACTTCTGTACCTTCGGTAAAGACCTCGTTAGTAGTCGGGTGATACGGGGACATCTTCACGTCTATTACGTAGTACTGGCCGTTAGCGAGGGTGACGGCGTTAGGTGTGCGGAAATAGTAGATGTTATTGCCTCTGGTGGCGAAGAGGTTCACAGTCTTGCCGGTGACATCCGGTAGAGCAACAAACATCACGTTAGTGTTTGAGTTTACACCCTGTTCCGGTGTAATAGTATATTTGTCAGCGCCGCACTTGACAACCAACTTCGTGGGGTAGATGGCAGAACCAGTGTTATCTTTAAGTATGAACTTGACTATGGCTTGCTTGTTCTCGAACTCGACCCAGTTTTGCTCGGTTTCAATATGTTCATTTTGGATCGAGGATACAGTCACTGTGGCCACTGCATAGTCGCAATGGGAGGCTATATACTCCAGCGTACCGTTCTGACTGTCGTAGTTGGAGCTACAGAACTTGAGAGTCAGCACATCGTTCTCGTTGATTTCGCCCTCAATCTCACCGTCGAGCGTGGTTGAGTATCCCTCTCCTTGTGCCCTCAGGGTGCCGAGGTGGATCTCTTCTTCAGCGACTGTTTTATACACTTCCACTTGCTCGTCTATGGCCCATTTGGCATCGAGAGTGTTACCATAGACCGAGAGTTCCTTCGAGTTGTTGCCAGCCTTGGTGGCACGGATGCTCATCTTGTATTTTCCGGCTACGGCTTCATCCTTGCTGCAGGATACCATGGATGCTCCGGCTAATACCATGGCGGCCACCATCATTAAATGGAAAAATATTCTCTTCATTGTTGTACCCTCCTTTAAAACCATGATTGTTGTGTGTTGTCATCCGTACTTGCTGTACCGTAGTCTTTGCGGCCAAAGTATGCATCATAATCACCGCTATCATCATTGTGAATGAAGAAGCGTGAAGTTACGTTACTCAAGGCAAAGCCCTCTTCCACCTTGAAGGTGTCCACAGATAGCTGTGGTGCCTCATAATGTTTTTTTGGTGATTCTTTCATGGATTAAGTGTGTTTTTAGTAATCTTTTAGTTATTGTTAAATACTGTTAAGAAAGTTATTATTTGTTAATTTCGTTCATAAATCTTTCTCCGTCGTGTCACTCCGGAGGCGTAAAGACAGGTAAAACCAAAGAAAAATGGCGTATTTCGCCTATGCCTTAATGTGCATTAAGAGAAGTGGCGATCAATATATTACAAACGTAATAACGCATAACAATGATTGATTTTGGGATGCAAATATACACAAATTTCCTGAAATAAACAGAGACACAAAAAAGAGTCGTGTTACCTCTTTCTGCCGGTCGTTAATATCGTATGAGGCTGATGGTTTCACAATAAATATGTGGGGTGTGCGTTAACCACAAAAAACTATGTCATTATGGATAAGAAAAATATTGCACTTGTCATGGGTGGTTTCAGCGGTGAGCATGATATCAGCATTGCCAGCGGGAACCAGGTGTATGGTCAACTGGACCATAGCAAATATAATGTATACAAGATTATAGTAGAGCGCGAGGGCTGGTATTGGCTCGACGGTGAAGAGCATCGTCCTGTAGACCGCGGCGAGTTTACTGTTACCGACCAAGGGAAGAAGGTTCATTTTGAACTGGCTTTCATTATTGTCCATGGCAACCCTGGCGAGAATGGTGTCCTTCAGGGCTATTTCGACATGCTGGGTGTGAAATACACCACATGCGGTTTCTATACCTCGGCGCTCACTTTCCAGAAGGGATACTGCAATCCCGTGGTGAAGGGTTTTGGCATTGTCAAGGTGGCGAAGTCGGTGCTGCTATACAGTCCCGAAAATTCAGAATTCGAAGTCCAGAAATCCGGATTAAAATATCCGTTGTTTGTGAAGCCCGCCGCCGGCGGCAGCAGTGTGGCCACCACCAAGGTGAAGAGCCCCGAACAGCTCCTGCCTGCCATCCGGGAGGCCTTCGCCGAGGATCATGCCGTACTGGTGGAGGAATGCATTGTGGGACGGGAGTTCGACTGTGGTGTCTTCCGTAAGGCTGATGGCGAGAAGCTGGTCTTCCCCATCACTGAGATTATTCCCAAGGGAGGCCATGAGTTCTTCGACTACGAGGCCAAATATCAGGGATTCAGCAACGAGGTGACGCCTGCCGAGTGCCCCGAAGACATCTCCAAACATATCCAGGAGGTCTCCAGCCGACTGTACGACCTGCTGGGCTGCAAGGGCATTGTGCGCTTCGACTATATCCATGACACCGCTGCCAATGAGCTCTACTTCTTGGAGGTAAACACTATCCCTGGCCAGAGCGCCGAAAGCATCGTCCCCAAGCAGGCCAAAGCCATGGGCATCAGCCCTGCCGAGCTCTATGAGATGAGTATTCAGGCGGCTCTATGAGCAAAAAAAGTTGACCCGGCAGGTGTCGGGTCAACTTTATGATTAGAGTATGTGATGAGGATCAATAGTCGCGGACAAGGCGTACGGAGCAGCCGCGGTGGAGGTCGGTGGGGCCTGAGGTGCTTCCTATTCCGACAACAATTTGCATTGTGCTGCCCTGGTCTTGGCCGGGGATGGCTGTAGAGCTCCAATAGTATCCGATTGAGCTGATGTCGTTCAAGATGATACCGTTGCGATAGCCGGCGGAGGGCAGGAACACAGCGCCTGCGGCTTCGAGGATTTCCCAGTCGTTGCTGTCATAGACGTTGGTTGTATAGACAGCGGCTTGCATCGTCATGCCGACAGTAGTGCCTTCCCAGTCGTCGGGGAGCAGGATCATGCCTTTCTGGCCGCTCACGGTTGCGAGGGTCTTGAGGTTGGCTGCGTTGGGACGGTTGTTGAGGATGTTGTTCCATTCCACATCAGTGAGTGTGCGCCAGGTAGCCATCTGGTTGCCTCCGTTGATGATGGGGTTGTAGATGCCCCAGTCGCCGTTGGCGTTGAATCCTGAAAGGCTTCCGTCGCCGTCGTTGGTCAATGCAAATTCCTGTGGGAGTGTACTGGTCTCGTAAGGCATAAATCTTGTTCTTCCGCCGGCCCATCCGCTGGTGCCATAAGGGAAGAGGTCGATCCAGTCGGTACAGTCGCTACCGTTGACGACGTTGGTGTTGACACCAATCGAGTACTGGTTTTCTGCGAAGCGGAAGACTTTGATTTTGGGTTTGTACTGGAGGTTGCCTTTTGAGAACTGGACTTTACGGTTTCCGCCGATGCTGAACTTGCCGGGCAGAAGGCCGGGAGTTGCGGGGTGGACAAGGCTGTCGACGGTGTTGTTGAGGCTGTCGTTGAGCGACTGCGACTCGGCCAGTTTGTTGGAGAGAGAGTCAATAATCGAGTAGAGGCTGTCGATAAGGCCGTTGAGCGAGGCGGCTGTAGAGTCAGCGTAGCGTTTGTTGACGGCATCGTAGTTGTTCACCGGGGTGGAGAGGCCGGTGATGCGGTTGCCGGCATTGTTGTTGACTGCAAGCACGTCGGCGAGGCCTTGGTTCTCGCTGGTGAGGAAGTTCATGTCGTTGTAGAACTGGCTGAGGCTGGTGGGCTTGTTGGTGATGTTGGACCAGTCGATGGTGGTCAGAGCGTTTTGTGGCAGGATGACATATTTGTTGTTGCCATAGAAGAGGGTGTCGCCGCTAATGGTGAAATTGAGGTCGTTGACGAAATCGGAGAGTCCCAGATCATTGGTGAACTGGCTGAGGTACTGAGGTCTGTTAATGACGTTCGACCAATCAACTGTGGTGAGACCGTTCTGTGGGAGAATGACGTATTTGCCGGTGCCATAGAAGAGGGTGTCGCCGCTGATGGTGAAGTTGAGGTCGTTCAAGAACTGGCTGATGTAGGTGGGTCGGCCGATGACGCTGTCCCAGGGTATCGAAGTGGCTCTGTTAATGGTAACATATTTGTCTCCCATGAAGAGAGTGTCGCCGCTGACGCTGAAGTTGAGGTCGTTGTAGAACTCGCTCAGGTTTGTCGGATGACCGATGACGCTGTCCCAGGGGATAGACGTGCTACCATTTCCGAGGTGTGGCAGGATGACGTAGTTGCCACCAGAGATGGAGAGGGTGTCGCCGTTAATGCTTAGTTGTATGTCACCGGCGGTAAGGTAGTTGAGGTCGTTGATGAACTGGCTCAGACGGGTAGGCACATTGACGAGGCTGTCGTAGAGATAGCCCCACTCACCGAATTTCGGGTCTTTTTCGTCGTAAGTGAACGAGGTGCTGATACTGTTGGCCACGGAGGCATACTCGGCGTAGGGGACCGAAAGTATCTTTTGGGTAGTGACGAGTGCGAAGTCGTTACCATTATTCACGTCTATTTCACTCTGGAGGAAATAGGGGCCGTTGGCCCAGTTGATGGCTGCATAGTCGGCCGAGTTTTCGCCAACGACGATGGTGATGACACCGTTTTGGTTGGTTGCCACATGGTTAGAGTAGGCATAGACCGACGGGCCCGTCTCGGTGCCTTTGAGGATGTTGAGGCGGACATTGACTTCCTTATTCGAGATTATCTGTCCCGAACTGTTTCGCACCACAGCTTGGTAGTTGAAACCCTTGGGGGCCTGGGCCTGAAGGATTCCTGCGGCAAGCGTCATAATCAGTGCAATAAAGTAGAATTTCTTCATGTTATTTTGCTTTTATAATTTTATATACGTTTTTTTCACTGTGATTTTCGTTCTCGATATAGAGCATATAGGTACCTGTCGGCAGGTTGCCCATCTCTATATGAGTCTTCTCGCCAACGATGTTGTCTTTCTGGATTGTTTCGCCCTTTAACGAGTAGAGAGTGTAGTTCAGTCCATGATAGCTGTCGGCGACGTTGATGTCCACCCAGTCGCGTGTGGGGTTGGGGCCCACGGCGATTTCGACGGGGAGGGGGCTGTTGAGGTCGTTGTGGATTATACCGAATGCCTGCTGCACGCCTTCGGTGAAATAGCTTGTGATGTTGACCACCGTGATGGCTCTTGCCACCGAGTGTTGCACAGCCACCTCGCCACCGCTAAGGCTTATGCTGCCTCTGCTGTTCGAGATGCCGCCACCCACTATGGTGATGGCTTGCTGTGCCTTGGCACCCATGCTAAGCAGTATGGTCAACAGTAATGAAAGGATTATTTTTTTCATTGAAATGGTTTTGTATGTTTCTATCTGTATTTTCTTTTTTCGCCGATGGTTATGACATCGAACTCGACGCGGCGGTTGCGGAAGCGGCCCACCTCGGTACTGTTGTTGTCAATCGGGTATTTCTCTCCGTAGCCGTAGCTTCTCACGCGGCTGGGCGACACGCCATGGTTGCTAATGTAATCCACCACTGCTTTGGCGCGGTTTTCGGAGAGTCTCTGGTTGTATTCATCCGTTCCGATGCTGTCGGTGTGGCCGTAAACCTCGACTGTCATCTGCGGATAGTCTAACATCATTTGTACCAGATCGTTAATTGGGCGTTCGCTCTCTTTGCGGATCTTGTAGGAGTCGAAATCGAAGTTTATGTCGAACATACAGATACGTTTGCCTGTGATGTCGATACCTTGATCTATCAGGTTGTACAGCTCAGAGATGGAGAAGCACTCCTTGGTCTGGTATACCGTGGTTTTGCTGCGTGGTTCGGTCATTATTTCTTTCTCGACAAATTTTTCGACCTCCACAGGCAGTGTGTCAACTTTCTCTAGCACCACAACATCGGGTTTTTTGTCACGTCTCTTCCTATACTCAGCAAGATAGTCGGCGTCGAGCGGTATCGACAGCCTCATGGCCACTTCAACGCCCCTTGTATGGCGTTTTTCATGCCACAGTTCGGCTCCGAGGAATGGGTTTGTTATGACCGATGGGTTTTCGGTAGCATCAATCATTTCGCGCGGTGCGAAATTGTTCAGGAGGCCCATGTTGTAGCCTCCTTCGACCGAGAGGAAAATAGGGAATTTGTCGAAGTCTATTCTGAAGTCGATGCCAGCGCCGAACATTACAGACACGTCGTACTTGCTTATATCGGCTTCCGTTATGTCGGCAGAGACGGTGTTGGGGTAGTCCTCGGCTTTGTACTTGATTTTTCCGCTGAAGGGCATGTTGAACTGAGGAACCACCATCAGGTAGGGCGATATCTTTTCGCTCGGCCAATTGAAATTAAATGTTATGGGCAGTCGCAGGTCGATGTATCTGGCCATAAATTCGTATTCCACATCAAGCCAATTCAGTCTGACGCCTCGCGACAGAATTGTTACCTCAGGTCTCAACGACAATGGTGTCTTCCCAATCGGCATTTCGGCAAATGCGCCAAGCATATAGACGTATTGCCACTCATGCTCGTAGCGTGAGACAGGCTCGTGGCTGTATATCATGTTAGGCATGTTTATGCCGCCACGAAGGCCAAGTTTCAGACGCGGTTTCGGCAACGGTTCCCCGATAGAGTCCTGGTTTGGTTGTGCGTTATCGTCTATCGAGTCGTTCACATCCATCTCAGTGGTCGGAGGAATGTAGTCGTCCTCCACCTCTTGGGCGGCCACGCGCATCGTGCTCATTGCGACAAGAAGCACCAGTATTGTTAGTCTTAATAATGATTGTTTCATTTGGTGGGTGTTTTAGTTATAGATACTATTAGCGGATTTTTTCTGCCAATCTGTCGCCGTCGTAGTAAATGCGGAACGTTTCGTAAGCCGCAAGTTGCGACAGATAGTAATCGTTTATGGCCTCCCTATCCAGCATGATGTAGCTATACTGGCAGTTGCGGAAACCATCGTCAGTAGAGATACCTGATACGACGGTAACGATTTTGCATTTCCACAGTTGCGTTGCTCCCGAATTTTCGGAAATGTACTGGTAGCAGTACATCGTGAAGCAGCTGTCGTGACCGATGACCTGTGCCTCAATCGAGGAGCCTAATACCGTGTTGCGTTGCATCTCAGAGTAGGTTATCATACCTCTCATTTTCTGGCCTGTAAGCGTCATTGTCAGGTCGTAGAATTTGTTGCTGTAGCCGTCGGAGGCGTAGTGCAGGTCGAGCGGAGCTGCCAGATATACACCTTCGATGTTGGGAGGGTTGATGCCCTCGTTGATGGTAAATCCGTTTGCCAAGAGCGAGTCTTGCAGGCTTTCTGAAATTACAGAATATGGTATCTTGCCGTCAGGCAGTGGAATGACGATAGTTTCGTCGCCTTCCTTGACGCACGATGTGAACAGCATCCCACTCACGGCTAGGACCACAGCCACCATGACAGCGACTACATTCCTCAATGTTGTTTTTTTTCTCATTGTCCGGTATGTGTTTTTAATTATCACACCTCTTCGACACCAACTTTGGTCTTTTGGAAAAACCAACGATTTTCTTTGTTTGAAAATCATTTTTTTTCTTCTAAAACCCTAGTTTTTGTTGAAAAAATGTGGAAAAAATGATGAAAAAAATGTTGTTTCTTGCTTACTTATTCTTAACAATTGATTGTTAATAACTTAATATAAAGTGTTGATTTATTGATGATTATGTATTTTTGTGGATTTTGTTTTTAAACTTATTTCACCTAAATAACTTGAAATACAAAAGTTTAGTATATGTTCCCTTTTATTTTTAACATATTTTAACAATTATTTTCTATTTCGCTTTGGTCTTCCTCCCCGTTGAGCCATGATTCAAACACCAATTGTTGATAACTTATGGTTCCCAATTATGGGGTCGGAAGTAAGGCTTTTTTTCGCAATTTTCCCCTGGAAGGAACGTTCTTTGCCGTTAATGGTTTGCTGATTTTTCTCTCAATTAATGGGAAAATAAAGGGTAATAAGAGGAAATTAACGTTTAATTAATGTGACTGCGATTATGTCGGGAAATTTGTGTAATTTTGCAAACTGAAAAAACGGGGGGTATTAGCTCATCTGGTAGAGCATTTGGTTCGCAATCAAAAGGTAACGGGTTCGAGTCCCGTATACTCCACAAGAAAAAGGCCGCAATTGCGGCCTTTTTTTGGTTTTCTAGACTTTCTAGATTCTCTAGACTTTTCTAGATTTTCTAGACTTTTCTAGATTTTCTAGACTTTTCTAGATTTTCTAGATTTTCTAGATTTTCTAGATTTTCTAGATTCTCTAGACTTTCTAGATTTTCTAGACTTTCTAGACTTTCTAGTTAATCTAGGACGGCGTGCATTTCGGCGTCGTTCCAGTAGGTGGCATGGCGGAACTCGTTGTCGTCGTCTTTCTTGCGCGAGAGGACTTTCTGGTCGGCGACAAACTGTTTAATGCGGCTGTATTCAGCCTCATAGAGGGCCCACTCCTTATCGTCGAGGTTCTTCATCTGCGACAGGTGGCACAGCACCTGGTAGGCATGCTGGCGTTTCTGTTCGGGGTAGGCTTCCCAGAGCTGGTCGAAACGAGCGTGAATGTCGCTCCACGAGGCTATGCTGCCGCAGGCAATGTCGGCGATGAGTTGCTTCATGTCGTCTTCAGCGATGAGCTGTCCGCCGATGTTGACCCAGTTGGTGACGCGGGGGCCTGACGACTGCGGTTTGCTGTCGCCGATGTTGTTCATGGCGTAGTAGATAAGCATATCGCGGTAGGCCTTGTAGGCTTCGCCGGCTTTGAGTATGACGGTCTTGCGTTTGCCCTTCTCCATGCCGTGTGCCACTATTTCGGTCTTGCCTTCGCGGTAGGCCTCTTCGGTCCAGATATGCAACAGGTCGCGGCCAATGATAATCTCCTCGGCAGTGTCGGGAGCCAGGTTGTCGAATTCCACGTGCTGGGCCTTGACTTTGCGTTTGTCGCGCTTGGCAAATTTCTTGCTGTTGCGGTCCATAGCATACATATTGTACATCCACCAGTAGGCAGGCATAACCTCGAGCTGGTTTTTGGCGGCGTTGTTGTTGACGAGGGCGAAGGGGAGAGTGATGTTCAGTTCGTTGGGGTAGTCGGCTTTGGCGAGGAGGCAGTTGCTTGCGAAGCGGCTGCTGTGCTTGACGCTGACGCAGAGTCCGGGCCAGAATCCGCGACCGCAGCTGAGTTCGTTGTCGGCAGTGCGGCTGTTGTGGTTGCTTCCCAGGGTGCCGCCGGCGGCGACGTTGCTTTGTCCCATCACCAGGGCGGCGATGAGGAAGCTGTTGTTGTGGTGCTGTTCGTGGGCGGGGAAGATGATGCTGTTGCCCACCTCGCAGCGAGCCAGGGTGGAGTTGTCGCCCACGACGCTGTCGTTCAGGCGGAGTCCGAATTCCAGCTTGACATGCTCGCCGAGGAGGAAGCGTTCGGCGATGATGCCATGCTCCAGGTGGCAGTCTACGCCCACCACGCCGTCGCGGAGGGCGATGCACTGCTCAGCCACCGAGCCTTGCAGGAAGGCGACGTTGCAGATGCATTTGCAATTCTTTATCACCACATTGTCGTGGACGTTGCCCATGCGGCCTTCGGGGGTGTCGAGGTGGCGGAGAGTAATCTCTTCGAGGCGTTTCATCATCTCGCTTTCGCCGCGGAAGCGTGCCCATACGTAGGCGTCGCCCACGGTCATTTGCGGGAAGGGGAGTATGCGGCGGCCGCCGTTCTCGTTCATGGGTTCAATCCAGACTTTGCGGTCGGGCATGAAGGTCATTTCGTCGATGTTGAAAAGGATGACGTTGTTGCCTACGGTGTAGCCCTTGAGGTAGCGCGCGTTGTGGATGGCGCAGTTGTCGCCGATGGTGGTGTCGATAATCCAGCTGCCACTGATGCCCACGGGGAGGCATAGGGCCTCGTGAGAGATGGCGGCTTCGCTCATGTTGCCGATGTGAACTGTGCCGGAGAAATGGCTGTTGGTTATGCGTGATGCGTCGAAACGGTTGTCGACCAGGATGCTGTCCCAGCTGTCGGCAATATTGCCGTGAGACTGGAGAGTGGCAATCTCTTCGGGGGTTAATTTGCGGTAATCCATTTTTATTTCGTTGTTTTTTTTCTCTTTATGACGTCATTTCGTTATTACGTTATTACGTTATTACGGTATTTCGTTATAACGTTATTACGGTATAACGATAATAACTTTTAAATAAAAAAAGAGGAGATGAGCTCCTCTTTTATAATTATAAGGTATAGTAGCTTGTGAAGCGTTCGAAAGTTTTTTCGATTTGCTGTTTGTCTTTGAAGTACTCGTAGGTGCTCATCTTGAGCTCGACGGTGGCTTCCTCGTCGCAGAAGATGGTGCCGTGGGGGTGCATCTGCAGCATGCTGCTGGTCCACATGTGGTTGATGCCGTTCTCGATCATGTGGTGGAGGGCGCGTGCCTTTTTGGGGCCGTTGCAGAGGATGACCACTTCGCGGGCATCCATGACGGTGCCGACGCCGACGGTGAGGGCCTGTTTAGGCACCTTGGTGACATCGTTGTCGAAGAAGCGGCAGTTGGCCTGGATGGTGTCGGTGGTGAGGGTCTTGATGCGGGTGCGGCTGGCGAGGCTGCTGCCAGGCTCATTGAAGGCGATGTGGCCGTCGGGGCCTACGCCGCCCATGAAGAGGTCGATGCCGCCGGCTTCAGCAATCATCTCCTCGTAATGCTCACATTCGGCTATCAGGTCGGGGGCATTGCCGTTGAGAATGTGGATGTTCTCGGGGCGGATGTTGATGTGGCTGAAGAAGTTGGTCCACATGAAGCTATGGTAGCTCTCGGGATGCTCTTCGGGGAGTCCCACATATTCGTCCATGTTGAAGGTCACAACATTCTGGAAGTCAATGAGGCCGGCCTTGTTGAGCTTGGCCAGATGCTGATAAAGTCCGATTGGTGAGCTACCTGTAGGACAGCCCAGGACGAACGGACGGTCGGCGGTGGGCCTGAAATCATTGATTTTTTTGGCAACATAATTAGCTGCCGCTACTGACATTTCGTCGTAGTTTTTTGCAATTAATACGCGCATTTGTTGAATATTAAGGTTAGTAAATAGTTTAAAAGCCTTCGCTGGTGAGGAATTTAATCCTCATAAGTCGGATTTCTTCGTGCGTGTAGTCGGGGTCGTCTTCAAACTCGTCGTAGGCCTCTTCGAGCGAGTCGCTTTCGGCGTCGTGCCAGTAGTCGAGAAGGACATCCTGATGTTCCTGCTCAATGTTGGCGTCGATATAGTAGTCGATGTTGAGTTTGGTGCCGGAGGAGAGGATATGCTCCATTTCGGTGATGAGTTCATCCATCTTGATGCCCTTGCCGCGAGCTATGTCCTCGAGGGGCATCTGGCGGTCGATAGCCTTGATGATGTATACTTTAAGGCCCGACTTGTTGACGGCGGAACGCACCACGATGTCCTGAGGGCGTTCAATCTCGTTTTCCTCGACATAGCGTTTGATGAGTTCGACGAAGGGCTCGCCGTTGCGTTGGGCCTTTGCTATGCCGACGCCAGTGCAGCGGCTCAGTTCCTCGATGGTGCAAGGGTATTGTATTGTCATGTCCTTGAGCGAGCGGTCCTCGAAGATGACGTAGGGGGCGAGGTTCTCCTTCTGCGCTATGTCGCGTAGGAGCGACTTGAGGAGCGTGTAGAGAGTCTCGTCGCCTGCTGCCGCGCCTCCGCCGCCAGCCACCAGCTCGTCGTCGTCGTCGAGGGCAGTGCCGGTATAGTCGTGGTCGCAGGGTATCATCAAGGTGTAGGGGTTCTTGATGTAGCGGAACCCGTTGGGGGTGAGCTTCAGCACTCCAAACTGTTCAATCTCCTTGACCAGCAGCTTCTCGATGATGGCGCCGCGGATGACAGCCTTCCAGTAGAGTTCGTCGCGGTCGGTGCCTTTGCCAAACTGTTCGAGGAGTTGGTGTTTGTAGGTGCGGGTATGGGTGTTGGAGCGGCCAAGGATGACATCGACGATTTCCTGGGCCTTGAAGGCTTGCTTCATGGCCACAATGGTTTCGAGGACGTAGACCATCTCCTCTTTGGTCTCGACACGAGGTTTGGGGTGCAGGCAGTTGTCGCAGCATCCGCAGTTAGGCTGGTTGTAGTCTTCGCCGAAGTAGCGTAGCAGGTTAAGACGGCGGCAGACCGCACTCTCAGCGTAGGAGACCATCTCCTGCACCAGCTGGCGAGCCATCTCCTGTTCGGTGATGTTCTTGTCGATGAAGAACTTGTAGAGTCTCTCGACATCGTGCTCGGAGTAGAATGCGATGCATTTGCCTTCGCCGCCGTCGCGGCCGGCGCGACCCGTCTCCTGATAGTAGCCTTCGAGGCTCTTAGGGATGTCGTAGTGGATGACGAAGCGGACGTCGGGCTTGTCGATACCCATACCGAAAGCTATGGTAGCGACGATGACGTCGACCTGTTCCATGAGGAATTTGTCCTGGTTCTCGGCGCGCGTCTTGGAGTCGAGGCCGGCATGGTAGGGTAGGGCTTTGATGCCGTTGATTACCAGCAGTTCGGCAAGGCTTTCCACACGTTTGCGGGTGAGGCAGTAGATGATGCCGCTCTTGCCGCTGTTTTCCTTGATGAACTTGATAATCTCCTTATGCAATACCAGCACTTCGGCAGGTTTGGGGCGGACCTCGTAGTAGAGGTTGGGGCGGTTGAAGCTGGAGACGAAGAGCTGGGCATTCTCCATCTTGAGGTTGCGTATGATGTCCTGCTGCACCTTGGGTGTTGCCGAGGCGGTGAGGGTCAGCAGGGGTACATGGTCATTGATTTGGTTGATGGCGGTGCGGAGACGGCGGTACTCGGGGCGGAAGTCGTGTCCCCATTCCGAGATGCAGTGAGCCTCATCGATGGCGAAGAAGGCAATCTTCAGCTGTTTGAGGAACTCGATGGTATCTTCGCGCGAGAGCGTCTCGGGGGCCACATAGAGCATTTTGGTGCCGCCTTTGAGGAGGTCGTCTTTGACTTCGGTGACCTGCTGCTTGTTGAGAGAAGAGTTGAGGAAGTGGGCTACGGCATTGG
Source organism: uncultured Bacteroidota bacterium (assembly GCA_902784465.1). GTDB lineage: Bacteria > Bacteroidota > Bacteroidia > Bacteroidales > P3 > Colimorpha. The sequence goes on from CACZUZ010000043.1 coordinate 15,208, forward strand.
TGCCAGAGGTGTAGCGGACGGCGTCGACCTGGTTTTTCATCAGCGCGATGAGGGGGGAGACCACGATGGTGATGCCGTCAAGGATCATGGCTGGCAGCTGGTAGCATAGCGACTTGCCACCGCCTGTCGGCATAATGACAAAGGTGTCGTTTCCAGCGAGAAGAGAACGTATGATTTTCTCCTGGTCACCCTTGAAGCTGTCGAAGCCGAAGATTTCTTTGAGTTTTTGTTGCAGATTAATGTTGGTCATCAAATACTTTTATTCCAAAAGTGACGTTATGATGATTAGTGGTTGCGGGATAGTGAGATAGGTGAGTGAGTGGATGTCCCTGTAGGCAAGAAATAGGGACGTGCATCGAAAAAACTATTTTACAAAGTTACATAATATTTCTCAAACAGAAAAATTTTTTTAGTGTTGAAGACTCCAGAAGAGATAAAACATATTGCATGTCAAGTTATTGACGAAGAAAAAAAAGCCGTTGCCGCCTTGGCTTCGCATATAGATGATTCGTTTGTAAAGGCAGTAGAAATCATTTTTTCGGCACATGGACGAGTAATTGTCACCGGTATTGGCAAGAGTGCCAACATAGCAACCAAGATAGTCTCGACCTTCAATTCGACCGGCACGCCGGCCATATTCATGCATGCCGCCGACGCCATCCACGGCGACCTGGGCATGGTGCAGCCCGGCGATGTGGTAATATGCATTTCGAAGAGTGGCAACACGCCCGAAATCAAGGTGTTGGTACCCCTGTTGAAGAACTTTGGCAACCCGTTGATAGCCATTGTCGGCGACATGGACTCCTTTTTGGCGCAGCAGGCCGACATAGTGCTTGACGCCACCGTGGAGCATGAGGCCTGTCCCAACAACCTGGCGCCCACATCGTCCACCACGGCGCAGCTAGTGATGGGCGACACGTTGGCGGTGTCGCTTATCGAGTGCCGCAACTTCACCTCGAGGGATTTTGCCCGTTTCCATCCAGGAGGAGCCTTGGGCAAGAAGCTCTATATGCGTGTCGACGACCTCTATCGTCAGAACGAGCGTCCGGCTGTCACGTGTGACACCTCGTTGCGCGACACTATCCTGGAGATGACGTCGCGCAGGCTTGGGTGTGCCGTGGTGCTCGACGGGGAGCGAGTGGTTGGCATTGTGTGCGACGGTGACCTACGCCGTATGATGCGTCGCTATCAACAGCTTGACAGCCTGAACCTCAGGGCACGCGACATCATGACGCCGTCGCCCAAGACCGTCAAGCCACAGGAATATGCGGTGAAAGCCCTCGACTTGATGCGCAAGAACGCCATCACCCAGCTTGTCGTTGTCGACGAGCAGGGCAGTTACCTGGGAGTGCTGCATATACACGACATACTGAGAGAAGGAATAATATAGAATTGAAAATTTGAAATTTGAAAATCTAGAAAGTCTAGACAATCTAGATAATCTAGATAATCTAGAGCGACTAGAAATACTAGAGATACTAGAAAAAACTAGAAAAAAAAGTCATGGAACTTCGTACTGAACAGGTAGTAAAGAAATATCGTAATCGCACTGTTGTCAAAGGTGTCTCTGTCAGTGTGCGGCAGGGAGAGATTGTTGGTTTGCTGGGTCCCAATGGGGCAGGGAAGACCACGACATTCTATATGATTGTCGGCATCATCAAGCCCAATTCGGGGAAGGCCTATCTGGATGACATCAACATCACCGAATATCCCATGTATCGCCGTGCGCAGATGGGTGTTGGCTATCTGGCGCAAGAGGCCTCGGTGTTTAGGCAGATGACGGTGAGCGACAACATCATGTCGGTGCTGGAGTTCCAAAAGCAGCTCAGCAAAGAGCAGCGGCACGAGCGGCTCGAGAGCCTTCTCGACGAGTTCGGCCTGCAGCGTATCCGCAACAGCAAGGGCATACAGCTCAGCGGCGGCGAGCGCCGCCGTACCGAGATAGCGCGCGCTCTTGCCACCGACCCCAAGTTCCTACTGCTCGACGAGCCTTTTGCCGGCGTCGACCCCATAGCGGTGCAGGATATTCAGGACATCGTTGCCCACTTGAAAGAGAAGAATATAGGCATTCTCATTACCGACCATAATGTCAATGAGACGCTGAGCATCACCGACAGGGCCTACCTGCTCTACGAGGGGAGCGTGCTGCACCATGGGACTCCGGAGGAGATGGCGGCAGACCCAGACGTCCGCGAAAAATATTTGGGGCGCGACTTCGAATTACGCCGCAAACAGACAAAGAGGCTCACTCTTTCGGAGTGAGCCTTCTTGTTGTTAAAGGTCGTTATAACGGAATAACGAAATAACGTTATAACGAGGGTCGTAATAACGGAATAACGAAATAACGTTATAACGAAGTTGTTAATTGATTTCCACTGAGTGGGCGTTGGCGTTGGCGTCGACGCGCTTGATCATGCCCTGCAGGGCAGTGCCGGGACCCACTTCTATGAATTCGGCTGCGCCGTCCTTTATCATGTTCTGTACGGTGGCTGTCCAGCGGACGGGCGACGTGAGCTGCTTGTTGAGGTTAGCCTTGATCTGGTCGGGGTCGCTGACGGGGAGGGCGCAGACATTCTGGTAGCAGGGGCAGACGGGGGCGTTGAAGGCAGTCTTCTCGATGGCGGCACTCAGCTCGACGCGAGCGGGTTCCATCAGAGGGGAGTGGAATGCGCCGCCCACGGCGAGGGGCAGTGCGCGGCCCTTGGCCTCTTTCACTTTCTCGCAGGCGCGGTTGATGCCCTCGATGGTGCCGCTGATGACCAGCTGGCCGGGGCAGTTGTAGTTGGCGGCGACAACGACTTCGCCCTCAATCGAGGCACAGATGTCCTCGACGGTCTTGTCGTCGAGTTTCAGCACCGCAGCCATTGTGGAGGGATGCGCCTCGCAGCATTTCTGCATGGCGTTGGCGCGTGCTATGACAAGGCGGAGCCCATCTTCGAAGCTCATGGCGCCGGCAGCTACAAGCGCCGAGAATTCGCCAAGCGAATGGCCGCCCACCATGTCGGGCTGGAAAGCGTCGCCCATATAGGCTGCCAGGATGGTGGAGTGGAGGAAGATGGCAGGCTGGGTCACCTTGGTCTGCTTGAGGTCCTCGGGGGTGCCGGCGAACATGAGGTCGGTGATGCGGAAACCGATAATGTCGTTGGCGGTCTCGAACATATCGCGGCATTTCTTGTTGCCGTCATAGAGGTCTTTGCCCATGCCCACAAACTGGGCACCCTGTCCGGGGAAAACGTATGCTTTTTTCATATCTTTTTTATATAATATCTGGTTTGTTATTGGTTGTCAGTTTTTATTGTTTGGATTATTTCTTTGATGTTGATTAGTTTCAGAATGATGGCTACTGCCAAAGCTGCTGAGCCGCAGATGATTAGTGTCAGCCACCAGCTCAGATGGGATGAGCAGAAACAGCAAGCAACTACAGATAACGTGAAGAGCGACAGTTTTAGTATGTACTGCCCCGACAGTTTGATTTTGAATATTATCAGTGCTGCCACAATCTGGGTCACAGCCATGAGGCTTTGCGCCGTGAGTCCGGCCCAGGCACTGCCTTCCGCTCCGAGGCGGGGAATGAGCAGCAAGTTGACGACGATATTGGCTGCCAGCGAACAGGTGGCGAAGATGTTGAGTTGCCGCAGGAAACCGCCTGCGGTGAGCAGGGTGCCGAAGATGTAGGTGGCTGAGATGGGTATGATACAGAATATCACTATCCTGAAAACGGCAGAGTATTCGTCGACATTGTTGTCGTAGAAGAGAGCCATGATTTCGTTGCTGATGCTGGAGAGTGTACATGCTGCCGTGACGGCAAAGACCATCACGAGCGAGAACATGGAGCGTGTGGTAGAGGTTATTTCGTCCCCTTTGGTCATCCTGGAGTAGATAGGAAGCAGGGGTATCGACACCAGGTAGACAATCATCGTAAGAGCATCGAGCATCTTGAAAGCTCCGGCGTAGATGCCGGCATTGTAGTTGCCTTGTCCGTCGGGCGACAGCTGTTCAAGGAGTATGGGGTCGATGCGGTTGTAGCTGGCCATGAGCAGGACGAGAAGGGCGAAAGGCAGGCTCTGTTTAAGTATGGCTATGGTGAAAGGTTTGTTCCAGCGAAGTCGAAGACTGTGGCGGGGTGCTGATGATTTGATTCGTCTCAGCAGCACAACGAGGGCGAGGGCTGCGGAGAGGAGGTAGGCGGCGGTCTGAGCGAGAGCGAAGTGGAAAATAGTGAACTGGGAACAGAAGATTGAGCGTTGAGGACCCCACAGCATCAGTCCGCAGATGACAATCATCAGCAGGCGGTCCATGACGCTGAAGAGGCTGTCCCATTTGAAGAGCAGGAGCCCCTCGAAGTTGCTCCGCAGGTAGAGAATCAGCGAGTTGAGGAACTGGTTGAGGGTGAGGATGGCGAGCAGCAGGAACTGGGTAGAGTTGAACCCTTTGAGGAATCCGATGCTGAACGTTATGGAGAGGTAGAGCAGCAGAAGGATTAGTTTGATGCTTAGAAGTCCGGAGAAATGTTTGACAATAAGGTTCGGATGGCGTGCAATGTTGCGGGTGTTGAAGTTGGTGATGCCAAGGTCGAGGAGTATGTTGAAGATATAGCTCAGGTTGAAGATAGTGAAATAGAAACCGTACATCTCGGCACCGACGGCGTTCTGCACGCCCACATCGATGCCCAGAATCCAGAAAGGCTTGACCAGCAGGTTGGTCAGCAGTACCCAGAAAAGTCCAGATAACAGTTTCTTTTGCATCTCAACTACTTAATTGTCGACGGACATTTTCTCATTAAAATCCCAGTTGGCACGAATGTCAAGGGTTTTGTCGAAGTAGGTCACCCTTTCGGGTTGCCGTTGGGAGGAGAATTCGCCGGCGTCCCATTTGCCGTTGCCGTTGTCGTCGTTGATGACACGCAGACGGTATTTGGCTGGTTTCAGGTGGTCGAACTTCACCTTGTGGTCATCCTCATCGCCCGACGAGGCATCCAAATCGAGGCATTTCGTTTGCATGACTTTGCCTTTGTCGTCGAGCAGCTCGACGATAACGGCGCCCTTGCCGTCGATGGTAAAGGTGAGGTTTCCATAGTCCTCAGCCTTGGTGACAGTTATGGAGGACTGCAGCGAGTCGTTAGAGACGTTGTATATGTCGGTGAAGCAGCCTGGTTTTATCTTGACGCTGTATTTCTCAGCCTGGCTAAAGCGGTAGAGCAGCCGCACCTGCATGGTCTTGTTGTCGACTATAGCGTTGCAATACTCTATGCTACTGTCTTTTAGCATCATGATACATGCTGCCGAGTCCAGGCGGCATTTCGTTGTGTCGAGGGGAGTAGAGTAGGAGAGTCTCAGAGTGTCGAAGAAAGGAAGGGTGGTGGAGCTGAATTTCATTGTAAGGCTTTGCGTCAATACGTTCTGCTGCCCTCCACCGAGAGAGCGTCTGCGGCTTTGGTATTTAAGTTTCAGGGTGTCGTTGATGCCTGTAGTGTCGGTGACTATGAGTTGCAGCGAGTCGCACTCTTTTCTCAGAGTCCAGAGCGACAGGGTGTCGCGGCTGTTGTTGAGACGCCAGACAATAGCCTCTCCGCCGGCGTCTATAGAGGGGTTTTGAAGAGGGGAGAGGGATGTAATGACAACCTTGCCGGGGCTGGTGAATTTGCTGCTAGTCAGACGCTGATGTTCAACCTTGGACGACGATAGCCGCAGGGTTATGGTCTGTTTTTTCGCGACGCTGTCGGTGCTGGCTTTCTTGACGGTGTCGGCAACATGGATGCTGTCATCCTTGGATAAGGTTTTTTTGGTCGTTGAGTCCGGAATCATCACCGTTGCAGCTGCCGCGCTGTCGAGGAACGCCACTGTTTCGTCGATGCCGACGGTGCCGCTTTTGTCCTCGTCCTTGATTGCGACAATGCGGTATTGTCCCGGTTTGATGTTGTTGAAGCAAAACAGGCCATTTTTGTCCGAGCGGGTGATGTAGTTGGGTTGCGGGGCCGAGATGTTGGTGTCGCTCATGGCGTTGACCGCCTGTTGGTAGCGTTCGTCGTCAAAAAGCCAGACACTTACGGGGTCTTTGTCATGTTCCATGCTCAGTGCTTCCACCACTTTGCCGCCAAGCGTCATGCTGTCGATGTAGTCGCCCGTCGAGAACACATACTCTATCGATGGCAGCAGGTTGCCCTCGGTGAAGTCGGCGATGGCCTCCTTGAATTGGAAGAGGTAGGTGGTGTTGGGGAGGAGAGTGTCTTTGATGGTGACCCTGATGCCTTTGCCCTTCGTCTTCACGTCGGGGCGTTCCTTCATGGGCGGAGAGATAAGTATGTTGTTGTCAGCATCTTTAATCACCACATATTCGTCAAATTCAATAGTAAACTCCTGTGTGTTGCTGTTAAGCATGCTGTTGGGTGGCGACATGAGTCGCATCTGTGGAGGAGTCACATCTTTTTGTCCACCAGTAGGCATGCCCTGTTTGGCGCATCCCGACAACAGCAACAATGCCAAAGGGAAAAACCTTAGGCAGGCCCGCAACTTAGTGGGCAATGATATGGTAGTCTTTTTCAGATTCATGTTTTCCTAAACGTCGGCAATGCCGTTTTATTGCCTTGCGCAGGCTGACGAATGCCAATAAAAAAAGAAAAAAGCTTTCCTGCGAGGGCAGGAAAGCCAACAAATACATCTTTGTATCATGTAAGCACGTCAGCATAACGCCGTGGGATATGAATTATTATGTTTTGCCGAAAAAAAATTCAGTTTTTTTTTTCGTTGGCTAGGGGTGTTTTTTTCAAGATATTTCCAGGGCAAACGCATCAAATTTAACAATTATTGTATCCCGACATCCATGGTAGACGTATCAGTTTTCCAGCAGTGAGAATAGATAATCGATGCTCCAGGC
>CACZUZ010000044.1 GCA_902784465.1 uncultured Bacteroidota bacterium
GCAGAGGTTGTTGCGGGTGATGTTGACCTGCGGCACGGGACTCTTGATGGTGCGGAACTTGACGGTCTTCTCGTTCCAGCAGGTGGAGTCGAAGGCGCGCGTACGCACGGTGACGCAGTAGTTGCCGGGGTTGTCGAAGGTGTGGCTTGCTGAGCCGCCGACGTAGGTGCCCACGAGGGTGGCTGGCGAGGGGTTGGCGCTGCTGTAGAATTTCCAGACGGTGTTGCTGGTGTCGACCATGTCCTCTTGACGAGGTGAGTAGGGGGTGACGCTCTTGTCGAAGAGGGTGATGTTGGCGTTGCAGCCCAACGCGCTGTCGACCACGAGGGTGGGTTTGGTGTTGCCCGTGGTGGCGAAGAGTCGCGACACTACGGGGTAGGAGGGATTCATATAAGTGGTCATCTCGCAGCAGAAGGTGTTCTTGGGCATCACCTCGTTGGTGTTGACGTTGCGGAACTGGGCCAGGGTGGCGCCGAGCGACGACGAGGTGGCATGCATGTCGGCGCCGAGCAGCTCGCCAGTCTTGCTGCGGTACCAGCGGTATTGCTGAGCTCCTTCGGGAGCGAAGATGCGAGCCACCGAGTCGGACTCGCCGGCGGCGCAGCCGATGGGTCGCAGGGTCATGCCCTGGCATTCTCCGGCGAAATAGCAGTAGCCGTAGTGTCCCTGTGGTGAGCAGTCGCAGGAAGCTATCTTGATGCGGACACGATGGTACTGTAGTCTTCCAAGGTTGACGATGACTTTCCTCCACGAGAGGTAGACGTTAGAGCCATACTGCGTGAAATCGCCGAGGTTGCTCGACGAGGTGGGGCTGGCCTGGATGTAGCACAGCGTGTCGCCGGCGGCGAGGCTCCAGGTGCCGGTGGTGGGATTCTGTTTCTCGACAGAAATAGAGAATTCGGGGTTCTGCGATGCAGAGCTGTGCAGAGCATTCTCGAGCGACATGGCAAACCAAATGGTAACCAGAGAGTTGTTGGTGTTGACGTCGAACTCGTACTGTAGCATCTCGGCTTCGCCTTGGCAGCAGGCGTTACCCAGGCGGATGGAGGTGTGGAACGAGGTGTCGGGGGGAAGATAGGAGATATTGTTTCCCGTCAGCGGGTCGGAGCCGCTGCCCTTGATGACGAAGCGCTTTTGGATGTCGCTGACACCGTCGATGTTGTATGTCTGGTTGCTTTCGCAAGATGTAGAGCCGGTGGTGTTCTCCAGCATTGCGGCCTGCACTGTTGTCGTGAAGTTGGCTCCCGGAGTGGTGCATGTGGAGGCCTGGTCGGGCTTGGTGCCGGTATAGCCTGTCCATGTCGAGTTGGAGGTGCCACCCGTAAGGATGAAATTCGACGGGTTTTTAAGACCGGTGCAGTCGGGGTTCTGAGGATAGATAGGCCTGTTTCCCTGTGCGTTGACACTCAATATGATACAACAAAATATAGCTAGTAAAAGGATGTTTTTTTTCATGATGATTGTTTGTTTTGCTTTTCTTCTTGACTTATAGACGCAAAAACCGCCTTTTTGTTGCGTCAGTTGAAAAAAAAAGCTGACCTCTGGGGTCAGCTTTCTGGGGTGTATATCAAATATTCGTAATCCGAATATCTGAACATCCTTTTTTACTTGTCGCCTTCGTTGGCTTTTTCCATCTCTTCTTTCAGGTTGGCAAGGACGTCGAGGTCGCCAAGGGTGGTCTTCTCAAGAGTGTCGTTGATCTTCTTGACGGTCTTCTTGGTGTTGCGTTCCTTGTTGTCGTCGGCATGGCCTTCGTTCTCAACGACATCCTGGTTGATGCGGCTGTGTGAGACGATGATTTTCTTGCTCTCTTTCGAGAACTCGATGACCTTGAAGTCGAGGGTCTCGCCGTTCTTGGCGCGGCTCTTGTCGGCCTTCTCCAGGTGACGCATGGGGGCGAAGCCTTCCACCCCGTAGGGCAGTGTGACGGTGGCGCCCTTGTCGTTCATCGAGGTGATGGTGCCCTGATGGACGCTGCCAACGGTGAAGATGCTCTCGTAGACATCCCAAGGATTTTCCTCGAGCTGCTTGTGGCCGAGGCTGAGGCGGCGGTTCTCGGCATCGACTTCGAGGACGACGACGTCAATCTTGTCGCCAATCTTGGTGAACTCGGCGGGATGCTTGATTTTCTTGCTCCAGCTGAGGTCGCTGATGTGGATGAGGCCGTCGACACCTTCCTCAAGCTCGACGAAGATACCGAAGTTGGTGAAGTTGCGTACGGTGGCGGTGTGCTTGCTGCCGACAGGATATTTCTCGGCGATGGCCAGCCACGGGTCGGGCATGAGCTGCTTGATACCGAGGCTCATCTTGCGCTGTTCGCGGTCGAGAGTGAGGATGACGGCCTCCACCTCGTCGCCAACTTTCAGGAAGTCCTGAGCGCTGCGTAGGTGCTGGCTCCAGCTCATCTCGCTGACGTGGATGAGGCCTTCGACGCCGGGGACGACCTCCACGAAAGCACCGTAGTCGGCGAGGACGACGACTTTACCCTTCACGTGGTCGCCTTCTTTCAGGTTAGGATCGAGGGCATCCCAGGGGTGAGGAGTGAGCTGCTTCAGGCCGAGGGCTATGCGGCGCTTGGCCTCGTCGAAATCGAGGATGACGACGTTGATTTTCTCGTCGAGGTGGACAATCTCCTCGGGGTGGCTGATGCGGCCCCAGCTGAGGTCGGTGATGTGGATAAGTCCGTCGACACCACCGAGGTCGATGAAGACACCGTAGCTGGTGATGTTCTTGACCACGCCTTCCAGCACCTGGCCCTTCTCGAGGTGGCTGATAATCTCGGCCTTCTGAGCCTCGATCTCGTCCTCGATGAGAGCCTTGTGGCTGACGACGACGTTCTTGTATTCGTGGTTGATTTTGACAACCTTGAATTCCATGTTCTTGTCGACAAAGACATCGTAGTCGCGGATAGGCTTGACGTCGATCTGCGAGCCGGGGAGGAAAGCCTCGATGTTGTCGAACACGGTGACGATGAGACCGCCTTTGGTGCGGCTCTTGACGTAACCGGTGATGATCTCCTGATTCTCGTAAGCCTTGTTGACGAGCTCCCACGACTTGAGGATGCGAGCCTTCTTGTGGCTGAGCATCAGCTGGCCGTTGGCATCTTCCTGGCTCTCGACAAAGACCTCGATTTTGTCACCAGCCTTGAAGTCGGGGTTGTAGCGCAACTCCGAGGCGGGGATGACGCCGTCAGACTTGAATCCGATGTTGACAACGGCCTCACGGTCGTTGATGCTAACGATGGTGCCTTCGATGACTTCCTGCTCGGTGAACTGGTTGAAAGTCTTCTCGTATGCAGCACTCTGCTGCTCGAGTTCAGCCTGGTTTGTTTTTTCAGAGTTGTTGTCGATTGCACCCCAATCGAAATCCTCTAACGGTTTGACATCTTTATAATTCATAAAGATAAAAAAATTGTTTTTGTGACCCCTGCCGGTCGGTTTGACTTTAGTTAAGCTATTGTGTTTTATCATTTTGGCAGGAAAACGACCGCACAATCGCGACTGCAAAGATACAAAATTATTTTAAATGGTAAAATAATATGGTGGTGACTGTTTTTTTTCGTATCTTTGCAATTTCTTTTGATTGAGTAAATGAAAATACAGGAAACGGATGTGGAACAGAAACAGGAAATAAAAGTGAAAGCAAACGTTGTGGTTGCCTTGTTGTTAGGCTGTTTCTTCTTGTTTGGTGTCGCCAAGACTCAGGCAGTCGACTCGGTTTCGTTTGTGGTTGCCAAGGCCCGGATGGACGACTCGGTTGTGAGGAGTTTCTCTTTTGCCGACACGGTATATCCCTCTGTTGGATTGTTGAAGTACAGGGTGGATGTTTTCGACACTGTCACCGATGGCACACCATCCTCGTTCACCGACCTTTACAACGATGCGCCGGGTATCTTCACCTTCCGTGGCAATGGCTTTCGTGAGGCACCCTTTGTGGGCTATGTCGAAGGACGTCCGGACACGGTATCGGTCGACTGGATTTTCAGCACTGCTTACGATGGTCGCGTGACCGACTACGGCGTGTGGGGTGGCGGCTCGGGGTGGAGTGGTCAGCCACTCTATGTCTGCTGGCCCGACAGCATGGCTCAACGTTTCCGCGACGAGTCGCCGGCTCTGACCAGAGCTTTCTCGACAGAGGAGATTATTGTCGGCTCGCTGGCATCGCGCATCTACTTTATAGATTTCGCCACGGGCGACAGTTCGCGCCGGTCGCTGCCGACAGACAACACCATCAAGGGTACTATCTCGCTCGACCCTACCCTTAACGGCAACCTATATGTCGGTCAGGGAATACCATGTACTCAACGTTTCGGTGCCTTGACATTCAACCTCTTCAAGCATAAACGTACACATTTCTTCGGACGCGACCGCTCGGCATGGCGTGGATGGGGTGCCTACGACTCGTCGCCGCTGAGGGTGGGCGATTTCCTCTTCCGCCCCAGCGAGAACGGCACTCTCTACAAGTTCCTCATCGTTGGCGACAGTCTGCGGCTGCATAGCACCCTACGCTTCAAGAAAGCCAACTCGAGAAATGCCGCGGGTATGGAGGCTTCGCTCTCTTTCTACCACAACAGAGGCTTTGTGAGCGACAACCACGGCAATGTGGTGTGCTTCAACCTGGCGACGATGCAGCCTATATGGTGCTACTATAACCACGACGACAGCGACGGCTCGCCGGTGCTTTCCGTCGAAGAGGGGCATCCTTTCCTCTACACCGCCTGCGAGGTCGACAAGCAGGGTTCGCATGGCAAATGCTATTTCGTCAAGCTCGATGCCGAGGATGGCAGCCTGGTGTGGGAACAGACCTTCGACTGCCGCCGCGCCGTGGTCGGAAAACAGACCTTCGACGGCGGACAGTTTGCGACGCCCCTTATCGGTCTTGGCAACTGCGACGGCCTTATATTCAGCAATATAGTCACCAATGACGGTCCCGGTCTGAAGGGCGACTTCGTGGCCATGAGCCGTAAGGATGGCCGCATACTGTATCGCACTAAGCTACACCATTACGCATGGTCGTCGCCGGTGGCCCTGCTCAACGACGAGGGGGAGATGTATGTCTTCACCGCCGACACGCAGGGGCGTGTCTACCTTATCGACGCCCTCAGCGGCAAGATTATCTTCACAAAACGCATAGGAGCCAACTTCGAGTCGTCGCCTATCGTTGTTGACAACCATATCGTCCTCGGTTCGCGCGGACGCAAAATATACAAAATGTCAATAGTATCTAGAAGTCCTAGATAATCTAGACAATCTAGAGCATCTAGAAAGTCTAGAGCATCTAGAAAAAAACTCTCAAAAAAATGAAAAAACTCTCCTTCTTTTCCCTCTTCCTTTTGCCTTTCCTCCTCCTCCCCGCCCAGCAGCTGAAATCCTTCAAGGGCAAGGTGGCTGATGCCTACAATTTCTGGATATGCACGCCCGAGGGCTACACCAAGGGCGACAGCGCCAAGCCGCTCGTAGTCTTCCTGCATGGCCGCAGCCTCTGTGGCCGCGACCTGAACCGTGTACGCCGCTATGGGCCGCTCAACGCCATCGAGAAACATGGGCTGAAGCTCGACGCCATAGTGCTGGCACCACAGAACCCCGGCAGCGGCTGGCGTCCCGAGAAGGTGATGCGCCTCATCGACTGGACCAAGAGCCGCTACAGCATCGACACCAACCGCATCTATGTCATCGGCATGAGCCTGGGAGGCTACGGGACCATCGATGTCGCCGGCACCTATCCCGGCCGTATTGCTGCCGCCATGGCACTGTGTGGCGGCGGCACCATAAAGGAGTATTGCGGCCTCAACGAGTTGCCGCTCTGGATTTTGCATGGCACTGCCGACCGTGCCGTCGGCGTGGGGGCTTCGCAGAAGGTTGTCGATGCCATGCGCTCGTGCGGTGAAAGCCGCCGCCTGATATGGACCCGCCTCAAAGGTGCCAACCACGGTCGCCTGGCTCGCATCTTCTACTTGCCTGAGACCTATCAATGGCTCTTTGCTCACAGCCTCGCCGACAGTGGCCGCGCTGTGGACCGCACCTTCACCATCTCTCCCGAGACTCTAAACAGGAGGGTTTATCAAGAGCTGCTGAAATCCGACAAGATTGCCGTGGACTATTCACGCGGGGCACCGGCATCGTCAGACCCAGTCGACTATGCCGACCTCGACGAGGATGAGGCCGACTCCACACAGCTTGCCTCGGCAGGGAACGCCGATGATGAAGAGCTGCAAGAGGGCGATGACGCCGACGACAACGAATCCGTCAAAAAGAAAAATGCCGACAAGACAAAGAAGGATGCCGGCAAGAAATACTACAAGATAAGGAAAGGCGACACGCTGGGCAGTATAGCGCGTCGCCATCATACGACCGTCAAGGCCCTCTGTCGCCTCAACAACATCACTCCAACAACAACGCTCCGCATCGGCAAACGCATACGAGTGAGGTAGTCAGACTTTTACTTCATTGCCTCTTGCCTTCATGACTCGTCAATGGGGCGGTTAGCATCTCGCGCTTCAGGCTGTCGGCAGGATGCGCGACAGTGTAGCCGCGCGGTAGTTCCGAGACCGATCTGCGCCCCTTCTGCATCTCGTTGACGTAGGGTATGCTCTTCAGGCGAAAATCGGCAAGCCAATGCCCCTCTTCATAAACTACCAGAAGGCTGTCGTCCATCTCTTTGATGGGAGTGCTTTTGTGGTAGTAGACTCTGGCTGTGGTGTCGTCTATCTGTCTTATCTTGTGGATGGTGAACACCGACGGACGGTTGGAGTTGACGTAGGCTGTGTCGCTATGGTCGAGCAGAAACTTGAATGTGGCGAGGGTTTTCTCGCGTGTGACGAGTGTGCAGTATGGGATGGCCTCGTCGAAATGGTAGTCGCCCACAGCCTGCAGGTAGCCGAGAGCGTTTGTGCGAATCTCATCCTCGTTGTAGACGCCATTGCTGCAAGAGACAAACAAGAAGGCAGCAAGGGCTAGTGATAACAATCTGAGTTTCATGAATGCTTTGGTTTGGGTTTGCATGTTTCAAGTCACAGAAAAAGCCCCCATCTCATTGGGAGAGACCGGGGCTTTGAAAAGATTTCGTTTCAAAAGGCGATGTGAAGATTATTTACGTCTGCCTTTGATAGGAGCATCCTTAGCGGTGGTGTTACCATCGTTTTTAAGGTTGTCGACTTTCTGTTGAATCTTCTCCTCTGTGGTTTGGGGAACGCCACCCTCGTTTTTGTTAAAAGTGGGTTTCGCTTCCTTCTTGGTAGAGGTGTTCTTGGATGGTTTCTTGGCCTGAGTTGCTGCGGGTTCCTCCTCAGCTACAGGAGTCTCCTCAACGTCCTCGATAGGATCGCAGATGAGTTCATCCTCGGTTTCCATCACGGTAGTGTCGGTGGTGGTGGTGTCCTCGACCTTGGGCTGGTTGTGGTTACATGCTACAACGGTAAAGCATGCGATAGCGGCGATAGCAGCCAGTTTGAATACTTTTTTCATTGTTGTATGATATTTATTTTACTTTTTTTACCAAGTCCATAGCGTTTTTTGCCTGTTTCTCTTCGCTGAATTTCAAGCCTCTGAAGGTGACAGCGAGGTTTTTCTTTCTGGAAGCAACGATAGCGTTGTTGATGGCTATTTCTTGTTCTTCTTGGCTACCGTATTGGGCTTGTAAAGCAGGAACGATGTCGCTGTAGGAGAACATCTGGACAGTGAGGCTGGCGGTAAGGGTGCCGGCATTGGGGTCAAATTGAGCGTTGCTGATTGAGAAATCAGGCTCTGCAATGGTATACATGTCGAGCTGCCAGTCGCCGACGATGCCAAGGGTTTGGTCATTTTGGGATGCATAATATTCCTCCTCAACTACATCAGTGGGGAAGAGAACGTTGCCAGAAATCGGGTTATCTTGGCCGTAAACGTAATTAGCTGTCAGAGCGCAGCCAAAAGAGGGATCGGCGTCGAGGTCGAGGCCTAAACGGAATATGGGGTTTTCATAGTTTTCGCCCATATCTTTTGCAGCAATTACGTAGTAAACGGTGCTGTTCACATGGTATGGGTCGATGTGATTGAGAACCTGGTTCTGGCCACCCCAGTTGATAGCGAGAGCTGCGTCGGGATCGGGGTCGTTACCGGGGTCGGTACCGGGATCGGTGTTCTCGTTGTTGTTGTTGTTGTTGTTGTTCTGGTCATCGTTTTCGTCTTCGCCGCAAGAAACCAAAACAAGGCTGCAGCCGAGCAGTGCGATGCTGAAAAGCTTAAATAATTTCTTCATTTTTAAATTGTTTTTAGTTGGTTAATAATTATTTCCGAAATAAAACAGCATCCCTTCGAGGGATACATTTGATTTGCAAAGATACAAACTTTTTTGATTACCTACTAAAGTGAGTTTTTTTTTAATCTTTTTTAATAGTTGGAGCGTTGTGTCCTACTAACTGTTTTCACCGGATTCCTTGATGTCGAGAGCATCCCTTATCCCATTGGCAAGGAGCATGAAAGCAAGGACGATAACCATGATGGCGATGCCGGGGATGAAGGCGAGGTGTGCGTTGTCGAGGAGTATCTGGCCGTAGTTCTCCTTGACCATGGTGCCCCACGACGGCATGGGGGGTTGCACGCCGATGCCGAGGAAGCTGAGGCCGGCCTCGAGGAGGATGGCACTGGCGAAATTGGAGGCGGCGATGACGATGACAGGGCCGGTGATGTTGGGCATGATGTGGCGAAGGATGATGCGTGGAGTGCTGTATCCAAGGGCGCGGGCAGCCTCGACATACTCGTTCTCCTTGACGCTGAGTACCTGTCCGCGCACCACACGTGCCACGTCGACCCACATGGTAAGCCCCACAGCCACGAAGACTTGCCAGAAGCCTTTGCCCAGCGCGAAGGTTATGGCTATGACGAGCAGCACTGTCGGAATGGACCATACGACATTGATGAACCACATCACTATGTTGTCGACCCAGCCTCCGTAAAAGGCTGCCAGTGAGCCTAGCAGGATGCCGATGAGGAGGGCTATGGCTACGGCGATGAAGCCGATGGAGAGGCTCACGCGGCTACCGATCATCACCTGGCTCAACAGGTCGCGGCCATAGGTGTCGGTGCCTAGCAGGAAGGTCCGGCGTTGGATGTAGGCGTCGCCGGAGCTTGCCACGATGGGGTCGCCATTGTAGGGAACGGCACGTATGCTGTCGCCCGAGATGCTGTATTTCTCGACTGGTATAGCGACATAATCGAGAGGTTTCCCATTGATAATAGCAAGACCGTTTTCTGTTTTCCGTTCTCCGCTCTCCGTTCTCCGCTCTCCGCTCTCCGCTCTCCGTTCTCCGTTCTCCGCTCTCCGCTCTCCGTTCTCCGCTCTCCGTTCTCCGCTCTCCGTTCTCCGCTTTCCGTTCTCCGTTCTCCGTTCTCCGTTCTCCGCTCTCCGCTCTCCGTTTTCCGTTTCAAAAGGGATGCAGAGGAATGAGGCCTTTGAGAGGGGCTTGAGCGAGGCCAGCTCCAGATACTGCTGGTTGCAGTGGGGGGTATGGTCGGGGGTGATGAGGTAGCCGAGGAGGGCGACGAGGGTGAAGAGCGAGATGATGACAAGGCTCGTCATCGCCATGCCGTTGCGGCGGAAACGCTTCCATAACAACGCAGAAGGACTGTCGCCACGGTAAGCGGCGGCAGCCTCGACAAAATCCTTCTGTCTCTTGCGTAATAGCATACTGATTGTCAACTGTCGGCTATCAGATGAATCCCAGTTCGGCTTTGGTGGCGTCGCTGAGGTTGTCGAAACTCCAGGGTGGGTCGAAGGTAAGCTCCACGTCGACGCTCTTGATGCCCTGGATGTAGGAGACCATCTCCTTGACTTCGCGGAACATATACTCGGCCTCTGGACAGTCGGGAGCGGTCATGGTCATGAGGATTTTCACGTTAAGCTCGTCGTCTATATCAATATTATATATGAGGCCAAGGTCGTAGATGTTGACCGGTATCTCGGGGTCGTAGATGTTTTTAAGGCAATTGATGATTGCGCTGTTGAGGGTTTCTTTGGTGGGGGACATGGTTTCCGTTTTTTTTTTAATTTTCTAGATTAGTCTAGATTTTCTAGATTAGTCTAGATTAGTCTAGATTTTCTAGATTTTCTAGATTATCTAGGGCTTCTAGTCTTTCTTGATGCTGTACGCCAGGGCGTACATCTTTATCTGTTTCAGCATGGAGGTGAGACCGTTGGAGCGAGTGGGGGAGAGGTGCTCCTTGAGACCTATGACATCGATGAAGCTGAGGTCGGCATCGATGATGTCCTGTGGCGACTGTCCGTTGAAGGTGCGGATGAGCAGGGTGATGATGCCTTTGGTGATGACGGCGTCGCTGTCGGCGGCGAAATACAGTTTGCCATCCTCATGACGGCAGCTGAGCCACACGCGGCTCTGGCAGCCCTTGATGAGGTTGCTGTCGGTCTTGTCGCGTTCCTCGATGGCGGGGCAGTCTTTGCCCAACTCGATGAGGTAACTGTATTTGTCGAGCCATTCGTCGAAGTTGGCGAACTCGCTGATAATCTGTTGTTCTATTTCTTGTATGGTCATTGGTGTTTATTTTGGTGCTAGTTTTATCAATATTGCGGCGGCAATGCCGAAGACTAACTGGGGCAGCAGGACGGCGAGGAAGGGCGGCAGGTTGCCGTTGACAGAGAAGACATTGCAGACCCTCATGAAGACTATGAAGCCGAAAGCCAGGGCAATGCCGATGGCCAGGTGCATGCCCAGTCCGCCGCGGGTTTTGCGCGACGAGATGGCTACGCCGATAAAGGTCATGATAAGGAATGCCAGGGGGTTGAGGAGCCGCTGGTAGAATTCGAGCTTTGCCTCGGTGACGGCTCCCGACCCTCGCATCTCCTCGAGCTTTATGTGGTCGTAGAGCTCTATGCTGTTCATCACCGTGATGTCGCGGGCGGCCTTGTCGAAGTCGTCGGGCACCAGGTCGAGGCTTAAAAGGGCAGAGGGGGTTTTGACGAAGGTCTCTTTCTTGTTGTCGAATGTACGGTGCTGGTAGTCAATCGCATTCCATAGCTTGGAGACGGTGTCGTATGTTATCTTGGATGCTTTTGTGCGTTCGGTGAGTATGCCGTCATCGTTGTAGGTGTCTTGCTGGAAGATGATGGCGCTCATCTCGTTGACATCGTAGCTTACTGTTCTGTTCTGCACTCCCCGCGACGACTGGAAGTAGAGGTCGCTGTAGTAGCTTCGCTTGTGGGTGTGTATGTAGCGTCCTTCGAAGTCGTTGAGCGTCACGTTGCTGAGAGGGATGACGAAGTTGCCTACGACGAGTATGCCGAAGGCAAGGATGAGGGCACCGTGGAGATAGGAACGCAGCATACGCTTGTAGCTGATGCCGCTGCCGAGAATGGCTATTATCTCGGTGTTGCCGGCAAGCTTGGAAGTGAAGAAAATGGTTGATATGAAGACGAATAGAGGTCCGTAGAGGTTGAAGAAATTGGGGATGAAATTCAGATAGTACTGGAAGATAATCTCGCTGAGGGGGGCTTCGTTCTTGATGAAGTCATCGAGCTTTTCGGAGACGTCGAAGGTGATGACAATGACAATGATAAGGACGAACCACAGGAGAAAGTTTTTGATGTACTTCCAGAGCAGGTAGCGGTCTATGAGAGGATATCGGAGCAATGTTTGGAGTTGTGGGTTGGAGGTTTTTTTTGTGTGGCGATAAGAGTAGTGTTTGGAGCGGTGATTAGAGTAGTGTTTAGAGTGGCGATTTTTGTGGTGTTATTTCAGAAAAAGAGGGTTCCTGCGAGGGAACCCCCTTGATTTTCTATTTTTTTTCTAGATTTTCTAGATTTTCTAGATTCTCTAGATAGTCTAGAGCTTCTAGAGATTTCCGAAGAGTTTCTGGAAGGAGGTGAGGCAGTCGAGGACGTTGGTCTTGACGTGGATGAACTCGTCGACGCCATAGCCTTTGTAGGTCTCTACCATCTCTTTGGGGAAGCCGGCGAGGACGATGCTCTTCACCTTGCCTTTCAGCATCTGGCAGGCCTGCTCGGTGATTTCTGCATACTCGTCGTCGGAGGAGCAGAGCACCACAATGTCGGCCTTGGCCTCGAGGGCGGCCTTGACGCCTTCCTCGGCGCTGGCGAAGCCGTTGTTGTCGATAATCTCGTAGCCGGCAACACCAAAGAAGTTGGTGGCGAAGCCGCTGCGTGCGCGACGCATGGCGAGGTTGCCGTAGGTGAGGAGGAACACTTTGGGACGGTTGCCGCTCTTCTCGGTGGCGAGACGGAGACGCTCGAAGGCTTCGGCACCGCGGTAAGGCTCAAGAGTCTTGATCTCGTCGCCTTTCTCGCAGTTGCAGCAGCATCCGTGCTTCTCAATCTTGGCATCCATGGTCTCGGTGAGGTTGGGGTACTGGTTGGTGCCTATGATGGTGGTGCGGCGGGTGGCAATCTCCATGTCGCGCTGCTGCGCTGTCTTGGTGACCTCGTCCTGGACGTAGCCTTCGCGGAGGGCGTTGGCGAAGCCGCCCTTCTCCTCGACGGTGAGGAAGTTCTGCCATGCATATTGGGCAATGGAGTCGGTGAGGTTCTCGATATAGTAGCTGCCGGCGGCGGGGTCGACGATTTTGTCGAGGTAGGACTCCTCCTTGAGGAGCAGCTGCTGGTTGCGGGCGATGCGGTAGCTGAAGTCGTCGGCCTCCTTGAAGGTGATGTCGAAAGGAGAGGTGCTTATGGAGTCGGCGCCGGCGATGGCGGCACTCATGGTCTCGGTGGTGGTACGCAGCATGTTGACGTAGGGGTCGAAGATGGACTTGTTCCAGGTCATGGTGCTGGAGTTGATGAAAGCCTTGTAGGCGTTGTCGTCGCCGGGGTTGTACTGCTCTACAATCTTGCTCCAGAGGAGACGTGCGGCACGGATCTTGGCAATCTCCATAAAGTAGTTGCCACCGATGGAGAAGCTGAAGATGATGCGGTTGGCTATGGTGGCGGGAGCGATGCCACGGTCGCTGAGCTTGGCCATCAGCTCGTTGGCGGCGGCCAGCGAGAAGCCTAGCTCCTGGACGATGTTGGAGCCGGCATCGGCGAGGGTCTTGCCACCGACGGTGAGGACGCGGAAGGCGGGCAGGTTGTCGTTGGCATAGCGCACCAGCTCGGCGGCCTCGTCGAGGTCTTTCTCCTCGCCAGCCCAGAAGCGGCCATGCTTGAGGGCATAGCTGTAGATGTCGAAGTTGATGCTGCCGCGCAACTCTTTGGTGTCGAAGCCGTTCTTCTTGGCCACGGCGACGAAGAGCTTGAGGGTGTCGATATGTTTCTTGGCGCAGTTGAAGTGGATGGCTACTGCGGGGAGATAGATGTCCTTCAGGAGGATAGCCATCTGCTCCTCGGTCTCGACCTCTTTGGCGCAGAAGCCGATGGCGGTGGCACCGCGTTTGAGGGCGTCGAGTGCGAAGGCATTGGACTTGGCGGCATCATGCTCGCGGATGTCCTGGCGAATATCCCAGACATTGCTGTCGGCCTGTTTGCCGCGCGTGAAGGGGAACTGCGCAGGGTTGGAGTTGAGATAATCGATGTTCTCGAGGTCCTCGGCACGGTAGTAGGGCTTGACCTTGAAACCTTCGATGGTCTTCCAGACCAGTTTTTTCTCATAGTCGGCTCCCTTGAGGTCCTTGTTGATTACTTCTTCCCATTTTTCGGTCGAAACAGGTGGGAATTCGCTGAACAATTTGTTGTCTTCCATTATTTTATATCTATTTTATATTTCCTTGTTAAAATACAAAGATACATTTTTTTTGAAAAAAAAGTGCTTTTGCCGATAAATAGGGCTTTTTTTCTAGATTTTCTAGACTTTCTAGATTTTCTAGACTCTCTAGATTTTCTAGACTCTCTAGACTTTCTAGACTTTCTAGATTTTCTAGACTTTCTAGATTTTCTAGACTTTCTAGATTATCTAGATTATCTAGATTGTCTAGAGATTCTAGAGTTTCTAGAGTCTCTCTAGTTGCTGAAGGCATACCTGACGATGTTTTCGCCCATCTTGAGGGCGCGGAGACGGGTCTCCTGGCTGTCGCCGTGCACATCCTGGTCCTCCCAGCCGTCGCCGAGGTCGCACTCCCACGAGAAGAAGCAGACCAGCCGTCCTTCCCAGATGAGGCCGAAGCCCTTCGGGGGCTTGTTGTCGTGCTCGTGGATTTTAGGGAGACCGTTGGGGAAGTCGTATTTCTGGTGGTAGATGGGATGGCTGAAGGGGAGCTCCACAAAGTCGAGCTCGGGGAAGACTTTCTTCATCTGCGGCACTATGAAGTCACGAAGGCCATAGTTGTCGTCGATGTGGAGAAAGCCGCCGCCAATCAGATAGTTGCGCAGGTTCTGTGCCTCCTGGCTGTTGAAGACCACGTTGCCGTGGCCGGTGATGTGGAGGAAGGGATAGTTGAACAGCTCGCTGCTGCCCACGTCGACGGTGGCATACTGCGGGTCGAGGTTCATGTGGGCGTCGGCATTGCAGAAGGCGATGAGGTTGGTGAGCGATGTGGGGTTGGCATACCAGTCGCCGCCACCCCCGTATTTGACCAGGGCCAGCTGGGTGCGTTGGGCCGAGGCTAGGGAAAACTGGAGGCTTGCAATTGCGATTATCGCTATGAGGATTATTTTTTTCATTACGTTTTAGTTAGGCAATTTAGGCAATTTAGGCGTTTTAGGCAATTTAGGAGTTTTAGTTCACTAGGTTGAAGTAGGCTGTGGCGGCGAGGGCTGCTGTCTCGGTGCGGAGGCGGTATTGGCCTAGGGTTACGGGGAGGAAGCCAGCGTTGAGGGCATGAGCAATCTCCTGATGGCTGAAGTCGCCTTCGGGGCCGATGAGTATCAGAGCGTTCTGTCCGGGGCGGTAGATGTCGTGGAGCGGTGTGCGGTGGTCGCCGTCGCAGTAGGCAATAAACGGCTGGGTGTCAGCGATGGGAGAGCTTTCGTCACCCTTTGGGGTTGAAAAGGAATCGATGAGTTCGGAGAGTGGTGTCAGAGGGTTGATGTGAGGCATGAATGTCTTGAGTGACTGCTTCATGGCGCTGACGGCAATCTTCTGCAGACGGTCTTGACGTAGCACACAGCGTTCGGAGTGGTCGCAGAGGATGGGGGTTATCTCGTCGATGCCCATCTCGACGGCCTTCTCGACGAACCATTCCATGCGGGCGGTGTTCTTTGTCGGGGCCACGGCGACATGGAGGCGGAAGGCATGGCGGCCATAATCCTCGATACGCTCGTCGACCTGGACGAGGCAGCGCTTGGGGTGCGCCTCGACGATGGAGCAACGACAGAGAGAACCACGTCCGTCGGTGGCGGAGATTTGGTCGCCGACAGCCAGGCGCATCACTTTGACGCAGTGGTGCGACTCCTCTTCGCTGAGAGTGTAAAATCCTGATTCTATGTCGGGTGTGAAAAATAGTTGCATGGTTTTTGCTTCTTGCTTAGAATTGCAAAAATATGAAAAAAAAGTGGAAGCATAATTTTTTTAATGTAATGGCGTTTTTTGTCTAGAAAATCTAGAAAATCTAGAAAGTCTAGAACATCTAGCTACAAAAATCCTCATCTCATGAAAAAAATACTCTTTTCAATAGCAGTAATCACATTTTTTAGCATACAGTTTTCTGTTGCCTTTGCACAGAAGGGCAAACCTGTCGACTTCACGCGTGCCGGGCTGCCGGGCGAGTTGCAGGCCTACCTCGAGCAGGCCACGAGCGACAAGGAGTTGAAGTCGAAGACCGCCGCCACAATGGCGCAGTTCAGCACCCAGTACGGAGCACTCGACGGACAGCTACAGGACAGAGTGACGACAATCTGCAACACGCTGCAAAAACTGCGCGTTCGTCCCCATCCCGATGTGACCGAATTCGTGGAGGCATTCAACAAGATGTGTACCTCGAGCGGCGGCAACTTCGAGCCCTGGATTGCAAGTATAGAGTTTATCCAGAGCCGCAACAAGAAGGTCAAGGACTTCACTGACTTCATAGCCTTCACCAATGGGCTGCTCACCGACCGCACACTCTATGGGTCGCGTTCGTGTACATGGCAGCTGCAGTCGGGGTGCGCTTTCAGGCTTGGGTGCGAGGGGGGCGACATCACGGTGACCATCGACAAGCCCGCCGAGCTATACTACAGTTCCGACAAGGACAACGGTACCATCTACGGCACCAAGGGCGTGTACCACTACTTCGACAACCGATGGGTGGGCGAGGGCGGCCGCCTCAACTGGGACCGCACCGGCATACCCACCACGGCATGCTGGGCCATCCTGAACAGGTATGAGGCCGTCACCAAGTTCCCCAAGTTTTTTGCCGACTCGGTGCAGTTCACCAACACCAACTATTTCAGCAAGCCCATCTACGGCAGGGTGGAAGAGGCACTCAGCGCCAAGATGGAACCGGACAAGTACACATTCCCCAAGTTCCGCAGCTATCAGAAAGACTTCAAGATGAAGGACATCCTGCCCGGCGTGGACTATAGCGGAAGCTTTATGATGAACGGCTCCAAGTTCATCACCTCGGACACCAAGAACCCCGCCACCCTCATTTTCTACCGCCAGGGCAAGACCTTCGTCACCGTACAGTCGGTGAAGTTCACCATCACGGCTACCCGCATCGTCTCCGAGAATGCCGCCGTGAAACTCTACATCGACAACGACTCGATATGCAACAATGGTATCACTGTGCGTTATCTGGCTCAGGAGAAGCAGCTTAACCTTATCAACGACTCCAAGCGTAACTACTACAGCCCCTATTCGGACACCTACCACAATATGGACCTCTACTGCGAACAGATAGTGTGGAAAATGGGCGACGACAAGCTGGAGTTCTCCATGCTCGGGGCCTCGGGCGACCAGAGTTTCTCGACCTTCGAGTCGAACAGCTACTACTCCGAGGCCAAGTTCCGCGAGATTGGAGGCATCGACCAGGTGAACCCTGTCATCCGCGTCTACCGCTACATGCAGTCGCGCGATATGGTGTACGAGTTCTTTATGGATGATTTCGCCAAGGCGATAAAGATGGATATCATGCAGGCCAAGTCGATGATACACAATCTGGCACGTTCGGGTCTCGTCTCCTACAATGAATCGGAGACCAAGGTCTACGTCAACGACAAGCTTGTGGACTACGCCAAGGCCAGCGCCAAGAGCCAGGACTATGACTACGACGCGTTAGTGCTGCATTCGGCCTCGCGCCGCAACAACGCCGAGCTTGACCTCTCGACCAACGCCCTCAATGTCCACGGCGTGGAGAAGTTCGTGCTCAGCGACAGCCAGCAGGTGGTCATCTATCCCCGCCAAGGCGAGCTGGTGGTGGGCAAGAACAGGGACATCAACTTCAACGGACGCATCAACGCCGGCCGCTTTGTCTTCCATGCCACCAACGCCACCTTCCTCTACGACGACTTCAAACTCGACCTGCCGCAGGTGGACTCGATGATATTCTTTGTGGCCAAATTCAACAATCCGCAGGAGCTGCATGTGGTCTACACGCCGCTGCACAATCTGACCGGATTCCTTCAGATTGACCAAAGCAACAACCACAGCGGACTCAAGCGGGTCAAGGAGAAATACCCCATCTTTACCAGCCAGAAGGACAGCTATGTCTACTACGACCGCAAGGATATATACAACGGCACATACGTGCGCGACAAGTTCTATTACACCATCCATCCTTTCGTGGTGAAGGACATGGTCGACTTTGTCACCGACAGTCTGAGTTTCAATGGCGTGCTGACGTCGGCGGGCATCTTCCCCGACATAGAGGAGCCGCTGAAGGTGCAGCCCGACTATTCGCTTGGCTTTGTGCGCAAGACACCGCGCGGTGGCTATCCTGCCTACGGCGGCAAGGGCCATTTCACCAACCGCATCGACCTGAGCTACCGTGGCTTCCGTGCCCAAGGTCAGGTCGACTACCTCACCTCGGTCACGCAGTCGAAGAACATCGTCTTCATGCCCGACTCGATGGTGTCGGTGAGCGACACGTTCTTTGTCAAGGAGCAGGGAGCGTTTCCCGACATCAGGGTGAGCCGCGCCCGCCAACGCTGGTACCCCTACGCCGACTCGATGCTCGTCGAGCAGCTGGCCAACGGGCCCCAGTTCAAGATGTACCACAACGACGCCCTGCTTGCCGGCAGCGTGGTGCTGAAACCCTCGGCAGCCTACGCCCGCGGAGCCATCACCATCCGCGAGGGCACCCTCGAGTCGCCGCTCTTCGTGCTGGCACCCAAAGAGATGGACAGCCGCGTGACAGCCTTCACGCTGCGGTCTGACACATACAAGAACATCGCCTTCTACGCCACCGACATGAAGTCGCACGTCGACTACACCAAGCGTAGGGCTGACTTCGTGGCCAACCGCGAGCTGGAACGCACACAGCTGCCTCTGCTGCAATATGCGGCATACGTCGACAAGTTCTCGTGGGAGATGGACAAGAAGCAGCTCGACCTCATCAACAGCAAGAGCGAGAGCAGCCAGGGAATGGAAGGCCTCTCGTTGCGCGAGCGTTTCGCTCACAAGGAGCAGCCGGGTGCCCTGTTCGTCTCGACCGACCCGACGAAGGACAGCCTCAATTTCCATGCTGTACGTTCCACATATATGTACGATGCAGGTCAGCTCGGTTGCCGCCAGGTGTTCACTGTCAATGTGGCCGATGCCGTCGTTGCACCGGGAGGCGACACGCTCCACATCAGCCGTGGCGGCGTGATAAGCCTGCTCAAGAATTCGCAGATCCTCGCCAACCGCGATAAACGCTTCCATCTTATCTATGATGCCGACGTGCTGCTGGATGGCGCCAAGAAATACAACGGCAAGGGTACTATCGACTATGTCGACGTCGACAACAAGAAGCAAAAAATCTATCTCACCGAGATTGCCCCCGACAACCGTGGCGTCAGCGTGGGCAAGGGTTTCATCTCCGACAGTGCCAACTTCACACTCAACAGCGCTTTCGGCTTCGCCGGCAACGTGAGGATCGAGGCCGACAAGGAGTTTTACTATTTCGACGGCGGGGTGCGTCTGCTACACAAGTGCAATACCGATGCCGAGCTGGGACTGCTGGCCTATTCCAGCTACCTGAATCCGCGCCAGATACTCGTCGCCGTGCCTGAGATTCCCACCGACTGGAAGGGCAACCGCATCACGGCCTCCATGCTCTTCGACAAGAAAAACATGATGCCCTACTCGGCATTCCTCACCGCCGAGCGTGCCGCCGACAACGAGCTGATGGGCGCCCACGGCTTCGTGACCTACGACAACGACAAGCATGAATATATGATCGCTTCGGCCGAAAAGATTCAGGACCCCGACAATGTCGTCGAACGGTTCCTTACCCTCAACACCCAGACCTGCGAGATGACGGCTGAAGGTCCTATCGACTTCAATGTCAAACAGAACCATGTCAAGCTGTTCAGCTACGGCATGGCTACCCTTGGCGGCAAGAAGGAGGGCGATTTGGAGACGCACACCATCTTCGGATTCACCTTCCCCATCGACGACAAGGTGCTTGATGCCATGGCACAGATTATCGCCGACGACCTCCGTCTCTCGCCATCCACCCCTGGCAACGAGGCCACACGCCATGCGATGATATACTATATGGGCGCCGAGCATGGTGCTGATGCTTACGCAAGCTATGTCAGCACCGGCTTCTTCGACAAGATACCCAAGGAATTTGAACATACCATCCTCATCGAGGGTATGGATTGGACCTACGACGCTGCTCTCGGCTACCGTTATGATGGCGTTGCCTCGCTGGCAATGGTCGGCAAGAAGAAGTTGCACCTCTCCACGCGCGTCAAGGCACAGCTCTACCGCAGGGGCAACGGTGTCTTCCTGGTGCTATACATCCAGGTGGCAAGCGACCATTGGTACTATTTCAACTACGAGTTCAACAGCCAGCAGATGCTTATCCAGAGCAGTGTGGGCGAGTGGGTCGACATGATCAAGGCACTGCCGGCCGACAAGCGGCATGTGGGTGGCAAGGGCGACATGGGCGACTATCGCTATCGCATCTCGCCCAGCCGCAGCGAAGTACCCAACTTCCTACTTCGCATGGGCGGCAACGCTGAGTCTGGAGACGACCCGGGCGACTGGGATGTCGACGACGAGGATGTCATCGAGGGCGACGAATAAAGGCAAGGGGTGCTACCTCGCTTTTCGGGCGCAAAAAAACGTCAGACAAATGCTCCGATTTTGTAAGTTTTGAACTTTAAAACACGCTTTTTTATGGGATGCCAGTCAGTGGCATCCCATTTTTTTTGATTGTTTTATTTTTGTTATTCAATATCTTGGATGGTGAGAGGGGTAAAAAATAGAATTTTTTTTTGTGGGTATCAAAAAAGTTAGTACTTTTGCACTCGCTTTCGAAAGGGAAAGACACCGAAAATCCTTCCCTTATGAGTTTACGAAAGATTGCCCAGGTGGTGGAATTGGTAGACACGCTACTTTGAGGGGGTAGTGCCGATTCAGGCGTGCAAGTTCAAGTCTTGTCCTGGGCACCAAAAAATGGGGCAGCTGCGGTTGCCTCGTTTTTTAAAAAGGCTTCGACAGTCCAGAAGCTTCTACCAGCCCGGGTGGCGGAATTGGTAGACGCGCACGTTTCAGGTGCGTGTTCCGAAAGGAGTGCAGGTTCAAGTCCTGTTCCGGGCACCAAAGAGATTTTGCAAGTAACTCAAAACGAGTGAAAATGCAAAATCTTTTTTCTTTTATATCCCAAGTTTGGCCATAGTTTGGCCATATTTGAAAATAGCACTGTTAATTTTGGTCCAAACGTACAATATTATTTAGGAAATTCCGTTGTGAATCCTAGTTAAATATGAGGCAATGTTCCAATAATACATAGTTCAAAATAATAATTAAATAACTATTCGGGGATGGAAGACTTATTGTTTTTTTCAGAAGAGGGTAAAGTAGTTACAGGCATAAAGGATAAATCTGTTACTCAAATATTAATTCCTCAAGGGGTCACCGAAATAGGAAACTGTTCCTTTGTGGGTTGCTCTGCTCTACAAAGCATCAATATTCCCGACAGCGTCACCGAAATTGGCCGTTATGCTTTTGATGGAACACAATGGATGGACAGTCAACCAGATGGACCTCTATATATCAATAATATATTAGTAAAGTTT
>CACZUZ010000045.1 GCA_902784465.1 uncultured Bacteroidota bacterium
TTGTGGTTTTCGATCAGGGGACGAAAACGCCTGTTGATAACACAGGCGAACCTGTTAATATCGCGGTGATTCTGAAAATTTTCATGCGTTTGCCCTGAAGATATTTCAAAAATTTTATTAAAAATTAGTTAAAAATATTATATTTGCATTTTGTATAGAATTACGTTTTTTGGTATAATATACTATTTAACTATATGGAAAACATATTATTAGCTAAAAAATACCGAAAACCCAAACTGCTGCTTTTGCTGTTTTTGTTCCTGTTGATACCCTCAATGGGACATGCTCAGTTTGGCAATATCAAAGAAAAAGTTCAGGGGCATATTGATTCTGACCCATTAACGATAGGCGGCCAACTTGGCGGAGAGATGAACATGTCGTGGAACAACCAGGACATATATGGTTACAGCGACCCGTTTGCCTTTGCTGCATACGCCAATTTCGACATCGGCATCTACGGTTTCCATATCCCTATCAACCTCAACTTGCTGAGTCTGAGTATGACCCAGTTCAAATTTCCTCACCCTCAGATAACTCTCAACACCACACCCGAGTGGAAAAAGTTCCGTTTCCACATTGGTACCAGTTCGATGCATTTCAACAACTATACCTACAGCGGACTGACTTTCACAGGTGGCGGTGTTGAATATACAGGCGATAAGCTCAGGGTGGCAGGCTTCTATGGCAAGCTGAACCGCAAGACACGCTTTAAGGATGACCGTACTGCAATACAGTATTTTGCCGACTCGCTACTCGGTATCAACCAGCAGGAGACCACCCAGCCGCAGTTTGACCGCAATGCATGGGGCGCAAAAATAGGGTTCGGAAGCACCAGGAACTATATCGATTTTAGTGTGATGAAAGCCAAGGACGACATCGAGTCGCTCCCGGTGTCGTGGCAGTATGAGGGTGCCGATTCGCTCGTTTATCGCGACAGTGTCATCAAGGCCAAGGAGAATTTCACGACAGGTGTATCGGGACGTTTGAGTTTGGGCAAATGGCTGACATTCAACGCTAATGTTGCCATGAGCCTTTATACCGACGACCTCACTGCCCGAGAGTTGACCTCGGAAAACATTTCGAGTGTAGGAGCCGATACCACTGATGCGAGGATTAAGAGTGCTATCGGAATTCTTGACAAGGTGCATGGCCTGTACGAGGTACGCACCAACTCACAGATACGTTTTGCCGGCGACGCCGGAATGAGTCTTTCATTCGACAAGTTCAATGCCGCCCTCACCTACCGTTTTGTACAGGCAGACTACACGTCGCTGGGTGCTAACCAGTTCAGCCAGAATGCCCAGGGCGTTGGAGCGACAGCCAACTACAGATTTCTGAACAACAAGTCCATCTTAACCCTTACAGGCTACCTGCAGCAGGACAACCTTGACCACAGGCAGATGTACACCAACAAGGTGACCACCTACTCGGCCAACTGGTCTTACAGTATCACCGACAATCTCAACCTTGCCGCCTCCTACAGTGGCGTGCAGCAGGACCAGAAGGACGGCACATACAAAGTGAACGACACAACACGCATAAACCAGATTATGCATTCCATAACAGTGTCGCCCTCCTACACCATCTTTGGCGACAATGAGCATACCATCTCCCTCAACTTCAACAATGTAGCCAACAAGAACCGCAATATTCTCAGCCAGAACCGCAGTGACGTGAATACCCTCACCATAGGTGCAGGCTACGACTGCAACTTCACGGCCAAGCGAATAGGCATGGGTATCAACTACGACTTCAGCAACTCCACAGCCCCCGGCAACGACTACACCTCGCACACCGTCAGCGGGTCGCTTACCTACAATGCTGTAAAGAAAGAGAATATGGCGCTCAAGTTTACCGGAAGCATGTCGTTCTCCTACAACGTAAAGCCGGCGGGACAGGAAGGTTATGTAGGCATGGCAGACGACGAGCTGCCTGTCTCGGCAGACTACACCACTAACGACTTCTCATTCAGTGCGCGCATAGGCTCCTCATTCACGTACAAAACCCAGCATAGTGCTTCGTTTTTCCTCTCGACCAGCAACTATAGCGAGAACATCGTCTTCGGACAGAAAGTCTCCACCACGATGGACCTCCGTTTCAACCTGGCCTATAGCTACAGTTTCTTCAGCCGTGTCATAAAGAGCAAGAAGGAAACCGAACGCCTCGAGAAGCAGTCGAAGAACGAGAAGATACTCCGATGAAAACTGTGAGGTATAGAGAGAAGAAGAGATAATCAACAATTTGACAAACAACTAAAAATACATAACGTGGAAAAAAATTACTGCTTAAACCAAAAGCCACAGTCAGACCACAGACATGCAGCGACATGGCGTAGCCGCATGGCCGGCATGATGCTGCTGATATTCATGGGCCTGAGTTGGGGCGCAAAGGCACAAGATGTAATTGTCGCTGTTCAGCAGAAGACCAACAATCTTCCTGTGCAGGTGGCGTCTTACATTGACAATTTTTTCAACTATTTCAACATCACGTTGACCAACGTCAGTGGAGCGACCCAGAAGGTCTATCTGAACGTTGACCTACAGTGTATTTATTCTAGCACTGCGGCGCCGATGCGTATCTATACCAACGATGGTAACCGTAACAAGAGACCCATGATTGAACTTGGGGCAGGAGAGACCTATGTTCTCAACACCCGACAGAAGTTCGAGGATCATTTCTCCGGTCGTTTGGAGACCAATGTCTCACAGAGTACGATAAACGAGATGCTCCGGTTGCCCGAGGGCAATTACAACCTCTGTGTGAAGGCCTGTCAATGGTCTCAGGTGGTGACGACAGACCATGAGCTCAGCAACAGCTGTCTCACTTTTCAGATTTGCTATACCGGTTCAGCACCCGAGTTCACGTTGCCGCTGGCCAACATGATGCCCATACCTGGGGCCGCATCCCCGTCGGGCATTCAGGTTGTCATGCCAGCCCGCAACCTCAATTTCCGCTGGACAGGAGTGGTGACCAACTGCCCCCAAAATGCCAGGTTTGAATACATACTTAAAATCGTCAAGGTTCTTCCGAACCAGAACATCAATGACGCCATCAACCGCAACCCTGCTGTCTTCTCCTACAACAGTGGTCGCCGCACCTACTGTTCCATAGACACCCTCCGCGACCTCAGTGCCCGTTTCGAACGGGGTGCCACCTACGTTGCCAGGGTCGAGGCACACCAGACAGGCAATGTGGCTAACCAGATGCAGCTCGGGAACGATGGCAAGAGCCAGATACAGGCCTTCGTCTGGGGTCAAGGCAGCAACAACGGCGGCGGCTTTGGTGGCGGCGGCAACAACGGCGGCGGCAACAACGGTGGCGGCAACGAGGGTGGCAACAACAACGGCGGCGGCAACGAAGGCGGCATCCCCACCCAGAACATCTCGTCGTCGGATTCTGACAACAAAAGCCAGATTCGCGACAAGATACGCCAGCATTATCTCGTTTCGCCCGCCAAGGACCAGACCACGATAACCGCTGTTACAGGCAAGTTCAGCGACGAGAACAGCAATGTGCCTTCGGCAACAGACTCCATTGTCAAGTCCAAGACCCCCGACGGCATAGTGATACTCGACGAGAAGAGAAAGAAAGACTTTGCCATCAAGTGGATTCCGGCACACTACGACTCCATCAAGATGGTCAACTACGAGGTGAAGCTCTACGAGTACCTTACCAACCCGGAGGTCACCCTCACACATTCCCCTATCAAGAGCAAGACCATCAACGGCCAGTTTGACTACTGGTATGGCCTCAGCAATGTAGACCTGAAGGTGCTCAGCGACACCTCCTGGACCAATGCCCTGGAGCTGGGCAAGAAATACTATGTGACGGTCGACGCCTATGTCTCATACAACTATATGAAGACAACCGTCAAGACCACCCAGTTCCTTGAGGACGGCGAGGTAGTGAGCACAGAATACGACACCACCCATACCGTCCTTTCCGACGCTGAACAGTACACGTCGTCGGCCATTTTCCAGTGGGGCATAGACAAGGCATTGCTCGACAAGCTGAACCCTGCAAAGTTCACATATCCTGTTGACAAGAGCACTGCAGACTGGACCGACAGCACACAGATGGAGTTCGGCTACACCATCCCCGAGGTGCCACGCTATCACAACTTCAGTTTCAACTGGAACAAAGCCAGCGGCGAGGACTTCGGCGATTCGCTGACCTACCAGCTACACGTCTGGAAGGTCAAGAAGGGCAAGACCATCAAGCAGATTGTCAAGGACACGTCGACCTACAAGGTGAAGGGTATCACAGAGCTGGAGTGCAAGGACAGCACGCTGCTCGACTCGTTGAAGAACGGCGAGACCTACCTGGCACGCGTCTATGTGGAATACCTGAAAGACACCAACAAGTACAACCGACAGAACAAAGGCTGGTCGGTGCCCATAGTCTTCAAGCTGGTAGACACAGTATCTTTCAGTGGCATTATAGACACCAAGAACGCCTGTTTCGCCGGCGACACGGCAGGACTGAGCAAGCAGCTGATTACGCCTAAGATAGACAGCCTTATCAACAACCGGACGAGAATCAAGATTGGACGTTTCGACATGATTGTCCAGGAGGGTAGCTACAACGCCAAGAAGTCGAGCTATTCCGGCACCGGTTTCATCATCTGGCGTCCTGCCGGCTTCGGCTGCAACGTCAAGGTCCATTTCGACTCCATCAAAATCAACAAGGACTACCGTGTTGTCAGCGGAACGGCACGCAGCATCGCCACCGACAGCAACAACTACCTGAAGCTCAATATGGGCGACAACAAGTACGGTGCAGGCTTCGACATGGGCAGCGACAAGGTAGAAGAGTATATGAACTTGGCTGCCAAGGAGTTGGGAAGCACCGGGCAGGATGTACAGAAATGGTATAACATCATCAACCAGGCATCCAATCCCATTAGCGAGATGATACACAGCGGCATTGAGGGAGACTTCTCGATAGGTACCGTCACCACGCCTATCACCGTCAACGACAAGATGTTGGGCAGCGAATCGGAGAATATCCGCCTTGCCGTCAACGACCTGTTCTTCTCGCCCGTCACGGCGCAGATGAACCTGCTCTGCGTGTTCGGATCGCCCAACGACAACCTCTATATCCCGCTGTTGGCAACAAACATCTGTATCACCCCCGACCACTTCTACCACGACACCGCCAGCGACCTGCGTCTCTTCTCGCCACGCAACTACGAGTTTGAGCTCTCGGACGGCTACGTCATGCGTTTCAAGATGCCCAGCAACTTCGCCGAGGTGAAGGACGGCACCTATATCTCGTGGAACAAGAAAGGTTTCAAGGAGATAAACATAGACGTAGAGTTGGATCTTGGTCGTAAGGGTCAGCCAGGCAACAAGCTGCTCGCCGTCGACCTCAAGAACAACGGACAGGTGAGTCCCACCAAGCCCGTCCAGGCACGCTTCACGACCAAGTTCAAGAAGTGGGGCGACTGGATTGCCAAGATACAGATGGATCCCTTCACCGTTGTGGGTTGCGAGGAGTGGACATTCCTTCCCACAGGCAGTGGCATCTGGTACGACCACTCCGATACCGAGACTCCCAAGGGTATCCAGTTCCCCGCCAAATACAACAAGAAAGGTCAGGAGAAGCAGTGGCAGGGTTTCTATATGGACCGCTTCAGCGTCCTGTTGCCTGCCGACGTCACCAACACCTTCGTCGACCTTAACGGCGAAAAGGACGAGACGCCAGACTCAACCCTCGTGTATAAATATGGTGCCAATGGCGAGAAGACCGACTCTGTGGCCTATGCCTATCCCGGCACCCGCATCGGTCTCGGTGCCCAGCACCTTTTCATCGACGGCGATGGCATCAGCGTAGAGCTGGCCGCCACCGACCTCCTGAAGCTCGAGACCAAGAACGGCGGTGGCTGGTATTTCAGTATCGACACCGTCTCGCTCTGTTTCCTGAAGAACAGCTACAAGTATGGCAAGATACATGGCAAGGTAGACCTGCCCCTCTTCACGGGCGGACTCTTCTACGACTGCTACATAGGCTCCGACAGCCTTGTCTTTGCCGTAACGCCGCAAGACACCTTGAAGCTCGACCTCTTCCTTGCCAACATAGAGCTTGACAAGAAGTCATCATACTTCAAGATTAATCACGACTACGGCGGACACACCTACAAGCAGGAGCAGGAGGCACTCACCACCTACACCATGCTCAACCAGAATGCCACCACACGTGTCGACCTCACCCTCAACGGCACAATCGACATCAACTTCAGCAAGATTGGCATCGATGCCTCTCTGCCTGGCATCAAGTTCGAGAACATGTATATGCGCAACTTCCGCGCGAAGAAGGTCAGCACCGCCCGAGGCGAAGTGGAGGCCTACAAGTTTGGCGAGATGGACTTCTCCATAGGCAACTGGAGCAAGGCCTCGCCGCAGAAATACATAGGCTGCGACTATTCAGAAGAGGAGCCCGATGACGCCAAGGTCGATGCTTTGGCTCCCGTACCCGACGCCAAGGCCCCCTTGTTCAAGGGCAAGGTGAGCGGCTTTGAGTACAGCGTCAACACGTTGACCCCCACCTTCGAGCAGGTGAAGGGCAAGAGCAAGACCTACAAGGTGGGTATCGACTTTGCCGGTTCGATGAAGATAGGCATCGGTGCCGACATGAGTGTTGGAGCCACTGCCGGTTTCGGCATCAACTGCGAGGTCAATACCAACACATGGAAGGTCTCCAACTGGGACGGTACTTTCGACTCGGCACGCGTCACCACCGACATCGGACCCCTCTATGTCGATGCAGCCATATTACATACACGCAATGACGCCGTCTACGGCAACAGTTGGCGTGGCGTTGCCACGGTGAGAGTGATGGATGTCGTTCAATGCGACATGGGCTGCGGTTTTGGTACCAAGAAGAAAGAGAACGGCTCGGGAGACTACGACTGGTGGTATTTTGAAGGAGCTGCCGATATGAGTAGTGCGTCGCCAATGGTGCTGGGGCCTGTGACCATCACTGGCTTCGGTGGCGGTTTTGCCTACAACTGCAAACCTAAGCAGGAATTCGCCGGCAAGAGTGCCAAGGATCTTATGAAAGGCAACTTCCAGAGTAGCATGGTAAGCAGCAGTGGTTGCAACTATACACCCTACTACGATGCCTGGATGGCCAAATGCGGTGTCTCGCTGGCCATGACGGGCGACCCCACCACCCTCAATGCCGACGGTACCCTCAACCTGCGTATCGCCAACGGCCATTTCAGCGGTGTCTGCCTGCAGGTCAACTGCCGCATGATGTCGAGCTACGACGACAAGAACAAGGAAGGTTCGGGCGGTATTGTGGAGATTGGAGCCTTCATCGACTATACCAAATATGCTGCAAACGACTGGGCGTTGACATTCTCTGCCATCTGCAAGAGCGACATCAACATGAAGTCGTTCCTCCAGAACGCTGTAGCAAGCAAGCTCCCGGCCAATATCACATATCCCGAGTTCTCGATGGGTGGCGGCAACGGCTGTCTCTCCAAATATGTGGAGCCTGTCATCAACAACTCGATGGACTATGATTCGGTTCAGGCCAAGACCGACAAGTTTAATTCACGCGACTTTGGCGGAAGTCTTAAGGTGCAGGTTCCCATCGACCTTTATATCCGCAAGGAGCCTCACAAGGATACCAAATGGTTCTTCGCCCTGGGTCGTCCTGCCTACGATGACCGTGTGCAGCTCTCTGCCACCTTCGACCTGGTAATATGCCGCGCTTCCACTGCGTGGACCTTCTACTTCATGACGGGCAATTACTTCCCAGATGGTTTTGCCATGCCCGACATTCCTACTGACGTAGCCAACTTCCTTGGTGACAAATATCTAAGTCGCGCAGAAAGCAAGCGTAAGCTGCCTACTTTCAAGAATGCCGGTGGTTTTGCCATTGGAACCTCGTTCTACGCCAACATAGAGTTCAGTATGCTGCTTTATTTGAAAGCCAAGACATTCATAGGCTTCGATGCCGCAGTCATCAATACCAATGGTGAAGGCTGCGAAGGCTACAGCACGATTGGCAAGAACGGATACTATGGTATGGGACAGGCATACGTGATGTTTGAGGGCGAGGCAGGTCTGGAACTCAATCTGGGATTCTGGAAAGGCCATATCTCGTTGGTCGAGGCCGGCCTTGGTGCCTTGGTGCAGGCCGGTGGTCCAAATCCCACCTGGGCATTCGGTATGCTTAAGTTCCGCGCCTCTTGCTTAGGAGGTCTGATCAAGATCAGTACCAGCGTAGACTTTGAGCTGGGCCACACCTGTGTGCCTGGTGCCAGCGACCCGTTGGCCAATGTCAAGCTCTTCCAGAACGTCACGCCTGCATATTCATTCTCTGACTATGACAAAGCCGACAAAATCATTTCGCCGTTCACCACTGGAACTATAGTGAGTAATATGCCGTGGAACCAGGATGTGCTGCTCTCAGCCATGGATGACAAGGCCCAAACCGTAACCCGCAAGTTCCGCTTCGTGCTTGACAAGAATATGAGCTTCAGCCAGTATTGGGGCAAGAAGAACGGTAAATCGCAGTGGATAACGACACCAATGAAAATCTCATCCTCCACAACCGATGAGAACACACTCTACTTTGAGGACTACCAAGGAGGTTTCCGTGAGTCGGCAACATCCAAGTTCCATCTCTATGCACGCGTGTTCGAGTACCGTCAGTCGGTTAACAACAACCTCTCCGAATTCTATCTCCAGCGCGACTCTGCCTATTATCTCTACGAAAACCGTGTCAGTACACGTAGCGGCTCACCAACTAACTATAAGTATAGTTATGGCTGGCGAGCCCCGCTGTACACCGATAACGGCCGCACCACTTTCAAGTACAACAAACGCTACTATCAAGACACTCTGTTCTACTTGAGGACTATCACGGCACCCGAAAACCTCTACAACCAGGTGGTATTTACCTGGCCTTACAACGGAGACCCGCAGGTGCCTTATCAAGAGTTTGTTCAATATCAAGGACGCTATTATGCAGTAATCTACATCTTCAGCCATCGCGACTTCCTTGACCCATCGAAACTCGATGCCGACGGACGCCAGATTATGGCATTCCTCATCGAACGCGGATGGGGCGAAAGTGCGGAAGCCCAGAGGTGCGACTACTATTATTACCAGAACGGATGGAGAGGTTCATCATTGCCATGCATAGCATTGAAACTGCCCAGTGACTTCTCGCCGCAGAACTACCAGAGCCGCAATCTGGCGGTACGACTCATGATGGTGAAGAAGAGCGACTATCAGGCTCAGCTCAATGCCCTTACGGCTCAAACCAGTGCATTGATGACACAGACACGTTCCGAGAATCAGACACGCAGCAACCTCTCGCAGCTACGCAGCCAATACAACCAGGCTAACAACTCCTCCAATCGCGGCACCGAGGTGACCCAGGGATACAAGCGCTCCGGCAGCGGCGCTGCTACAGGCGAGGGCAACACCAACACTAAATTCAACTTGAAACTGGCGCAATTGAGGGAAGCTACAAACGCATACAGCGGTGTGAGAGACACGGCTATGAACTTCAGCCGCAAGTCCCTCGCTTCAGGCTATATCGCCGCGGTACGCGCCGGCTCGTCGGTATACAACCTCTACTTCCGTCTCTGCAGTGGCTTCGCTACATACAGTGACGTCGTTCGCAGCATCAGTTCATCCTATCTATTTACTCCGCAATCAAACGACATGACCGCTTCGGGAGGTTCTGTCAACACTTTCAAGGTACGCAAGAAAACCATCAACCGTTCGCTTAATGATGACTACTCGGCACGCCACGCCTATCTCTTCAGCGAATATGTGCCCAGCGACCCGAACATGTACAAAACAGGTGTGCGTCTACCACCAATCATGCATGTAGCCATCAACTACGAAGCTTCTGCCAACCTGCCCGAAATAGCCCTCTACAACAAGTACTATTCCGCCATGGCTAACGTCAACACTGCTGTCAAGAACACCTATCCTATGCAGACCGCATGGCCCCGCCAGAAATGCTCCGAGGGCTATTGGGATGGCTGGATACACAAAAACCGTGACATCTTCTGCGGTGGTATCGAGAAAGGCAAGAACTGGCATGAATGGATTTACAACAGCGACATTACACGCATGAAGCAGGTGGCCAGCATGGGTCTTGTCCACGAGCAGGGCTCTGCCAACTGGACAGCCATGACGACACGTCTTAGCGACGGTAATTATCAGAGCTTGGTGAAACTGACACCTGTGACCTCTACTTTAGTACCTCGCGTAGATGTTAATGGTTTTATGGATGGTGCTCCAAAACTGATACGCGTGGAGATTATTGACAACAAGATCCGTATCGACTCCACAATCATGGAGGGTCAAGATAAAAGTTACATCATGGGCGACAATAAGACTGTCAGCTCACCGGAATGGTCCTACAGCGTCAGCTGGAACATCATCGATGAGGCCACCCCCGCCATCTTTGCCGACATCAAGGCATTCAACAGCTTCTTCCAGAGCTTGGTAGACTTCGGACTATATATGCACAGCCGAGGTTACAGCTACAAGAAACCACAGGTTAGCAACCTGATGGGTCAAAACCGCTGCTACAACCTGCTATCCATCTCTGGCAGCCCTCTCACCTTCCCCAAATCGATACTCGGCACCTGGTGGATAAACTCTTTCATCACACAGTTAGGCTTCAACGAAAGACTTGGCGAAGTAAAGCGTTCCTACTACAAACCGCAACCATTCATACCTCGTAGCAGTATGACCTCCATCGGCGGCAACCAGTCGCTCTACTGGCAGGACTATGTGCTTCATATCAACCGTATACCCACCGAGGTCAGCAAAACCAAGGGTACGGTGTACGAAGACCTCTTCAAGCAGTCGGGCAACTACTATAGCGAACACGACTTCCAGTGGTTCACCACCAGCAACACAGATGGTATCGTCAGCAAGAACACCATCAACAATTGGAATAAGGGTCGCAACTACGCCCTCGACTTATATTGGTTCTCGCCAAACAATACCAACAAGTCGAGCGCTATCGGTAAATTGGCCGACAACACCAAAGAGACCATCACCAACTCTGGAGCAAAAGTCCTTATTGTCACCAATGTCCAGAAAAAATTCGGCTCCTATTTTAACTATATAGGATCGAAGAACGTCAAGGTACTGCAGGACAACAACGGTCTCAAGTTCCGCACCCATTCCATGTCGGGTATCGACTGGTGGGAGTAGTTCATTAAATTAGAATTAAGAATTTTGAGTAGTATTCAGATATCATGAAAAGAATCAGCATATTTATTCTATTTATTGTGGCTTCTTTTTCGATGGTCTTTGCCCAAGATCCAAAGCCAACGAAAGTGGTCAATGAAAAACCGCTTTACATCCGCGACAGCGTAGACAATGTCGATGACAGCATCAAGGATGCGTCGGGCTTGCGGCTGCTGGCTCGCAGCTACGGTAACCGCATTGTGTTGCGCTGGGCTCCGGTCAACAGCGGTGTGTGGTCTACTGCCAACAACTACGGATGGAACCTGTTCCGCGGTTCGTCGGACGACAATGACACCTCATTCTTCGTTGACGGCACCGACACCGTCTACCTGCTCCACATGAATGATGGTAAACCTGTCAAACCTATGTCACTCAACGAGATGAAGCAGCGTTTTGACTCTACTAACTTCTACGCTGGTGTGGCGGCTCAGGCCCTCTATGGCACCATGCACTATGACGTCAACAAAGCCGAGCAGGGTAACGAAGCTGACCTCTTCACTGTTGCCTCCAAGCAGTATCAAGAGCAGACCCAGCGTCAGTTCATGGCTTACCTCGCTGCCGAGATTGACCCCGAAGTGGCATCTGCCCTGGCTCTTCGCTATGTGGACACCAATGTGAAGGAAGGAGTCCTTTACGAGTATTCTCTTGAGAGCCTCATCCCCAAAGAAATCGTTGATGTCCTTGGCGTTTCTGTTATCGTCCCTTGCATACCTTTCAAACGCCACAGCGACGAGATGATGCCAGAGATACGCTTCTCGCAGCTCGACATCCACAAGGTGGCCATACGCTGGGACAAGAACAAGCTCTCCGGCTACTGGATGGAACGCAGCGAGGACAATGGCAAGACGTGGGTCAAGATTAACGAAAACGCTCCCATCTGGCCCATGATTCCCGACAGCGGCACGGTGGCAGCATACGGCGACAGTGTGGCCAGCTGGATGAGGGACGACGTCATCTTCTTCGACTCGCTCGACCTCACCAAGACATACATCTACCGTGTCCAGGCTTTCGACGCTTTCGGAGAGAAACTGGAGTGGAAAAAGTCGGAGAAATTCAAGCTCATCGACTTCGAACCTCCGGCACAGCCCCTCATGCTCAGCGTAATACCGGAGGAGAACCGCCGTTGCGTCATCAATTGGGATGTGGCCTACGATAATCCCGACCTCAAAGGCTTTCTCGTCACCTTTTCCCGCGACCTCGAGGGTCCGTGGGGCAATGTCAGCAGCCTGCTGCCCAAGACGGCACGCACCTACACCGACACCCTCGTCTACCGTCGCGGCCGTGGTCTCTACCGCGTCTTTGCAGTCGACACCGCCGGCAACGTCAGCTTCTCGCCAGCCATGATTAACAGCATCGAGGACATCTTCCCTCCCGAACCGCCGAAGAACGTTATGGCTGTCAACGACGACTCCAGCGGCCTTGTCCTCATCTCGTGGGACAAGAACAGCGACCCGGACCTCCTGGCCTACAAGGTCTATTTTGCCAACCAGCGCAACCACGAGTTCATAGAGCGTAGCGAGGGTTACATCTACGGGAACGAATATTTCGACTCGCTCGACCTCACCTCGCTGACCAATGAGATTTTCTACTATGTCATCGCTGTCGACCAGAACCACAACTACTCGATGCCATCCGACACCATCCGCGTGCGTTTCGCCGACTTTATAGCCCCGGGAGCACCCCTGCTGCAGGGCATCAGCCAGAACGAAGACACCGTGACGGTACGCTGGCTGCGCAGTGTCTCTGATGATGTCGAGAAATACTATATCTACCGTAAGTTCCGCGAGGCTGCACAGTGGGAATGGCTGGCAACCAAGCATAGCGAAGACTTCGGCCAGGATGGCGTATTGGTCTTCGTCGACATGCCCACTCCCGACCCCAAGGCCTACAGCTACTGCATCGAGGCTGTAGACAGTGCCGGCAATGTTAGCGGCATGGAGGGTCAGGCAGTCATCCTTGTCGAGGAAAGTCCACTCGTGAATTTGAAAATCAAGCTTAAAGCCTCTTACAGCAAAGAGCCCAAGGGCGTCAAGCTCGAGTGGAACTACCAGTATGATGGCAAGAAAGACTACTATGGAGTCATCTTCCGTTCAGTCGATGGGGGAGAGTTCCGCGACATAGCCACCTTCAAGCGTGGCGAGACAAGCTTCCTCGACGTGACAGCCCCGCAGAAGTCGAATGTGGAATACTACATACAGCTGCAGTTAGGGCAGGGACGGCACTCCAATCCGTCGGATCATGCATCCGCCAAAACCAAGTAGAAACAAAGGTGTGGCACATTTGCCACACTTTTTTTATTGACGAAAGCGATTATTGCGAAATAATGTGTATTTTTGTAGATTGTTTACAAAGCTTTATAATATAAATAAAATACTGTAATTATGTACACTAAGTTCCAAGAACATCTTAAGAAAGAGCTGGCCGACATCGAGGCTGCCGGTCTTTACAAACATGAACGTATCATCGAGAGCCCCCAGGGAGCCGAAATCATGGTGAAAGGCAAGAAGTGCCTCAACTTCTGCGCCAACAACTACCTCGGATTGGCCGACAACCCCGAGCTTATCGAGGCTGCCAAGAAGGGCATGGATGCCCGTGGCTATGGCATGGCATCGGTCCGCTTCATCTGCGGCTGCCAGGACCTCCACAAACAGCTCGAGAAGAAGATTGCAGAGTTCTTCGGCACTGAGGACACCATCCTCTATGCTGCCTGCTTCGACGCCAATGGCGGTGTCTTCGAGCCTCTGCTCACCGATGAGGATGCCATCATCAGCGATGCCCTCAACCATGCCTCCATCATCGACGGTGTCCGTCTCTGCAAGGCCCAGCGCTACCGCTACGCCAACGCCGACATGGCCGACCTCGAGGAACAGCTCAAGGCCGCCCAGAAGAACCGCTTCCGCATCATCGTCACTGACGGTGTCTTCTCGATGGACGGCAACGTCTGCCCGCTCGACAAGATTTATGAGCTCGCCAACAAGTACGATGCCATGGTGATGGTCGACGAGAGCCACAGCGCCGGCGTGGTCGGCAAGACCGGCCGCGGCGTTACCGAGCGTTACAACCTGCGTGGCAAGATAGAGATCCTCACCGGCACCCTCGGCAAGGCCTTTGGCGGTGCCATGGGCGGTTTCACCACCGGCAAGAAGGAAATCATCGACATGCTGCGTCAGCGCAGCCGTCCCTACCTCTTCTCCAACTCGATGGCTCCCGGCCTCGTGGCCGCCGGCATCCGCATGTTCGAGATGATGAGCGAGACCAACACGCTGCAGGACAAGCTGCATGAGAACACCGACTACTTCCTGCGCCGCATGAAGGAAGAGGGTTTCGACTGCAAGCCCAGCGAGAGTGCCATCTGCGCCGTCATGATCTACGACGCTGCCAAGAGTCAGCAGTACGCTGCCAAGATGCAGGAAGAGGGCATCTTCGTCACCGGATTCTACTATCCTGTCGTACCGAAAGGCCAGGCACGTATCCGTGTCCAGATTAGTGCCGCCCACGAGCATGAGCACCTCGACAAGTGCATCGAGGCCTTCAAGAAGGTTCGCAAGGAAATTGAAGGATAGTTTTTGGGTTTAACGTTTTACGTTTTACGTTGACTGGAAATGGCTACCTTTGAGGATTTGGCGATATGGCGAAGAGCCAAAAGACTCACCGTTGACATCTACAAAATGATGGCTGATTGTCGTGATTTTGGCTTTCGTGACCAGATCCAAAGGGCAGCCGTTTCCATAATGAATAATATTGCCGAAGGCAGTGAGAGCGGTTCCAACCAGATGAACATAAAATATCTACTGATTTCCAGAGGTAGTTGTGCAGAAGTCAGGAGTATGTTATATCTGGCACAGGAAATAGGCTATTGCTCGCAAAATGAAAGAGATCGTTTAATTAACGAGTGTCAAGGGATAACAGGTTCGATAAATAAACTAATAGATTACCTTAGAAATCTCGATGACGATACTCATGACAGACAACGTAAAACGTCCAACGTGAAACAACAAACGTAAAACGTGAAACAACAAACGTAAAACGTCAAACGTAAAACAAACGTCAAACGTCAA
This sequence comes from uncultured Bacteroidota bacterium, assembly GCA_902784465.1. Lineage (GTDB taxonomy): Bacteria > Bacteroidota > Bacteroidia > Bacteroidales > P3 > Colimorpha. The sequence continues at coordinate 15,296 of CACZUZ010000045.1, forward strand.
ACGTCCAACGTGAAACAACAAAATGAAGAAGGTCAACATCTATCTCATCCTCACAGCCATATTGCTCATAGTGCTGGGTGTGGTGTGCATCTTCAATCCAGGCGAGGCCTTTGTGGCAGCTTCCTGGCTAGTAGGTCTGCTCATACTGCTTACCGGCATCTTCGGCCTCGTTTTCGGACTGAAGGCACAGCGTTTCCTGCCCAATGCCGGCTCCACGACGCTGCTCGCGGTGTTCCAGATTATGGTGGGATTTCTCTTCCTCTGCAACGGCCTGGTTGCCGCAGAGTCGCTCATCATCGTCTTCGTGATGTGGGTCATCTTTGAAGGCATTTCGCTGTCGGTGCTGTCGTTCGACTACAAGAAGTCGGGCTACGACGGCTGGTGGATAATGCTGCTGCTCGGCATCGTCAGCCTCGTGCTGGGTGTCGTCGCACTCCACAACCCCACCGGAGTAGGCACCTTCATGGGTGTACTCTTGGGTCTGGGTATCCTTGCCAACGGAGTGGAACGTATTGTTGCAGTCTTCGCCCTCAGGCGTATCCGCAACCGTCTCCGCGACACCTACGAGAGTGCCACGGCAATACCTATTGACCAAAAAGAATCTTGACAACCTCTAATTGCCAAACAAAAAAGCTTGCCAAACAACTTGGCAAGCTTTTTTTTTGCTTTATTCGAAGTAGCGTTTCAGCAGGCCTTCGAGGGCTTTGCCGTGGCGAGCCTCGTCGCGGGCCATCTCGTGGACGGTGTCGTGGATGGCGTCGAGGTTGAGGGCTTTGGCGCGCTTGGCGAGGTCGGTCTTGCCGGCGGTGGCACCATACTCGGCATCGACGCGCATCTTCAGGTTCTTAGCGGTGCTGTCGGTCAGCACTTCGCCCAGCAGTTCGGCGAACTTGGCGGCGTGCTCAGCCTCCTCGAAGGCGGCTTTCTCCCAGTAGAGACCCACTTCGGGATAACCCTCGCGGTGAGCTACACGTGCCATGGCCAGGTACATACCCACCTCTTTGCATTCGCCTTCGAAGTTCATGCGAAGGTCGGCCTTGATGTCCTCGGGGGCATCCTTTGCCACACCGACGATATGCTCGGCAGCCCAGGTCTTGATGTCCTCTTTCACTTCCTGCATCTGTTTGCCGCAGATAGGGCATTTCTCGGGCATCTCGTCGCCCTCATAGACGTACCCGCAAACCGGGCAGATGAATTTTTTGCTCATAATGATAACGGTTTTATGTGATTAATGATTATTTTTTGAACATTATAGTAGATTAATACCGTCTGTGGAGACGTTTTCATAGAATGGTGTTGAACTATATTGTTTCCATTCGTTAGCTGTGTATTGAATAGGGTTGATTTCTTCGTCCAATTCGCAACCGAGTAATACAAGAGGGTAGCCTACCGTATCGTAGTCTGATTGAGTAAGTTTTTCTTTTTCCAGAATCCAAAGAATATCCCAATCCGAATCCTTTCGGGCATCTCCTCGAGCACGTGAACCGAATAGAATAGCTTGGCTGTGAGGAGGAGCTTTTTTTCTCGCAGCATTGCGAATAAAGTCTTTTTTTTGACTTTCTTTCATCGGTTTCTCGGATTAAAAATTTGTGCAAAAATACGATTATTTTTGAAAATGGGGAATTTTTTTTTCATATACAAGAAAGTATGTATCTTTGCACACTAAATAAGAGCACCTTTTATTCCCTTTAAACCTTTTATCTTCACCTATTAATTATAATACCATGAAAAAAATCCTACTATTATTTATGGCGACCCTTTCGTTGTTGCCATCTTTCGCCCAGAACCAGCAGACGTATCAACCGAGCACCTTGAAACCAGGCGACTACATCATCAATTCTAGAGTCGACGGCTCATTGGTAGTGATTGACGGCGGCCTTCGCGACACCGGTTTTGTCAACAAAAACCTGCGCGCCATCAAGGATCGCGTAGTGGGCATCGTGGCTTCTGTCAACGGCAATACCGCTATTGTCATCGACCTCAAGGATTGCCCATCGAAAAAAGCATTTTCTGTCGTTGAAAGCAAAGACAAAACCTTCCAAGGCAGTGCCATAATACCGAAGAAATGGGCTCACCAGCGCAGCAACGAGACCCATCTCGACATGCGCATCCCCAACATCAAGGAAGTCGAAAGTTTTCATTATAAAGCCATCCAGCACTCTCTCCAGCAGCTCATAGATGCCGAACGTGAGGATGTCGGCCTCATTCATTCTGGTTCGGACTACTGGACCATCGAATACAGCAGACCTGACTACCCGAAAGCATACGCCTGGTATCATTACAAAGGCAGAATCAAAACTCACCTGCGCGAGCCAACAGCCAAGCTGTTCCTCCGCACCGTATTCACTTATATGAAAAAATGAAGATAAACGAAAACGAGCCATCCGCATTTCCGGATGGCTCGATTTTCATGGTAGTGCCCTGCGTCCCGCAGGGCGTTATTGATTAGTCGAGTACCAGGCTGGGGGCGTTGTAGGTGCGGGCGGCGAGTTCCTGGTTGAGCATGTAGAGACTCTTGGGGTCGCTGCCGAAGAGTTCCATCTTGGTGATCATGTCGCGGGCGTTGGTCTCCTCTTCGCCCTGCTCCTTGACGAACCAGTCGAGGAACTGCATTGTGCGGAAGTCCTTCACCTTGTAGGCGGCATCGTAGATAATGTGGATGCTGGCGGTGACATGCAAACCGCCCTTGTCGTCCACAATAGGGCGTATCATTCTTTTTCAGTGCAAGACACATTCTTCTTTATGTCTACTATGAATATTGCTTCATCTACATAATGTGTTTAAGCCATTAAACAATTATTTGTATTTTTTGTTTATTGTATTAAACAAAAATATGTATCTTCGCATCACAAAACATAAATATATGGAAACGCTTTTTGTATTACAACGACAACTAATTCAGAATAGTACAACAAATTTTGTGCGTTCAGTAATGAATGATATTGACTGGAATAACACCCGACTTATCGGTATTCGGGGTGCTAGAGGTGTTGGTAAAACGACACTTTTGCTTCAGCACATCAAATTGCATTATGGTGCTAATACAAAAAAAGCGTTATACCTTAACCTTGACAGTGCCTATTTTACTCGCAACGACCTAATGGACACTGTCCAATCTTTCTACACTTCCGGGGGAGAATGTCTTCTGCTGGATGAAGTCCACAGGTATCCCCACTGGAGCCAATATGTAAAGAATATCTATGACCTCTACCCAACCCTTAAGATTGTTTTTACCGGTTCCTCCCTGTTGCAAATTCTCAATGCAGAAGCCGACTTGTCTCGTCGTTGTGTGAGTTATGAGATGCAGGGACTCTCGTTTGCTGAGTATATGCGGTTCTATCACAAAATCGACTTGTCGCCGTGTTCGCTTGACGATATTGTTCGCAGTGCCGACGACATCTGCGATAGTGTCAATGCCAAATGCAGACCCTTGGAGTATTTCGGAGACTATCTGCGGTCGGGCTACTACCCATTCCGCAAGGAGAATCCCAACCAATACACCACAAGGGTAGAGAATGTTGTGGACATGATTCTTGGCATCGAACTCCCGCAACAGCGAGGCGTGGATGTGGGTAATGTTCGGAAACTGAAGTCTCTTTTGGCGGTATTAGCCACAGAAGTCCCGATGTTGGTAGATGTCAGTAAACTATCCAAGATGACGGAGTTAAGTCGCGTGAGTCTTACCTCCTATCTGAAATACCTGCATGATGCACGTCTCATTCGTTTGCTCTATTCCGATGTCACGTCGGTAAAGCGTATGCAGAAACCCGACAAGATTCTGATGGAGAACCCCAACCTATGTTATATTCTCACACTTGGTCAGGCTAACGAGGGGACCGTCAGAGAGTCTTTCTTCTGCAACCAGATGGCATATAAGCACGGTGTGGAGTATACAAAACCTGCCGATTTTATCATTGACGGAAAGATTGTTGTGGAGGTAGGTGGCGGTTCCAAGGATGGAGGGCAAATAGTTGGTCGCGATAACGCCTTTCTCGCCTGTGACGGAATTGAATATCCCTACGGCAAGAAGTTGCCACTTTGGTTGTTCGGATTAACCTACTGACTATTTGTTCATCTGACGGAAGTAGCCATGAATCTCTTCCTGCGTAAAATCCTGCTGAAAGCCATAGTAACCTTCCAAATCCATTTTTTCCAATTCCAACGTGAAATGTGCTTTTGAGAGTGTCTGAGGCCAGTTGAGCCTACTCTGTCTGATGACAGTTCCATCTTCCGTGGTCTCTTCGGGAATGAGGATGTAGGGCAGGCGGCGATGTCTCCGCCTTTGCCCCACTAGATGGTGATTTTGATAGATGTTTGTAAGGAACGGTTTAGGCAATACAAACTTCTCTTGTTTTCATTTTTATCGATTTTTGTGTCACCTTTTTTCAGCGCAAGACACTGAACTATCTCCCAAATCCAGTTCACTTCGTGCTATCTGACGTGCCGTCGTTGTCTTGCCACACCATTTTGGACCGTCAATCAGCACAGCACCCTTGCCAGCCAATTTGCGCTCAAGCAGCACATCCGCAATGCGTTGCTTGTATTTTACCATTTTTTTGTGTTTTTTTTTTATGGTTGCAAAGATACACAAAATAAACAAATTGCAAAGAATATTCCGCAACTTTTTATATATTTATTCCGCAACTTTAGGTGAGAATATTCCGCAACTTTTTGTAAAATTATTCCGCAACTTTTTATAAATTTTTTCGACCTGTAAAGTTGAAAAATGTAGTTTTCACTTGAGATATCCCCCAAAAAACAATGAGAGTTTTGCCATCATAAATGTTAAATCCAATGGTGGATTCTGACTATAAATCCATAATCAAAGCCGACAACGAAATGAAGACAGGGATACTCGACGAGTACATGAGTGTCCTTGAGGAAAAAAAAGAGAAGGGTCGGAATCCTGACAGGAGGGATTTCGAGACG
>CACZUZ010000046.1 GCA_902784465.1 uncultured Bacteroidota bacterium
CTCTTTTACTTTATACCACATTTGATACTTCTTTAGCTTGGTTATCTCTTTCATGGCATCGCTTTTATCTCTTTCTTAACGATGCTCTTGCACTTTTGGCGTCGATTTAACTTTTCCGTTTTTTGACGATGCAAAATTACTGATTACAGACGTATTACAAGCGCGGCGAGGACGACGATTTCAAGCCGCTGGCGCTAGAGCCGATGATTGTGGAGAAGGTAAAAGACTACCGCAGAGACAACCCGAGGCTGGGCAGCGTGAAGCTGTGGCTGATACTGAAGAAACAGCTCGAGGACACGGGGTGTTTTCCCGGGAGGGACACATTCATAGAGCTGCTCCACCGCCACGGGTTGATGGTGAAGATCAAGCGCCGCAGGCACTATGTCACCACAGACTCCAACCACAACTACAGGAGATACCCGAACCTCATCAAGGGGATGACAACGACCTCCCCGAACATGGTATGGGTGAGCGACATCACCTATGTTGAGACAGAAGAGGGGGTGTTTTACCTGTCCCTGGTAACAGACCTTTATTCCCACAAGATACTGGGCTGGTCCCTCGGTCCGACCCTTGACACCATATATCCTCTGGAGGCATTGCGGATGGCGCTGTCCACACTACCCGAAGGCGATGCCCCATACCTCATCCACCACTCAGACAGAGGCTGCCAGTACTGCAGCCACGCCTATGTCGACATGCTCAAAAGCAGGAAGATACAGATAAGCATGACACAGAGCGGTGACCCGCTTGAGAACCCTGTTGCGGAACGCGCAAACGGCATCCTCAAGACGGAGTGGCTCTACCGCATGGACATCCCCGACGGCAACACTTGCAAGGCCGAGGTGCAGCGCATCATCGGCTTCTACAACGACGAAAGACCGCACATGAGCGTGGGTTGGCAGACACCCTCCGAGGCGCACTGCCAGAGCGGGTTACAGAAAAAATGCTGGAAAAATCCATGGGAGAAACCTCCCGATTGAAATTAATTGCGTACTTTTGCACCGCCAAAAGAGAATCACGACGGTTTACGCCACCAGTGATGAAAAATCCAGCGGGGCATCGAGCCCCGCCTGGATTTTGCCAAAAGAGAAGTCACTCTGGATTGTCCCCCAGTAATGAAAAACAGGGTGTCAAGCAAAACAGGACAGCTGTAAACAAAAACAGGTAAATGTGATGCAAAGTGTAAACCTAAACCGTGACGGCGTAAACCAGATTAGGAATATGATACAAACAATGTAAACCGATTCAGTTTAACCATCCCAAATCTGTCAACCAATTTCAGGGAAAGTCAATCTGATCTGTAGTCAAATGCTCTAGTGTTGCAATATGGCGGTTTACAAGTTCTTTTTATTGGTTTTGCGATACAAATAAGTCGTTCGGAGTAAGGGGACAAAGTGGAATCAATGTTCAAAATTGATGTCTATTCCTATCTCCCCGATAAAATAGAATCCCTCATCGAGAGCACACTAAATATATAATCTGGGGATTGCAGTGATGGTCTCTGTGGTTGAATCTTTCGTGTGGCAAAGAATTAATGTGTTATTGGTTTGTTGTTCAATTCTTTAATTATGTATCAAATATATTTGCACTTTTTTTAGTGCATTTTTGTGCGATATTTGCACTTTTTTTAGTGCATATCAATAATTATTCGTAATTTTGCTGCCGAAAACGTAATACAACATATACCATGATAGATGATGTTTTAATGGATTTTATGCGCGAACAGTTGGCTACGACAAGCCTTGATTTTGTGCGCTATAACCATTCCGTAATTGACTGGTCGCTGAGAATGTTTGGGATTGTGGGCCCCCGTGGAGTAGGCAAGTCGACCCTCATAAAACAGCATATAATTTTTGAAAAGGAGAACCAGAAGGCTCTATATGTGTCTGCCGACCACAGTTATTTTTCTCAACATACTTTATTGGAAGTGGCATCCGCTTGGATTAAAGAAGGTGGCACTCATCTGTATATCGACGAGATCCACAAATATGAAAACTGGTCTACGGAGTTGAAGAACATCTATGACGGACACCCTTCATTGTATGTCATATTTACTGGCTCCTCTGTTCTCGACCTGCTGAAAGGGCAGGCCGATTTGAGCCGCCGTGCGGTGATGTACAATATGCAGGGGTTGTCTTTCCGAGAGTTCCTGGAGATGTTTCACGGAATAAAAATGCCTAAATACACATTAGCTGAGGTGATTGACAACAAAGTTGACGATAAGATATTGCCACATCCGCTGCCCTTGTTCCGACAGTACTTGCAGGATGGCTATTATCCGTTCAGCAAGGAGGGAGCTTTCAAATCGCGTCTTGATCAAATCATCACGCAGACTCTTGAATCTGACATACCGCAATACGCATCGCTGTCGGTCTCTACAGGAAGAAAACTGCGTAGGCTGATGGGCATCGTGGCACAGAGTGTGCCATTCAAACCCGACTATTCCAGCATTGCCAACGCCATCGGCGTGAGCCGCAACGTGCTGCCAGACTATTTTCTTTATATGGAGCGTGCCGGTATGATTGGCCAGCTGCGTGACGAGACCGGTGGATTGAGAAGTCTCGGAAAGGTGGAGAAAACCTATCTGGACAACACAAATATGATGTACGTACTCGGAGCGGGCAGCACAAATACAGGCAACATCCGCGAGACATTCTTCTTCAACCAGACTCGGATGGTCTGCGATGTCATTTCATCCAAGGTGTCGGACTTTGTGATCGGAGAACACACCTTTGAGGTGGGAGGAAAGAAAAAAGGCAAAAAGCAGATTGAGGATGTTCCCAACGGCCATATCGTGAAAGACGACATTGAGTATGGCCACGGAATAAAGATTCCACTTTGGACTTTCGGTTTGTTGTACTGACCGAATACACCAGACAGAAACGGGTCTGTCCTACCAAGGTGCGGCCCCGTTTCATTTATCATGTAGATTATCTAAAAATACCATTTATTCTTTTTTTTAATATCTAAAAAATCCCACTTATTCCATTTTTAGACATCAGAAAATAACCACTTATTCTTGGTCCCTTTCCGAGTCAACTTTTTTCAGTCCAATACAGAATGCTCATGTATATTTTTTTTGCCATTATCAAAAAAAGTCGTATTTTTGCAAATTGAAAAAAGTCAATTATAATGATTACAGAACGTGACAGATGGGTGTTTGAAAACCTCGACAAGTTTGATAAAAACGAGGAGCGTACTGATTTGGATGTCAATACGTTCTTTGACCTTATGGAGGAAATGGTGAACATGCATTACGATGCTAAAGAGGTTGTAAAACATGGCTATCATAAGGCAACGCGCGTCGCTGCGTGTTAAGAGTGTCATCCGCCGTTACCCATTGGCACTATGCCTATACACACAATAAAATTCAGGCAATAATACACGATGCCGAACACTCTCAGAACATGTCAGATGAAGCTCAACGTCCTATCTAATGTTGGGCGGTGGAATAGGCTTTGTCGGGTCAGGAATATCGAACCGTAACGCCCATATCTTTTCTAAGTCTTCAAGAAAAGTGTTCGAGAAGAGTTCGGCTGCGGGCACCAAAGAGATTTTGCAAGTAACTTAAAATGAGCGAAAACGCAAAATCTTTTTTTCTTTTATGTCCCAATTTTGGCCATAGTTTGGCCACCTTTTCAACAAATGAAATGAAAAAAAGGTTGTCGTTTGACACCCCATTAACATTGTCTGTGAAGGAGCATCAGGTATAACCAAAATTTAGGCACCATCCCTACAGGAACATTGTCATAAACACAGGCAAAAGTGTCGTTGGCCCGTCCTTCCGGAAATCCTTGGTATAGATAAGATACCTTTCTCCAACTCGTGAAGAATATTTCTCACAAAAGGCATCAAGCGACTTGTGAGTGCTGTATCCCGAAGATTTCACCTCAATGGGGTATAGTTTGGAGCCTTTCGACAATAAAAAGTCTATTTCATAGTTGTGGGTGGCATCTCTGGGCCAAGTGTAATAAAACAGTTTGTTGCCAGATGCAGCAAGCATCTGTGCTATCATATTTTCATAGATGTAGCCAAGATTGGTGCTGAGTTTGTCGTTTAGCAACTTTTGATAAATGTCGTTCTCCGTATAGTCTTTGTCCCAAAAGGCAAGCGTGATAAACAAGCCAGTGTCAGCACAGAAGATTTTGTACTTTGAGAGCTCCTTCGTGAGCGACATACCCACGTTGGGGTCGTTGGAATGGTAGGAGAAAAGCGTGGTCTTGCTGTCTTCTAAGTTTTTCATCATTTCCATCAGCTTGTTCCCGTCCACGTTGCCGAGAATGGAATAAGGTTTATAACGATTACCCGTCTGGCTTAGTTGTGACGGTATCTCCATATAAAGCGTTTCCAGTCGTCCTGTTGGGTCAAGTTTCTGAAAGTCGTCACGGTAAATCTGAATAATTCCTCGCTTGGCCGAATCAACCAAGCTGAAGTTGTTTGTTTCAATGTAGGTGCTGACGGCCTGGGGCATACCGCCAATGAGCATATAAAGCCTGAAATCACGGATTTTGTCACGGAACGACTGCTCGAGTGGTAGTTTTTTTTCGTAGAAGGTTCGGAGCAGTGGTACGGAAGCTTCGTCTCCCATAGCCCAACGGAATTCCTCGTAATCCATAGGATGGAGTGTTACCCGTTCTTCCTCACTTGGGAGTGTGATATTTTTTGTGTTCTTCTTGATGCTGATAAGCGAACCGGTTTCGATATAATCGTATCGGCCGTCTTTCACCAAATACTTGATGGCTTGACGGGCAAGGGGACAGTTCTGTACTTCATCGAAGATAATAACTGACCTACGTTTTTTCAATACCACATTGTACAGCGACTGTAGCTGCAAAAAGATAAAGTCCAAATTCATCAAATTATCAAACAAAGACTTCACCTCCGCTGATGCCTCGTTGAAATCAATGAGAATGTATGATTCATACTCGTGTTTGGCAAATTGTTCGACCAATGTCGATTTCCCCACACGTCGTGCTCCTTCAATCAAAATGGCAGTCTTTCCATCACGAACTCGCTTCCATTCGAGTAATCTTCCATACAGTTTTCTTTTGAAAATCAGATTCATATCAATATTAGCATTATTCCTGTTTCAATTGCAAAAATAAACTTTCTTTTTGTTTACATAAATTTATTTGTATAAAATGTCCGAAAATACCAAAATCTTTTACGGCGACTTCTGTAAAAATACCAAAATGTATTAAAGTAAAACATCCTCAAATACCACTATGTGTACCGGCCTGAAAAAGCGGATGCGATTTTTATGGATGTAAAGGACTCCGAAAGTTGGACAAACAACTTTCGGAGTCCTTTACATTGACGTGACCGAATGACCTTATTGGATTACCTTTTTTTGTCACACAATGATGACACTGTGGCTATGGTCATCGGGTAGACATCACGGGGTCTTTATGGGATGGAGCCTTATTTCAGCTTCATGCCGCTGTTCCAGGCTTTTCCAACGCTGTCGGCGAGGGTGTAGTAGTTGAAGCTTGAGGCATCCCATGCCACGGGGTTCAGCTTCTTGATGTCGATTTTGCCGTCGGTGAGGATGGCGGGGTCGGCAACGGCGTTGACGATCTCGCCAATGACGAAGGCACCGCCATTTTCGCGCTCAATCATCTCAACCACGCGGCACTCCATTGCCAACGGATACTCGTTGATGATGGGGGCGTTGACGTTCTCGCTCTTGGTGCAGGTGAAGCCTGCATGGGCAACCTTGTCCTTCACTTCGCGAGCGCTGACAATGCCGAAATAGTCGCTCTCGACCACGGTGCGTGCATCAGCATAGCTGAGGGTGAAGGCCTTGTTGAGGCGTAGGTTGTCGGTGGTCTGGTGGCTGCTGAGCTGGAAGCAGACCTGGTTGCCCTCGTACTGGCCGCCCCAGGCTGCCATCATTACGTCGGGATTGCCCTCATCGTCGTAGGTGGCTATCATCAGTGCCGGCTGCGGTGTGACATACAGTTTTGCGCCCATGTTGACGCGCTCGTTAACATTTTTCAGTTCCATTTTTGTGATACTGTTTGTTTGTTCTTCATTGGTGTTTTCTTGTTTGTTGCAGCAGGCAGAGAAGAGCATTGCTGCCGCTGCCAGGGTGAGGATGATTTGTTTCATTTTTTATCTGTTCTTGGTTATGGGTGGAATAATGAAAAAAGCCCCTTCGCTGGGGCTCTCTGGTGGTCTGTGGCAGATTCGAACTGTCGACCTCTTCCGTGTGAAGGAAGCGCTCTAAACCAACTGAGCTAACAGACCGTCGAAATCGGGTGCAAAAGTACAACTTTTTCGGCATTCGGTAAAATAATTATCAAAAAATCTTGCACAAAAGTCCGTTCGCTGGCACAATAGTTTGATTATTAAATATGAATTAAAATTATTTTTGTCTGAAGCTTTCTGGCTTTGCAGTCAAAAAACCATCGGTTTGCCGCCGCTTTTCTTGGAAATCGGGGAAAAAAGAGACGCGCCGCAACTATTGCGGCACGTCTCTGTAACAAGTAATAAATGTTCTGATTTATTTCTTGCCGAGGGCTTTCAGACCTTCGTTGAGGGCTTTGTTGGCACCTTCCTTGGCAGCTTTGTTGGCTTCCTGCAAACCTTTCTGTTTTGCTTTCTCGGCGATGCACTTGGTGGCTTCAGCCTTGACGGCGGCCTTGAAATCCTCGTCCTTGGCATACTGGGCGAAAGACTGGTCGATGACGGTGTTGATGCAGGTGGCGATGTTGCCGCAGTTGCAAATCTGCTGGGCGGCATCCATGATGGCTTGCTGGCGGGCGTTGCTGTTCTCTGCAACGGGTTCCTCGGCGGGTTCAGCAACCTCGGCGGGAGCCTCAATCTCGGTTTCCTCGACTACGGGAGCCTCTTCGACGGCTGTAGTGTCAGCAGCATTGTTGTTGCCACCACAGGCAACCATGGCTGCGCAAATCATTGCGCTGGTAAGGAATAAAAATACTTTTTTCATTGTTTTGTAAATTTTTAATTGTTATTCTTGTTTATTTTTCAGTTTGCAAAAATACATACCTTTTTGGTTGTGGCACGCTTTTTTATGAATGTTTAACATTGATAATAGGGGCGCTTATTTCTTCACCACCTTCGTCACGCTTCTGCCGCTACGCAGGATGTAGATGCCTTTGGGCAGCTCCTGCATGTCGAGAACGACGGTTCCGTTGTCGGCCTTCTGGCTCATGACGAGGCTGCCGCGTGTGTCATACAGCTCTATGTCGCAGCCGGCTACGCACTCCACGGTGAGCTTGCCGCTTGTGGGGTTGGGGTATACGCCGATGGTGGTTTCGCCTATCTCATCAATGCCGGCGGAACGCTTGAATTTTGCGGTGATCTCATGTATTCCGCTCTCCTCGCCAATCTTGTAGCTGAACGATCCGTCGTCACGCGGGGTGAGTCGCGAGGGATTGATTACGAGGTTGTCGTACACTAGACGATGCACCTGGTAGCCACTGTTGGGTGTGACGATGAATTCAATCGAGTCGCCGTAGTTTACAACGTTGTAGCCCAGCGGCTCAATACTTCCGCCGCTTTCTTGTTTCGATTTGATGAGCCATCCGTCAATGAGTTGTACGTCGTCGATGGCGGCATGGTCGGTTCCGTCGGTGTACAGCGAGAAACGCAGACGGCTGTAGTCTCCGATATTGTCGAGAATCATGTATCGGTCAACCCATGTCCTGGCTTCGGGGCTGTAGGCCATGTCGTCTATTTCGGTCCAACTGCCGCTGGGGCTTGGCTGGTACTCCACTTTCAGTCTGGTCTGTTCTCTGCAGCTGTCGTAGAAAAGCATCCTGTAGTGGAACAGGCGCGAACTTACAGTGTCGTCGGTGATGGGTCTGCTGATGACTCTACTCCATTCCCTGCCTGTCGACGAGGGACTGTCGCCGGAGACGAGGGCATGCTGCCCGCCGACATACTCCACGGTCCAGTCTCCCAACCAGCAGTTGGGACTCGACCCGACGGCGACATCTTGGAAATCCTCTGTCTCCCAATTCTCCATAGTACAGTCGAGCGTTGTGCCGTCGGTGTTGATGCCTTCCGAGTAACTGCCGTTGTAATGCTGTGTGAAAAGCTTGAAATAGTATCGCGTTCCCTGTTCCAGACCGTCTACAACGACATTGTTGCCGTAGCCGCGGTAAACCACTATGTTGCCGTTGGGCAGCGTGTCGCCGACATTGAGTGTGTCGTTTGGCTCGTCAAACTGGTCGGGATTGTCGCTTCTTAGGATGAAGGTGCGCATCGTGCCGTAGCGAACCCACGAGAGCAGTAGCTTGTCGTTGTCTATGCCTTCGACATGAGCCGACAGGGGAGAGGGGGAGAGGTTCTGCACGCTGAAATAAAGCATGCCGGTCACGGGGTCGTCCGAGATGTTGTATATGGGGAGGTTGTTGAGCTGTCGTGTCCATGGGCGGAACCAGGGCATGCTGTTGTCAGTCAGCGAGTCGCGGTAGGGGTAGGGTCCTGGCAGGGTCGCCAATTCGGTGTTTATCGCACCGTAGCTGGATGGTGAGGAATTGGGGTACTGGTCATGGCTGGTCTTGGCCAGGATGTATATCTGCTGCGGGTGACGGTGGTTGGTTACGTTTGCCCCGTCGGCGTTGGGGTGTACGTGGTACACAATCATGCCGTGTCCAGGAATGTAGCTGTCCCACTTGATCTGCTGGCGGTTCTCGATCAGGAAAAAGTCGCCTTCGGATTCTGTGTTGACGCGATAGATGCTGCTGTTGTTGACCGATATGGGGTCCATGACATATTGTCCGGGCGTATTGGTGAGGACGTTGCAGGTGGACCAGTTGTAGATGTAGAGCTTGGTGTATGGGTTGTGGTGTGCCGGGATTCTGCCGTTGCAGTTCCAGCTTCCCCCCGACATGATGTCCCATCTGCCCAGCCCCGGAAACTCTCCGCCGCTTCCGGCGTAGTCGGTGTCGTAGTAGTCGGGTGCGCCGAAGACGTGCCCCAGCTCGTGGCAGATGACACCTATCTCGGATATGAAGCCGCCATAGTTGCCCGAGCATTCGGGCGAGCATGAGTAGACGTCCACCACGGTGTTGTTGTATGTCGGCGGGTTCCAGATGTTCCACTTGTGCGACCAGATATGGTCGGAGCTGGCTCCGGCTTCCTCGCCGTAGCCGGCAAAGATGATGTGGAGTCCGTCGATATAGCCGTCGCCGTCGTTGTCGTAGTCGGCGAAGTTGACGTAATTGGCTGCCGAGTCTACGGCCTCGCGCGCAAAGTACTGTGAGCCATCGTCGGTGCTGCCGTAGTAGGCGGTGTTGTGGCTGCCGGTGAATGGCCCTACGACATCCATCTGGAGCGTGAATAGTCCGCCGCTGACGTCGTAGTAGTAGTCACGCACGCTGCCGGTGTATCCGTTGGCGGTGTAGTTCACCTGGTTCATCATCGCCGCAAAGTCGTTTTTGGAGTGAGTGAAGTGGCAGTCGCTGAACTCAAACAGTATAAGCAGGAATTTCTTTTCCCCAACCACGTCGGACATGTACTTGGGGCCGCTCTTGGCGTTCTCCACCTCTCTCCATATTCTTGTGAGGCTCTCCACCTGCTCTTGGCTGTAGTGCAGGTGCTTGGGTGTGGTGCTGAGGAAAGCCTCTGTCTCGCTGTCGCGATCCTCTTTGTTGACAGCCAGGAAGGTGGTGGGGGTCATGCCGCCGTTGCCGTCGGGTTTGGCGAAGACCAGGCTGCCGTCGTCGCTGTGCAGCAGGCTGTAGCCGTCGTCGCTCTCGGCCCAGTGCACGCGCTCGTCGCCTTTCAAGTAGATGGATACGGTCTTCCCGTCCCTCGGTTGACGAAACTGGACAAGGCCAGGGAAAGCAGGTACGGCTTGTGCCGCCACTGCGATGAACAGCATAATGCTGAAAATGAGTTTCTTCATGTTGGTTTTATTGAACTGTTTATCTGTTTGTTGATTCTTTCTACAAGAAAGCCTGCGACTCGTATTCCTCTTCGCTGCATTCCTCGACGATGGCGCCGCCGTCAAGCCATGTGTACTTGATATACTGCGGGTTGGCCACTCTATACAGGTCTTTCTCAAACTGGCGTCGTTGGCTGCTGATGGGCAGGTTGCGAAGCACGTAGTCGTTCACCTTCTCCACCAGGTAGCAGCGTTGTGCCGTACCGTTGTCGACATCGAGTGCTTTCGCAAACCGCGTGTCGTTCTTCAGGCGTATAGGGTCGCCTTTCAGGTTGGTCGACACCTGTTTGGTGGCCAGCACCCAGGTGTGCATCAGGTCGACGTTGCTCTTCGTGGACCGCATCTGGTACTCGAGATAGGCTATCTTCTTGCCGTTCTCGTCTTTCCAGTTGTGCAGCGTCACCACCAGCACGGCATCCACACCATAGTCGGTGCCGAAACTCTTCAGGTCGCCATTTCGCAACTGTTTGGGTGTCATCGGTATGGCTTGGGCAATCTCGGCCGATGCCACGGGGCCTATGACGTAGTAGCCTTTCTTGGTAAGTGGCACTGGCATGGTCTGGTACAGGTAGGCCTTGGCTGAGTTGATTTCGTTGTTGTACTCTGCGTCTTTGGGATACTTCTCCACTCTGCGTTCCGTCTTGTCGTTGACGGGGGCTATGTATATGGTCGTGGGACGTTCGCTGTAGATGTCACTGTAGGAGTTTATCTTCTTCTCGCTCTTGCATGCTCCCAGCATGACGACTGCAATTGCGGCAATTATTATTCTCAGTTTCATTTTGTTGGTTCTTTTTTTTCGCCGTTATTGTTTCGTTTCGGTTTCCGGTGCCAAGGGCTCGCTCTTCGTGCCCTCGTCCTCTGTTGCCTTGCTTTCAGGCATCTCGTCCTCTGCGGGAGCGGCTTCGCTCTGCTCGTCCGCTTTCATGTCCTCTTCACCTATGTTCTCTTCTTCCGAGGGCGTTGCGCCGGCGTCGATGATGGTGTCACCCTCGGCTGCGGCCGACAGGGTATCGCCCATGACGGCGGCAGCCTTCTTCTCGGCACGCTTGCGCTGTGCCGGCGTCAGCGCATCGGGCTCCGCAATCGTGCTGTCGCTGTCGGTTATGGTGGTGCTATTGTCATCCTGGTATTCGGGTATGAGCCTGCGTTTCAGTTGCAGGACATAGCTGCGCGACGACGGGAAGGCCTCCATCTCCTTGTTGAACCATCCGTTGGCTTCGGCGCGTCTGCCCTGCTTCGCCAGCATTACGGCGTAGTCGCTGTAGATGCCTGGGGTTTTCACGCCGCTCTTGCGGTTTTTGCCTATCACGGCGCTGTAGCTCTTCGACAGAACCTCCATGTTTTGCTCGCTGGGCTCTTTGCCATAGGTGAGCAGTGCTTTGGGGTCGATAATCTCCTTGTTGCCTCCGCACGACAAAGTGGTGAAAAATACCAGCCCTGCCGCCAAGATTTTCAGTAGTCCCTTTAGTCTCATTCTGTTGTTTATATTATTGTATTTTATTCTTTTATGGTCGTGATGCCGCCCTTTGTTCGAAGTCGGATTCGGTCAACAAACAAATTGCAAAAATACAATTTTTTTTTAATGTGGGATAAAAAAAATATAACGGCGAAATTTGTCTGTTTTCTGCTCTTTTTTGCTTTGCAATCGCCTGTTCGTGGGATTTTTTAGTAAAAGTTATTTGTTTGAAAACTAGTTGGTTGTGACTGCCTTTGTCGATAGATGTCTGCTATTATTATTTTTTTGCTTATTTTTGCATTTCTTGAAAACGGCAACTGCTCTATCGCCGGCAGCCTTCGGGCTGCGGGAGGAAAGTCCGGGCAGCAGAGAGTCACCATACTTCCTAACGGGAAGGGACGCAGGCCGCAAGTCCTGCGCCACAGCCAGTGCCACAGAAAAAAAACCGCTACTATGCCTTGTGTCCCCATGGACTCCAGGCATACAGTAAGGGTGAAAACGCGAGGTAAGAGCTCACGACGTGGGGTAGCGATACCCCATGATGGTAAACCTTATGGGCTGAAAAACCAAATATACCGACAGTTAAGGGTTGACTCGTCCGTTGTCGGGGGGTAGGTTGATTGAGGCAGCCGGCGACGGCTGTCCTAGATTAATGATAGAGGCTTGGCTCCTTTTGGCCATCCACAGAACCCGGCTTACAGGTTGCCGTTTTCTTTTTTTTGTTAATCTGTTAATTTACAACTGCGAACCTTGAATATAGAAGTAGTCCTCTCTCCCGTTCACTATGCCTCGCGCGCCATCAAGCAGAGGCATGTCACTGTGGCTATCGACATCCTGCGTGCCACGTCGGCAATCTGTGCCGCCTTTGCTTCCGGTGTCGACGAGATTGTTCCTCTCGACTCTCTCGAGCCTCTCCGCTCATATTCCGCCGCCGGCTATCTTGTCGCTGCCGAGCGTGGCGGCAAGAAGCTGGCAGGTGCCTCGTGCGGCAATTCCCCCACCGAATATATGTCGATGGACCTCAAGGGTCGCCGCCTGGCCTATTCCACAACCAACGGTACGGTCTCCATACTGCTTGCCTCAGATGCCGACAGGACGTTCGTGGGCTCGTTTGCCAACATCTCGCGTCTCGCCGCGACATTGGCGGACGAAGAGAACGTCGTACTCCTTTGTTCCGGTTGGAAAGGCGAGCCGTCGATGGAGGACACCATCTTCTGCGGTGCCCTGATCGAGTGCCTGCAACAGTCGGGATGCAACCCCACTCTCGTCAACGACCCCGCCATGATGGCTGCCGACCTCTGGAGCCTGGCTTCGTCCGACCCGCTGGCCTTCTGCTCTAGGGCCACGCATGTGCATCGTCTTGAGTCGTTTGGCTCTGCCGCCATCGCCGACATCCGATGGGCATTCCGGAGGGATACTTGCCCGCTGGTGCCCGAGCTGGTCGACGGCAAGTTGAGGCTCATCTCATGATACTCTTGCCATGAAAAAACTGCTGCTGCTCACAGTCCTTACCGCATTCATGCAGGGGATGGCGAATGCCCAGCTTACGCCGGTGGCCGATACGCTCTCGCCTCGGTTGGCATGGCAGCATCCTCTGTCGGCTACCGTGACGGCGGGTCTCCTTGTCGCCGGCACGTCGACGTTGTTCGTCGAGCCGTCGCTCGTAGCCAACCACTTGGTGCGCGAGGAGGTGCAGCTGTGGCGGCGGAACCATTTCGGCTTCGCCTCCTTCGAGGTGGAAAATGTCCTTCAGTATCTTGCTTTAGCCTCTGTCGAGGGACTTGACCTGCTGGGTGTCCCTTCGCGCCATTCGGGACTGCCGCTGCTCTATCGCACGGGCGGTGCCTTCGTCATCGTCACCGTCGCGGTTCAGTCGTTGAAGCATGGCGTCAACCACTGGCGTCCCGACCATTCCGCCACCAACAGTTTCCCTTCCGGCCATACGGCTATGGCTGCCGCCGGCGCCGAGCTGCTTCGCCTCGAGTATGGAGCCACGTCGGCATGGATTCCTGTCGCCGGCTTCACGGTGACGGCTGCCACCGCCCTTATGCGTATCTACAACGACCGCCACTGGCTTGGCGACGTCCTTGCTGGTGCCGCCATAGGCATTCTCTCTGCCGACATCTCCTATTGGCTGAACGGTAAGCTGGAGACTCTCTTTGCCAACGTGAAGAAGGCTCCCCTAGCCAACTCCCATCTGTCAACCCTCACCTATCAACTCTCTACCCCATGATGTCACCCATAGCCCATATCCGCTCTCCTTTCGGTGAGAAATTTGGCATTCCCAGGCAAAGTAATCTTGTCGCCGACCTGGAATCGCTTGTCGTTTTCGAACCTCTCTATCGTCAGGCCGAGGCTCTGCGTGGCATCGAGGAGTTCGACTACTTGTGGCTTATCTGGCAGTTCTCCGACAATGTGGAGTCGGGATGGACACCGACGGTGCGCCCGCCGAGGCTTGGCGGCAACCGTCGCATGGGTGTGTTCGCAACACGCTCACCGTTCCGCCCCAATGCGTTGGGGCTCTCCTCGGTACGCCTTGTCGAGGTGCTGTTGCACACTCCCGACGGCCCCGTGCTTCGTGTCGCCGGCGCCGACCTGAAGGATGGCACTCCCATTTTCGACATCAAGCCTTACATCCCCTACACCGACTCCCACCCCGATGCACGCAGCGGATTTGCACCTTCGGCTCCCCAGATGATGCTTCAGGTGGTATGCCCTGATGCCTTGATGGCTAAAATCCCCGACAATTACCGCAACCCACTGCGTCGGGTGCTCTCGCTCGACCCGAGGCCTTCCTATCATGCTGATCCGGAGCGTATTTATGGTATGAAATACCTCGATTTCAATGTCAATTTCCGTGTCTCTGACGATGGTGTCTTGACGGTCGTCGATATTTTTTAACTCTTCTGACGCAACAAACGACCCTTTTTTTGCGTCTAAGACTAAAATGAAACCAGACGAAGCGACACTTGTAAAGGCATGTCTGAAACATGACCAGAAGGCTTGCAGGCAGCTCTACGATAGCTATGCTCCGCAAATGCTGGGAATATGCATGAGATATGCACGCAGTCGCGAGGCTGCCGAGGACATCCTTCACGACGGTTTCATCAAGGTCTTCGAAAAACTTCATAAGTTACGCGACACTTCGCAACTCTCTGCCTGGATTCGCTCGGTGATGGTGAACACTGCCCTAAGCAACTACAGGCATGAACGCAGCGTTGAGGCTGTCACCGACACTATCGACGATGACGCCTTCTTCTATGCCAATGACGAAATATATGGATCTATCGACGTGGAGGTCATCTTGCGCTATGTTCAGCAGTTGCCTACAGCCTACAGGATGGCGTTCAACCTCGTCGAGATTGAGGGCTACTCTTTTACCGAGGCAGCAAAGAAACTCGATATCGGCGAGTCAACCGTCAGGTCCAATTTCTTCCGCGCCCGCAAAATATTGGCTAAGCAGTTGTCCGAACTCTTATGACTCTTAACTCTAATTTTTCAACTCTCAAAAAAAATGGGTACCCTAAAAGATAAATTTGAAAGCTATACACCTGTTCCCGATGAGAAACTCTGGGATGAAATCAGCTCCTCGCTAACCAAGAACAGGATTCGCCGCCGTGTTACTGCTGCCTCGGCCGTCGTTGCCGTCGGTGTCGGCGCTGTGGCTTTGCTGTTCGCTTGGAACAACCAGAAAACCACATCTGTTGCCACGCCGTCCAACAACCTAGTTGCTTCTGAAAACTTTGCCAATGTGGCGCTCGATAAAAACGAGGCTGTTATGGAGCCTGAAACGGTTGCCGAACTCTTCCATAAGGAGAACTCTGTGCCTGATGCTTTCTCGTGCGATTTTTTGCAGGAAGAGGTTGCTGTTGCCGAATCACCATCGCCGGCAGAAGAGAGTAGGGAAGAGGCAAAACAGGATATTGAGAGCCCCACAGTCGCAGCCACCCCCATTGCCTCTACAACTCCTGCTGCTGTGGAAAGCAAGAGGGTTGTGGAGCCTGTTGCCTCCAGCGAAAAGCCCGAGGCCAAGCCCACCGAGAATACCGTTTCCCAGGTTCCGCAGCGTCGCATCAATCCCAAGTTGCCACCACAGGAACTTGCGGTGTGGATTCCCAACGCCTTCTCTCCCGACGACCCTGTCGAGGAGTCGGCTCGCATCTTCAAGGCCATTCCCAACAACGATGCCAGCATCCGCAGCTTCGAGATCTACATCTATTCCCGCAGCGGCCGACTGGTTTTCCACAGCAAGGACATCAACGAAGGCTGGGACGGCACTGCCAATGGACAGAAACAACCCATGGGTACCTACGTTTACATCATCGAACTCAACGATGCCGCCAAAGGCCTGCAGCACACAAAGGGCAGCATCACCCTTTTGCGCTAAGCAGCTAAAAAGAAGCCCACTGCAAGTTGCAATGGGCTTCTTTGTTATTTGTTTGTCGTTAGGGCGCTAGTAGATCACTTCCACCACTCCGTTACGCTGGATGTCGCCGAGATAACCTTTTCCGGTGAAACGCCAGAAGTATGTGCCGGCGGGAATGTTGCTTGCTGCGGGATCCCAGAAGTCCTCCTCTTTCGAGATATTCTCTTTGTAGTATACCCGTTTGCCCCAGCGGTCGTAGATGGCCAGTGTGTTGTTGGGGTAGCCGAGACCATCGATGAGGTTGCGAATGATGAACTTGTCGTTGACACCGTCGCCATTGGGTGTGATAGCGTTGGGGAACTGAAGGAAGTCGTTGACGAGTAATATCTTGCTCTCCACAGTGTCGCGGCATTCTACGATGTAGCCGCTGGGTCCCCTATTGGTGGTCATGGCTATGAGGCGTGCCGTGTAGTTGCCCGATATGTCGCTACCGTCGGTCTCCCATTCGAAGGTGGGGTTCACGTCTCTCATGGTGTGGTACGACTGTGTGTTGTCGCGGTCGTACTGTATCTCCCAGTAGTATTTGTTTTCCTCATTCTGTGGTATGGTGAGGTTCTGGAACGTCACCGAGGGGTGCATGACCGTGGGGTTCATGGGCTCCCACGAGAAGCGTGCCACAGGGCTGGGGTAGACGGTAATCAGGTTGCTGTAGACCAGTGAGTCGTTGCATCCGCTGTTGTTGCTGACGAAATACTTGAAGTCGTATTGTCCGGTTCCGAAGGTGTGTGTCGGGCTCTGGGCTCGCGAAGTGTCGCCGTCGCCGAATACCCATACGTAACTGTCGGCAAACTGCGATGTGTTCTCGAAATGGATTGTATACGGTTCACAGCCTTCCAGGGGATAGACGCCAGGGTCGAAGTTGGGCAATGGCTGGCGGTTGATGTTTACACGTACCGAGTCGCGTGTTCGGCAGCTCGTGCTGTATTCATAATTCTCCACCTCTACGGTGTAGAGTGTCGACGAACCCATAAGCGCGCGAGTCTCGATTGTGTCGGTCGACTGGCCGAAAGGCTCCCATTTGAATGTCTGGTTGGTTATGGGGGTGTGGCGGTCTTTGGCATCGAGGATGACAGTCTCGACATCGCAGACGATAAGGGTGTCGCCAATGTTGGGTGTGGGAGCCCATACGGTCTGGATGGCGGTGACGGTATCCCATACGCATCCAAACTCGTCGAAGATGCGGACGTTGATGGGGAAATGGCCGGCAGTGTCGTGGCTGGTGATGACCGAACGGGTCGGGGTCGACATGTTGATGTTCAAGCCACGCCATTCGCCGTTGTCGAAGTCACCGTAGCTGCTGTCGGGCCACCAAAGGACAGAGTCGATAGCAACCTGGTATTCGCAACCGACGCCGGAGCTGATGCCGCAGAAATCTATGGCCCAAGAGAAAATCCATCCGTTATCATATCCATAGTTGTCGCATACCTGCACTGTCCAGTCTCCATTCAGCGGGCAGCCAATCAATTCGTGGAAGTCGGATGCCGGCTGATAGTAGCCGGTCTGGGCTTCGTGGTTGCTAGGGGTTCTTGTCTGAGCCGAAACGTTGGTGGCTATTTGTCCTGCCTGGGCAAAGGGAGCCGGTATTGTCTCAAAGTTGAACCCAGTAACGTTAGTGTCGTTGCCGGCACCATTCTCGCAGAAATAGTTGTTGGCTGCATGGTCGTCGACGTCGGCAGACTTGCCATTATTGAGTCTGTAGTTGGAATTCCTTGAGAAGCAGTAATCCCAGCCTTCGCCATACATGTTGCATATCGAGTCGCAGTACTGCTGCCACTCCTCAACACCGCTACATGTGGCGTCATAACTGTCGTTACCGCTGCCTCCGTATGGTATGCCTAAAAGTTTGCCACCGCCGTTATACATGCCATCATACAATATGCCTTCCTGCTTCAGTCTATTGACATCATCTTGAGTCATGATGTCGGGATCGTGGTTCACATTAGCATACCACAACCTTGCCTTTTGGCCGGTAGGACATTGAATTCGTCCCAAGATGTCGCCCAAGAAGGAGTGCTCCATATTGATACATATCGAGCAGATATCCTCGGCAGACGTCACTGTTCTGCCTGCAGGGAAGTCGTCGAAAGTGATTGTCGCATTGAAGCAGTTCTCTGCGTCACCGCAATGGCCTTTTGTTTTTGGACCGTCGGGAATGAAGGTCTTGCAATCGATGGATCTTGACTTGGCCTTCTCGAAGGTTATCTTCTGCATGGTTATTGTTGCGTTGGCGCCTTCGTAGCCGATGTTGACGATTGTAGAGTCGGTAGTACACATCGGGTTGAGGTCATAAATGGTCTTGAGGGGGTTCTGTGCTATACGCACTCGCACCGACTCCAGGATTGTGGAGTAGCATCCTCGCACATCCATTATTCGGAGTGAGACATCGTAGCAGTCAAGGTCTCTGTAGAAGGCGGGTGCCATGGTCATGTCCAGTCCGATGGTGTCGTGCCCGTTGCCGAAGCCCCACTCAAACTGAGAGGTCAAATCCTCAGCACCGTAGGCGTAAAGGTTGGTATATTCGCCGTGGCCGCAGAAGATTACGCCGTCGCCAAGGCAGAGGTGTACGCCACGGAAAAGAGATGTATCCAGTGTGTAGCTTGTAGAGTCGGCATTCCAGTTGGTGTCGACCTGTGTTATAGGACGTGTATACCCAGTGTCGTAGATGACTCCGTTGCGGGTCTTGTAGTAGAAGCTGTCGATGACAGGGGTGATGGTCTCGCACCTTTCTCTACACATGACGCTGATGGAAATACCCCTTCCGCTGAGGCCGTCGCCGTTGGTCCTGAACTCAAGCGTCAGCGTCTCATCGTAGTTGTATTGCCCCGGGAAAATGGTAAGCCCCTGCAGGTTGAAGAGGACGTTGTTGGCAGTGAATATCACAGGAGCTGACAATCCTATTCCGTCGTGGATAAAGAGTGTGTCGCCTTCAGGGATGTCGAATGTGTTGAAATATAGACTCATGCACCTCTCTTCACCTTCGCAGGTGCCAGAGTCGACAATCACCCAGCGTGTGTACGCCGAGTCGTCGGGGTATTTGCCGCTGGCATCGAGCTCTGTGAAAATGGTTGTTCCATAGACCTCTCCATTCATTGTCATCTTGACAACTTGACCGTTGTTGGCTTCGGTCATGTAGACTCCCGATCCCTGCGAGTAACCTAGCATGGCGAACAATATAAAACTGAGAAAGATGGCTATCCTTTTCATAACTCTTTTTTTTGCTTTTTTTACTTTTTTGTCGTCTTAATAGTGTCTCTTTTCTAGAAAAAAAGTTGTCGAATCTTAGTTAAAAAATGTTAAAGGCTGATTTGCGATTGCGGTAGGTGTTAAAAATGATTCGACTGGATATTGCCGTCTCAGGCTTTTTTTCTGTTGCGTATGTGGTTGATGAGGGCCATGAGGAGTCCCAGGCAGAGGAATCCGCCAGGGGCGAGGATGAAGAGCAACATGCCGTCGGCTCCGCCTATGAAGTTCTTGCCGAAGAAGCTGCCGGCTCCTAGAGCCTCGCGTACCATGCCGAGGAGTGTCAGTGCCCATGTGAATCCGAGACCGATGAAAAGTCCGTCGAGGAAGGAGTGCCATACATTGTTTTTCGATGCAAAGGCTTCAGCACGTCCCAGTACGATGCAGTTGACCACGATGAGGGGAATGAAGAGACCCAGCGACGCATAGAGGTCGGGGATGAATCCCTGCATGACCATCTGCACAATGGTTACGAAGGTGGCTATGACTACTATGAAGCAGGGGATGCGTACCTTGTCGGGCACCACGCTTTTGAGCAGCGAAATAACCACATTGGAGCACATGAGCACAAAAGTGGTTGCCAGACCCATGCAGAGACCGTTGATGGCTGAGGTGGTTGTTGCCAGGGTGGGGCACATGCCAAGGACGAGAACCCAGATGGGGTTTTCCTTGATAAGTCCATTCTTGATGATGTCTTTTGCTTTCATTATTTGGTTTCTCCTTTCTCGGTATTAAATGCTGAATATGCGGTGGCTACCATGCGGCAGAAGGCGCGTGAGGTTATGGTGGAGCCGGTGATGGCATCCACTTCGCCGCCGTCTTTCTTGACTGTGATGTTGTTCTGTGAGGGGTTCATGCCAATGACGCAGCCCTTGCCCTCTTTCTGGAACCACTGGTCGGCCTTGGCTCCCAGTCCAGGGGTCTCGGCGCTGGCAAGGACTTCATATCCCGAGATATTGCCCTCGGCATCGAAGCCCACCATTGCCGACAGGCGACCACCGAAGCCGTTGTCGTCCCAGCTTTCCAGGGCCTTGCCTACGAGGTTGCCCTCGGCATCCACTAGCGCGAGGCTCGCTACCAACGCTATGAGCGTCAGCGAAAAGAGCATGTTTTTCAGTGTTGATTCAGCCTTTTTTGCCATAATCTTTAGGTGTTTTACGTTTTTCCTTTTTCCTTTATGTCGTTATGTCGTTATAACGTTATTTCGTTATATCGTTATATCGTTATATCGTTATTACGTTATTACGTTATTACGTTATTACGTTATATCGTTATAACCTTTTAGATGAATTAGTTGGCGAAGCGTTTGGGTTTGCACCAGCGGTTGAGCAGTGGTGTCACAGCATTCATCAGCAGGATGGCGAAGCTGACACCCTCGGGATAGTTGCCCCAGTTGCGGATGATGATGGTCAGCAGTCCGCAGCCGCAGCCGAAGATGAGCTGGCCGCTCTTGGTCATGGGCGATGTCACCATGTCGGTGGCCATGAAGCAGGCTCCGAGCATGATGCCGCCCGTGAGGATGGTGGTGACGGGGTCTACAAAGGCCGTCTTGTCGCACAGCCAGAGGATGCCGCTGAAGATGAAAGCTGTGCCTATAAAGCTGACGGGGATGTGCCAGGTGATGATGCGGCGGCAGAGCAGGAAGATGGCACCGATGAGGATGGCTAAGGCCGAGACCTCACCCAGTGAGCCTCCGATGTTGCCCAGGAAGTAGTCCCACACCTGTCCGGCAGCCTGCACGCCGTTCTCCTTGATGAGGCCGAGGGGCGTGGCTCCCGTGGTGGCGTCGGCGGTGGGCACGCTGACCATCGAGAAGAGGTTCTCGCCAGGCTTGGGCCATGTGGTCATCTGCACGGGGAAGGAGATGAGCATGAACACGCGTCCCACGAGGGCGGGGTTGAAGGGGTTCTTGCCCAGTCCACCGAAGACCATCTTGCCGATGCTGATGGCTACCAGGGCGGCGATGATGACGAGCAGTATCATCTCGCGTGTGGCAGGGACATTAAAGGCCAGAAGGAGACCCGTGACTACGGCAGAGCCGTCGCCGATGGTGGTTTCTGTCTTGAGGATGAATTTCTCTATCAGCCACTGGAACAGGACACAGGCTCCTACGGAAAAGAGGCTGATGAGCAAGGCGTTGAGACCGAAGAAAGCTATAGCGACGATGAGGGCTGGCACCAAAGCAAGGTTCACCTGCCACATGATTTTCTTTGTCGACTCGTCGCTATGAACGTGTGGCGATCCGGATACATTCAATAGTTTCATATTATATATTATTTCTTTTTGTCGTTATGACGTTATAACGTTATTTCGTTATTACGAGGTGTCGTTATAACGTTATTTCGTTATTACGAGGTTTTCGTTATTACGAGGTTTTCGTTATTTCTTATTTTTTCTTCGCCATTAGGATGCCGCGGTAGAGGTTCTTGCCGAGGCGTATCTCGTCGAGCAGGGGCTTGTTGGCGGGGCAAGAGAAGAAGCAGCATCCGCACTCGATGCAGTCGAGGATGTTGTGGGCACCTGCCTCTTCGATGCGGCGGTTCTTGACCAGTGCCGAGAAGAGGTAAGGCTCCAACCCCATCGGGCATGCATTCATACACTTGCCGCAACGGATGCAGTTGCCCTCCTTGGCGCGGACGGCTTCGCCCTCGTCGATTACCAGGACGCTGGAGGCACCCTTGGTTGTGGGACCGTCGAGGTTGCAGACGGCCTTGCCCATCATAGGGCCGCCGCTGATAATCTTGCCGGTGGTCTCAGGGATGCCGTTGGGCATGGCCTGCTTGATGATGTCGTTGTAGGTTATGCCGAAGCGTACATGATAGTTGTGCTGCTGCTCGAGCTTCTTGCCGGTGACGGTAAGTATGTTCTCGATGAGTGGCTTGTTCTTCTGGATGGCTTCATAGACGGCGTAGGCGGTGCCGACGTTGCTCACCACGCAGCCCACGTCGATGGGCAGCTTGCCCGAAGGCACACGACGGCCGGTGATGGCGTTGATGAGCTGCTTCTCGGCTCCTTGCGGGTATTTCACCTTGAGAGGCTCGACGATGATGCCCTCAAACTGGGCTGCCATCTTCTTCATGACGGCGATAGGCTCCGGCTTGTTGTTCTCGATGCCAATGTAGGCGTTGGGGACGGCCAGTGCCTTGCGGAGGATGCTCACGCCGATGCAGATCTCTTCGGCATGCTCCATCATGACGCGGTGGTCGCTGGTAAGGTAGGGCTCGCACTCGACGGCATTGATGATAAGGTATTCGGCCTTCTTGTCGGGAGCGATGGAGTATTTGATATGTGTGGGGAATGTGGCGCCGCCAAGACCGACGACACCCATAGCCTTGAGTTTGTCGACAATCTCCTTGGGCTCGAGCGAGCACTCGCGTTTGATGTCGGGTGTGCGGTCGATGCTCTCTTCCCATTCGTCGCCTTCTATGTTGATGTAGATGGCCGGTTTGGCGAGACCGAAAGCATCCTTGCAAGTGTCAATCTTGGCCACCGTGCCGCTGAAAGGGGAGTGGACGTTGGCGCACATGAAAGCCTCGGCTTTGCCGATGAGCTGGCCTACTTTCACCTTGTCGCCCTTGGCCACGCAGGGTGTGGCAGGTGCGCCGAGGTGCTGGTTCATAAGGATGACTGCTGTCTGGGGCAGCGGGAACTCCTCAATGACAGCCG
Source organism: uncultured Bacteroidota bacterium (assembly GCA_902784465.1). Lineage (GTDB taxonomy): Bacteria > Bacteroidota > Bacteroidia > Bacteroidales > P3 > Colimorpha. The sequence continues at coordinate 22,711 of CACZUZ010000046.1, forward strand.
TAGTGGATATCTTGTTTTCTTCGGGGTGGACACCACCCATTGCGAATGTTTTCATTTTACGGTGATTAGTGAATAGTGATTAGTGATTAGCCCAATGACTACAAGTCCATTTTCTTTCACTATGCGTTGGCGCTTTGCTCTGCTTTTTGGGCCACAGGCTGTTGTGCGGCTTGCTCCTGTTGAGCGGCTTGTGCAGGCTGAGAAGCTGCTGCCGGCTTCGGGGGGAAGTTGACGGCATGGATGGCGCCGGTGGGACACTCGGACACGCACTTGCGGCACAGCTTGCAGACGTTGAAGTCGATGTAAGCCACGTTGTTCTCGACGGTGATGGCGCCGAAGGGGCATGTCTTGGCACATTTGCCGCATCCGATGCAGGCTGCCGAGCACGACTTCTTGGCCTCTCCGCCCTTCTCCTTGTTGCGGCAAGCCACGTATACGCGGCGGTTCTTCATGCCCTTGTTGCGGAGCTCGATGATGCCGCGGGGGCATGCCTTCACGCAGGCGCCACAGGCCACACATTTCTCCTCGTCGACGACGGGAAGTCCGGTTTCGGGGTCCATAGCTAGTGCGTCAAACTGGCATGCTTTGGCGCAGTTGCCCAGCCCGAGGCATCCGAAAGCGCATCCGCTCTCGCCGGTGTAGAGGCTGTTGGCGAAGGTGCAGTCTTGCATGCCGTCGTAATGGGTCTTGGCTTTGGCGTTGGTGCAGGTGCCGTTGCAGCGTACCACGGCGACCTGTGGCTCTTTCTCTTCGGGAGTGCATCCCAGCAGGGCGGCGACCTTCTTGGCCACCTCGGCACCGCCGGCAGGACAGCTCAAGCCATCCATGTTGCCTTGCTTGACAAATGCCTCGGCCATGGCACGGCAACCCGCCTTGCCACAACCACCGCAGTTGGCTCCGGGAAGCACCTCGGCAACCTCGTCAATCAAGGGGTCTTCGACAACCTTAAACTTCTGTGCTACAAAGTACAGCACCACCGCGAAGATGGCTCCTGTGATGCTCAGGACTAATACTGCTGACCAGATCTCTGTCATAATTGCGTTTATTTAGTTTTTTTGGATTATTTTCATATTTAAAATGCAAATTTACACTTTTTTTTTCTTTTAGGTACAAAAAAATTGTTTCGTTATCAACAATTAAGATTTAATGCTTTTCAAATCAAATCGATAGTGGCATCATTTAAGTTGATTTTTTTGCTTTCGACTCCCTTTTTCGGTCTCTGCAAAAGCCCTTTTGAGCTGCCTATTTTAACTTTTTTTTGTCAATTCGAAAAATGTTCGTACTTTTGTACCTTGAAACAACCCCAAAAAACAACCACCATGAACAACATAATTGTTGGATTTGACTTTTCTACGGGCTCTGCCAACGCCGTAGACCTGACCATCGATTTGGCCAACCGTTGGCATTCGGACATCCGTCTTGTCTATGTTAAGTCGGAAGGCGAGGACGAGGCTCCTATCCGTGAGGAAATCGAACGCCGCAACGCAGGTGTTGCTCATCTGCTGAAAGGTATTAAGCTGGAGTATGTAATCCGTCAGGGCAAGGTGTCGGAACAGCTCACCGCCCAGGCGGTAGAGGACCAGGCTCTTATGATTGTCGTCGGTACCCATGGCATGTCGGGCTTCGAGACCAACTGGATTGGCAAGAACACCTATCGCACCATCACTGACTCTCCGGTGCCGGTGCTCTCGGTACGCGAGGATTTCGACTTCCATAAGCAGCTGGAGACCATAGTTATACCTCTCGACTCCACCACCGAGACCCGTCAGAAGGTGCCTTTCGCTACCCGCATGGCCAAGACTTTTGGCTCCACGGTTCATCTCCTTGGCCTTTATACCTCAGACTCCAAGGACATTACAACGCTGGTGGATGGCTATGTCGACCAGGTCGAGAAATACCTCGACAAGTATGGCGTGAAGCATGTCACTGAGTTTGTCGATGCCAAGAAGAACCTCACCGTCTCGACCCTCGAATATGCCGACCGCATCAATGCCGACCTTATCGTCATTATGACCGAACAGGAGAAGGCTCTCACTGCTTGGCTGATAGGTAACTATGCTCAGCAGATGCTGCATCTCTCCAAGCACCCCATCCTCTCGATTCGCCCAGAGCAGATAGGTTCGCAGTCGCGATAGAAACGTCCGTACAATGAAGAAAATACTATTGGCAGCGTTGTGTCTGTTGCTAGGCATTGCCCATGTGTCGGCCCAAGGTCGCAAAGGCACTATCGAGATTACTGGCGACACCAGGGTCAGCGAGCTGGTTAAGAAGCATATAGAGTTCAACGAGCGTCTGCGTACCGTCCCTGGCTATCGCATCCAGATTGCGGCCCTGTCGGGTCCCAATTCGCGCAACCAGGCATTCGAGCTGAAGGGCAGGTTCAAGGAGTCGTATCCCGACGTGGAGGTCTATATTGTCTTCAGCGAGCCCAATTTCCGCATCAAGGTGGGTGACTTCACCTCGAAGCTTGATGCCTACGTCTTCATGCAGAAAATCAAGGACACCTACCCCGGCACCATAGTGCGCGAGAATGTCTATCCCGTCCATCTCGACTGGTCGGAGATAGTTCCGGAGACAGATGCCGATGCCGACATGTGAGTGATTGAATGTTTGAATGCTTGAATGTTTGAATGTTTGAATGTTTGAGTGTCTGAGTGCTTGAATGTTTGAATGTTTGAGTGTCTGAATGTTTTAGTTTTCCTCATAAAAAAATAAGGCCGTCTTTCGGGACGGCCTTTTGTTATCTATGAAACGTCAGTTCAATCACTGAAACGTCATAATTCGGTGCACTTGGTGATTTGTGTATAGTGCTGACCACCCATGGTCATGGATGCTTCATTGTCAAGGTCTGAGCATTCTCCCTTATCGATTTTGACAGTCTGCTCAGCTGTGCCACCCATTCCTTCTTCCAAATCCCATTTCTGTGTTGTGATACATTTGCAGTCTTTGCTTTTGTCGCAGCTGGCGAGCATGAAAACGACGGCGATGGCCGCCAAGAAGGTGATTTTTTTCATAATGATTTTTAAAATTTGTGTGTGAGCGAAATTAATGTTTGTAAATTCATTTTTCTTAGAGATAAGCAATAAGATGTTTGCTCTTTGAACTGTTCTTGAGGCGTTTCAGACCTTTTTCCTTGATTTGGCGTACACGTTCGCGTGTAAGTCCGAACTTCATGGCTATCTCGTCGAGGCTGAGGGCGTGGGGGATGCCGATGCCGAAATACATGCGTATCACATCACGCTCGTATTCAGTGAGTGACGAGAGGGCGCGCTCGATCTCGACCGACAGAGACTCCTGCATCAGTGTCTCGTCGGTGGCGGGGGTATCCTCGTTGGGCAGCACGTCGACGAAGTTGACATCCTCGTCGGCCACCAGCGGCGCATCGATGGAGATGTGGCGGCTGGAGATGCCGAGGATGCTCTTGATTTTGTCCTCCGGTATGTCAAGCAGTTCGGCGAGCTCCTCTTCCGAGGGGGGACGCTCCAGCTTCTGCTCCAGTTTCGAAATCTCTTTTTTCAGCTTGTTGAGTGCTCCGAGCTGGTTGGAGGGGAGGCGGACAATACGGGAGTTTTCAGCTATAGCCTGAAGGATAGACTGACGGATCCACCATACGGCGTAGGAGATGAATTTGAAACCGCGTGTCTCGTCGAAACGTTTGGCGGCCTTGATGAGTCCCACGTTGCCCTCGTTGATGAGGTCGGGGAGGCTAAGGCCTTGGTTTTGATACTGCTTAGCAACAGAGACCACAAATCGCAGGTTGGCTTTGGTCAGACGGTCGAGGGCGGCTTGGTCGCCGGCCTTGATACGCTGGGCAAGCTGCACCTCCTCTTCGGGGGTGAGCAGCTCCTCACTGCAGATGTCTTGCAAGTATTTGTCCAGCGACTTGATGTCGCGATTGGTGATGGAGTGGGTAATTTTTAGTTGTCTCATATATCGTGAATCCTGTTCGTACTTTTTTATTCTGATGTCAATAACGATGAAATTGCGAAAAAGTTTCATTGTTATTAAAAAAAAATCAATCTCTCTGATTTTTTTCTTATTTTTGCAGTCTGTTAAACCATGCCTCGAAGAGCGTCCAAAGGCTGTCTGTATCATTGTAACATGTTGTATTGCAAATGATACTGATTGTGCTATTGTATGGGTAGGGTGATTGAGCATGGTATTTTTTTTGAGAAAATAAAATAAAAAAAATGATATATGTTTGAGAACATCAGCAGTAAAATAGAGAAAGCTTTGCACACTTTGCGTGGCAAAGGCTCCATCACCGACATCAACATTGCCGAGACCGTGAAGGAGGTTCGCAAGGCTCTTCTCGATGCCGACGTGAGTTATCCCATCGCCAAGGAGTTCACCGACCGCGTGAAACAGGAGGCGCTGGGTCGCAATGTGATCCAGTCGATTGAGCCTGGACAGTTGATGGTCAAGATTGTGCATGAGGAACTTACCAAGCTCATGGGCAGTCAGACTGTCGATATCAACATCAAGGGCAGTCCTGCCATCATCCTTATCGCCGGTCTTCAGGGTTCGGGTAAGACCACTTTCAGTGCCAAGCTTGCCAACTACTTGAAAACCAAAAAAGGACGCAACGTGATGCTTGTGGCTGGCGACGTCTATCGTCCTGCCGCTATCAACCAGCTGCAGGTGCTCGGCGAGCAGGTGGGTGTCCCCGTCTTCGCCCGCATGGGCGACAGCGACCCTGTCCGCATTGCCAAAGATGCTCTCCAAGAGGCCAAGATGAAGGGTGTCAACGTCATGATTGTCGATACCGCCGGTCGTCTTGCCGTCGACGAGCAGATGATGGACGAGATTGCCAACCTCAAGAGCAGCCTCCAGCCCCAAGAGACCCTCTTTGTTGTCGACTCCATGACCGGTCAGGATGCCGTCAACACCGCCAAGGCCTTCAACGAGCGTATCGACTATGACGGCGTGGTGCTCACCAAGCTCGACGGTGACACCCGTGGCGGTGCCGCCCTCACCATCCGCTACGCGGTGCAGAAACCCATCAAGTTTGTCGGTATCGGCGAGAAGATGGATGCTCTCGATGTCTTCCACCCCGACCGTATGGCCAGCCGCATCCTCGGCATGGGCGATGTGGTGTCGCTTGTGGAACGTGCCCAGGAACAGTATGACGAAGCAGAGGCTCGCAAGATTCAGAAACGTCTGGTTACCAACGAGTACAACTATGAGGACTTCCTGTCGCAGATTGCACAGGTGAAGAAAATGGGCAACATGAAAGACCTTATCGGAATGATACCAGGCCTCGGCAAGCTTACCAAAGACATTGAGATTGGCGACGATGCCTTTGTGCCTATCGAGTCTATTATTGGCTCCATGACCCCATACGAACGCCGCAACCCCTCTTGCATCAACGGCAGCCGCAAGCAGCGTATCGCCGCCGGCAGCGGACGCACCATCCAGGAGGTCAACCGCCTGGTGAAGCAGTTCGAGGACACTCGCAAGATGATGAAGGCCGTCTCCACCAACAAAGGCAAGATGGGCTTCCCAAGACGCAGAAGATAGAAGATTGCTTGAATGTCTGATTGTTTGAATGTTTGAGTGCTGCCGCATCAAACATTCAAGCATTCAAGCATTCAAACATTCAAACATTAATCCACTCAAACATTCAAGCATTCAAACAATCAAACAATATAATACCATGTTTCAACTTCTTGATGGAAAACAGACATCTGTAGCAATTAAAGATCAGATAGCCAACGAGGTGCGTCAGTATACCGCCAAAGGTATTCGTCCTCCTCACCTGGCAGCAGTCCTCGTGGGCGACGACGGCGCAAGCCAGACCTACGTCGCCAACAAGGAGAAGTCATCCCACGAGGTGGGCTTCACCTCTTCCGTATACCGCTATTCAGTCAACACCAGCGAGGAGGAGCTGCTTCGCGCAATCCAGTTCCTCAACGACGACGACGACATCGACGGCTTCATCGTCCAGCTCCCTCTGCCAAAGCAGATTGACGAGCAGAAGGTCATCAACGCCATACATCCCGACAAGGATGTCGACGGCTTCACCCCTATCAACATCGGCCGTATGGTGCTGGGCGAGGATGCTTTCCTGCCTGCCACCCCCATGGGTGTATGCTCTATCCTTGAGCATTACAACATAGAGACCGAGGGCAAGCATTGCGTCGTCCTCGGACGTAGCAATATCGTGGGTACCCCTGTTGCCAACCTCTTGTCGCGCAATAAGAAAGGTGCCAACTGCACGGTGACGCTGTGCCACAGCCGCACCAAGAACCTCGCAGAGCTGACCCGTCAGGCCGACATCCTCGTCGTCGCCATCGGCAAACCCGAGTTTGTCACTGCCGACATGGTGAAGGATGGCGTGGTGCTTGTCGACGTGGGCATCCATCGCATCCCCGACGCCACCAAGAAGTCGGGCTACCGCATCATAGGCGACGTGAAGCATGACGAGGTCGACACCCATTGCAGCTGGGTGACGCCGGTGCCGGGCGGCGTGGGTCCTCTCACCATCGTCTCCCTGCTTCAGAACACCATGAAGGCTTACAAGAAACGCTTCGGTCTATGAAGACTATCGTTGTAGTGCCCTGTTACAATGAGTCGAAGCGCCTTCCGCAGGATGCTTTCCTCGACTATGTGGAGCGTCACGACGATGTGGCGTTCCTCTTTGCCAACGACGGCAGTCGCGACAACACCCTCGAGGTGCTGCAGTCCCTCACGGCTCGTCACGAGCGGCTCCTGTTGCTCGACATACAGCCCAACGGAGGCAAGGCCGAGGCTGTCCGCAAGGGCATGCTCTATGCCGCCGAGCACTACAAGCCTGAGTATATAGCTTTCTGGGATGCCGACTTGGCGACACCCCTCGACGAGATAAAGCCTATGGTTGAGTGGGCCGACAGAGGCTATGACGCTATCATGGGACTACGGCTTATGCGCCTGGGCGCCAAGGTGAAACGCAAACCTATGCGACACTACCTGGGCCGCTGCTTTGCCACCGTGGCCTCGCTGATGCTCGACCTGCCGGTCTACGACACCCAGTGCGGCGCAAAGCTCTTCCGTACCGAGGTGGTCGAGGCCATCTTCCCCGAACAGTTCATCACACGCTGGCTGTTTGATGTCGAACTGCTGGCACGCTACAAGAAAGTCTACGGCAAGGAGCGGGCTATCGCTAAGATATACGAGTTCCCGCTCTTCCAATGGCAGGACATTGACGGTTCGCAGCTTAAAAGCCGCGACTTCTTCAAGGCTCCTGTAGAACTTATGAAAATAAAAAGGAAATATAAATGAAAAAGTTTTTCTCTGAAAACAAGGGCAATATATGGTTCTGGCTTTTCGTTGGCATTGCTGCAATCCTTTTCTTTGCCATGCCGCTGATGAGCCGCTCGGCCGGCAACAGTGGCGATGAAGACAAGTTTCAGATTCCACAAGGCCGCTTCGTGATGGACTACTACCGCACGGACGGTGCCGACAGCACTTGCCTACAGGATGTTGTCACGCTTAACGGCAAAACCCAGAACTGGAACTTGAAATACTATGGCTGCTCCTTCGACGTTGTGACAGAGTGGATTAACGAGACGCTCGGTGTCGACGACATCGCACGTACACGT
>CACZUZ010000047.1 GCA_902784465.1 uncultured Bacteroidota bacterium
TTTCGTCAAGCACGGCGTCCCCGCCGAATGGGTGCCGGTAATCCGCAAGGCAGGTATCAATACCATATCCCAGCTCAAAGCAGCCAACCCCAACAAGCTTTTCAACGACCTCGGCGGCCTCCGCAAGAAGATGAAACTCGACATCCCCGCACTCAAGCGCGAACAGTTCGACGCCTGGTTGAATGCCTAAATGCTTGATTGCTTGATTGTTTGAGTGCTTGCGCAGCAATGTTTGCGTCAGCCACTCACACATTCAGACATTAAAACAATCAAACAATATTATCTCATGATTAAACAGTTCACCTTCAATCACTTTGGTGTCAACTGTTACCTCATCGTCGATGAGGCTAACAAGCAGTGCGCCATAGTAGACCCTGCGATGGAGGCTACCTACGAAGACAGCCAGCTCATCCAGTACCTCACCACCAACGATCTGCAGGTGACCCACCTGCTCCTCACCCACGCCCATGTCGACCATATCGCCGGCTTACGGCAGTGCTGCGAGCGTTTCCACCTGCCCGTCACCATGCATGCCGACGGCAAGAAGCTGCTCCGCCAGGCCGAGGCCTACGGCAGCGTCATGGGCTTCGCGGTGGAGTCTATGGACGACCTCGAGATTCAAGAGCTGCACGACGGCAACCTGCTCCATATCGGTGCCGTCGAGGTGAGATGCCTGTTCGTCCCGGGTCACTGCCCCGGCAGCATCTGCTACGTCGTCCCCGACGACAAGGCGGTCATCACCGGCGACGCACTCTTCTGTGGAAGCATCGGTCGCACCGACCTCCCCGGCGGCAACCACCAGGAGCTGATAGCCAACCTCAAAGCCAAAGTCATGACCCTCCCCGACGACTACCGTGTCCTCCCCGGCCACGAAGGCAGCTCCACCATAGCCGACGAGAAAAAATACAACCCCTTCCTCTAATCTAGAAGCTCTAGAAGCTCTAGAAACTCTAGAAGCTCTAGATAGTCTAGAAAGTCTAGTAAAGTCTAGTAAAGTCTAGCAAAGTCTAGCAAAGTCTAGCAAAGTCTAGCAAAAAACCATCTCTTATGTCTCCCAAAATCGACCCTTCCTGGCTCTCTGTCTTGCAACCCCAGTTCGATGCCCCCTATTTCGCCGAACTGAAGACTTTCCTCCTCGCCGAAAGGGCGCAGCATACCTGCTATCCTCCTGGAAGCAAGATTTTCGCCGCCTTCGACAGCACCCCCTTCGACGATGTCAAGGTGGTCATCCTCGGGCAGGACCCCTATCATGAGCCAGGGCAAGCCATGGGACTATGCTTCTCCGTGCCGCAGGGCATAGCCGTGCCGCCGTCACTGGTCAATATCATCAAGGAAATCAATGCCGACCTCGGCGTTGACATACCGCTGACAGGCGGCGACCTCAGCGGGTGGGCCGAACAGGGCGTGCTGCTTCTCAACGCCACCCTCACCGTCCGCGCCCATCAGGCTGGCAGCCACCAACGCCATGGCTGGGAGCTCTTCACCGATGCCGCCATCCGTGAGCTCTCCAGCCGCCGCAACGGCATCGTCTTCCTCCTGTGGGGCAGCTACGCCATCTCCAAGAAGGCATTCATCGACAGCGGCAGGCACCTCGTACTCACCGCGCCGCACCCCTCGCCGCTCTCCGCCTACCGTGGCTTCTTCGGCTGCCGCCATTTCAGCCAAGCCAACGCCTACCTCACAGGCCACGGCCAATCCCCCATCGACTGGAGTGCAATCAAATAGGTGTGAAATAGACCGACGCGGTTAATTGTCAGCTTTCATTCCCCCCTTTAAAAACCTCACTCTCTCCGCACTCTCGCGGATGCGTTTTCGCGACAGGCGGCCATCCTTCACCATACTATATATAAGGTCCACCGTGCGAGGCACTATGTCGGCGTCATACTCGGCACCGTTGTTCGACAGGCATAGCATGTCGGCGCCAGCCTCGATGGCCTTGAATATCATCTCTTCATATCCGTAACGCTGCGTCATGGCACCCATAGCCATATCGTCGGTGATGATGACACCGTTGAAATGAAGGCTGTCGCGCAGCAGTCCCGTCAGCGTGGCGTGCGAGAGGGTCGCGGGCCACACGCTGTCGAAGCGGGCATTGAAGACATGCGTAGTCATAATCATCTTCACCCCACCCCAGTCAATCAGGTTGCTGTAAGGGAACAGCTCGCTCTCCTGCCAGCTGTCGCTGACGTCGGCCACGCCGAGATGAGTGTCGCTGCTGGAGCTGCCATGTCCGGGGAAATGCTTGAGGCAAGCCGCCACCCCTCTCTCCTGCAACTCGAAGACCCATGTCATGGCATGGTCCCTGACAACCTCAGCGTCCGAGCTGAACGAACGCCCCAGCTTGCCGATAATAGGACAGTCGGGGTTGACGTTGACATCCACACATGGGGCAAAGTCGACGTTGATGCCCAGCCCCTCCAGCGTCTCCGCCGTCAGGCGTGCATAGTACTCCACGCTATCCTCTCCACCCTCCGCCATCTTTTGCGGGGAAGCAAAGTAGGGGAAGCCATATTCCTGCTTCAGGCGGGTGACGCGACCACCCTCCTGGTCGATGCCGATAAGAAGGGTCTCTTCCGACAGCCCCTGCAGCTCTCCGCACAGCTGGCGTAGCTGCTCACGCGACGATATGTTGCGAGGACGCGACTTCGACGGCACGTCATACTCAAAGAGGATGACGCCACCTATGCCATAGTCGCGGATGTCGCGGACTATATGGTTGTCGTCGTCCAGCGTCGTCCCGCGGAATCCAACCATCAGCATCTGGGCTATGTCTCGGCGTAACTCCTTGTCGACAGCCTCTTCACGGTTCTGCGCTCCTCCACAACCGGCGATGAGCAGCAATGCAAAAAAAGATAACAATATTTTTTTCATGACATCGAAAAAGGTATACGGTTAATGATTGATCGTCCCAAGGTCACCTCGTCGGCATACTCAAGGTTGTCGCCAATGGCGACGCCACGCGCAATGGTCGTCACCTTCACCTCAGGGTATTGCCTCAACTGTCGGTCTATATAAATATTGGTGGTGTCGCCCTCCATCGTCGTCGGCAGAGCCAATATCACCTCCTCTATCCCCTCGTCGCCCACACGTCTCACCAGCTGCGCTATCGTCAGGTCATTGATTCCCACACCGTCAAGTGGCGAGATGACACCCCCCAGGACATGGTACAGTCCCAGGTATTGACCAGTGTTCTCTATCGCCATCACCTCCTGGATGTTCTCCACCACACAGACGACCCTCTGGTTCCGCTTAGGGCTGGCACAGATGGGACACACCGGCGTATCGCTGATGCAGTGGCAGCGGCTACAGTAGTGCGAGTCACGTTTCAGGCTTGTCAGCGCCCCTATGAAAGAGGCGAAGTCGCCATCCTGCTCCTTCAGCAGGTGCAGCGCAAAGCGTAACGCCGACCGCTTGCCCACACCAGGCAATGTAGCCAGCGCCTCGACAGCGTTTTCTAGTATCTTTGACGGAATCTCCATAGCTATGTTGTTGGTTGCGGGCGTCGACGCCAGACAGGGTTCTATTATTCTGAATATAAAAGGTCTGACTCGATAACGGAGATAACAAGAAAAAATTGTATACAATATTACAACGCTTAGTATCAATACGTTGTACAAAATAGACGATTTTTGGACATAAAACGAGCCGATTTTTGCGGAAAAGAGAGACAAAATCGAGACAAAAAATGGACTTATGAGATACAGTGAGACAAAAAGAGACAAAAAAAAGCATTTCGGCATTGTTGAAAATTAACCACTTACAACAAAAGGCAGAAAAAAGTTAAAAAAAAATTTCGCAGTATTGAAAAAAGTAGTATTTTTGCAACCTCAAAACAACAAAAAGGGTTATTTGAAATATTGAGAAAAGCCGATGTAACTCAGTTGGTAGAGTAGCTGATTTGTAATCAGCCTGTCGGGGGTTCGAGTCCCTTCATCGGCTCGAGTTCCATTAACCAGTCTTCCACTTGGTTACCGGACATGGGGGAGTCGCATAGCGGCAATTGCAACAGACTGTAAATCTGTCCTCTTCGGAGTTCGGTGGTTCGAGTCCACCCTCCCCCACAACCTACAGAGAAGCGGAAGTAGCTCATTTGGCAGAGCGATAGCCTTCCAAGCTATAGGTGGCGGGTTCGAGCCCCGTCTTCCGCTCTAAGATAAAAGGCGGAGAACGAGAGACCGCCACGCGCTTCGAGAGAGGCAAAAGCTGCAGTAGCTCAGCTGGTAGAGCGCATCCTTGGTAAGGATGAGGTCACCGGTTCAAATCCGGTCTGTAGCTCTTTTTTAGTGCATAAAAATGAGTGTGAGTTTGACAAGGAGAGACGCAGACAGTGCGCCTCTATGTTTGTGGAAAAAAAAAGCAATCAACAAATTATCAACAACCCGAAAACCTGTCCAAACCACCACCCGCCACAGCACTAGACAACACAACAGATATAATATTAACTTTTAATACGTATTAAACATTTTAAACAATGGCAAAAGAAAAATTTGATCGTTCTAAACCGCACGTCAATATCGGTACTATCGGTCACGTCGACCACGGTAAGACCACTTTGACCGCTGCTATCACCAAGGTTCTCGCTGCCAAGGGTCTCTCCGAGGTTAAGTCCTTCGACTCCATCGACTCCGCTCCCGAAGAGAAAGAGCGTGGTATCACCATCAACACCGCACACGTCGAATATCAGACCGAGACACGTCACTACGCTCACGTCGACTGCCCTGGTCACGCTGACTACGTCAAGAACATGGTCACTGGTGCTGCCCAGATGGACGGTGCTATCCTCGTTGTTGCCGCTACCGACGGTCCTATGCCCCAGACCCGCGAGCACATCCTTCTCGCCCGTCAGGTTGGTGTCCCCCAGCTCGTCGTTTTCCTGAACAAGTGCGACCTCGTTGACGACCCCGAACTTCTCGACCTCGTTGAGATGGAAGTCCGCGAGCTCCTCAACAGCTACGACTATGATGGCGACCATATCCCCGTCATCCGTGGTTCCGCTCTTGCAGCCCTCAATGGTGATCCCAGCGGTGTTGCCCAGGTCGAAGAGCTTATGAAAGCCGTCGACGAGTGGATCCCCCTGCCCGTCCGTGCAGTTGATAAGGATTTCCTCATGCCCGTCGAGGACGTCTTCTCCATCACCGGCCGTGGTACCGTTGCTACCGGTCGTATCGAGACTGGTGTCATCCACACCTCCGACCCCGTCGACATCATCGGTATGGGTGCTGAGAAACTGAAATCCGTCGTTACCGGTGTCGAGATGTTCCGCAAGATCCTCGACGAGGGTGAAGCTGGCGACAACGTTGGTCTGCTCCTCCGCGGTATCGATAAGGACGAGATCCGTCGTGGTATGGTTATCGCCAAACCCGGCTCGATCAAGCCCCACCATAAATTCGAGGCTACCGTTTACATCCTCAAGAAAGAGGAAGGCGGCCGTCACACTCCTTTCAAAAACAACTACCGTCCCCAGTTCTACTTCCGTACCACTGACGTGACCGGTACCATCATCCTCCCCGAGGGTCGTGAGATGGTTATGCCTGGTGACAACCTCACCATCACCGTCGAGCTGATCGCCGACATCGCCCTCAACGAGAACCTCCGCTTCGCTATCCGCGAAGGTGGCCGTACCGTTGGCTCGGGTCAGGTAACCAAGATTATTGAATAATAATCCCTTTTAGCCGGACCAACCTTGGTCCGGCTGTCCAGGGGCATAGTTAAATGGTATAATAGCGGTCTCCAAAACCGTAGTTGGGAGTTCGATTCTCTCTGCCCCTGCCAAAAAACTGATATAAAGATGTCTAAATTCGGTGATTACGTAAAATCCAGCTACGACGAACTTGTCCACAAGGTGTCGTGGCCTACATTTAAGGAGCTGCAGAACAGCGCTGTCGTTGTTGCTGTGGCCGCTCTTATTCTGGCTGTCATCATCTTCCTGATGGACTACATCTGTGGTGTCAACGCCGGAGCATTCAAAGGCATTTTAGGAATCTATTATAACTTGATTGGCTAAGGGATTGGCGTACAGACCTGTATACCCCCTACGGCATGTTGTCTTGCTTCCCAATTCCCATTGAGACCGCGCCGAACGCTACATCAGGCAAATCATATTCCCCTATAATAGTTTATTTGCAATGGATCAACAGTCTAAGAAATGGTATGTCGTAAGAGCCATTAGTGGTAAAGAGAAGAAAGCCAAGGAGTACATCGAAAGCGAGATGGCAAAACGAGGCTGGTCCGAACTGGTTCCACAGGTTCTTATCCCTACCGAGAAAGTCTACTCTATACGCAATGGGAAAAAGGTGGTCAAAGACCGCAACTATTTCCCTGGTTACGTGTTGTTAGAGGCCGAGCTCAGGGACGAGATAATACCTGTCATTCAGAATGTTCCCAATGTACTGGACTTCCTGCGCGAGAAGGATGGCGCTCCCATCCCCATGCGTCCCGCCGAGGTCAACCGCATCCTTGGCAACATGGATGAGCAGCTTGACAGCGACGGCGGCATGGTCGACAAGTTCATTGTCGGCGAGCCTGTCAAAGTCATCGACGGTCCTTTCAACTCTTTCTCCGGCATCGTCGAAGATGTAAACGAGGAAAAGATGAAACTCAAGGTCACCGTCAAGATTTTCGGACGCAAGACCCCCCTCGAGCTCAACTACAACCAGGTTGAGAAGGAATAACCCCCAAAAAACTATTGTTGAGGAAAAGATTTGAAAACTCTTTCGAAATGACGACGAAACATCGTAATGACGTAATAACGTTATAACGAAAAAAACCACCGTCCCGTCGAAAGAAAATAATAGAAAAAAGTCAATAACAAATTTTTTAAAGTTAACATTCAATGGCAAAAGAAATTGCAGGATTGATTAAGCTTCAGATCAAAGGTGGCGCCGCCAACCCGGCACCTCCCGTAGGTCCCGCTCTCGGTGCCAAGGGTGTCAACATTATGGAGTTCTGCAAGCAGTTCAATGCTCGTACGCAGGACCAGGCCGGCAAAATCCTGCCTGTCATCATCAATGTCTACACCGACAAGTCCTTTGATTTTGTAGTAAAGACTCCCCCTGTTGCCGTACAGCTGAAAGAGGCCTCCAAGGCTGCCAAGGGTTCCGCAGAGCCCAACCGCGTCAAGGTCGCTTCCGTCACCTGGGAGCAGGTGCGTCAGATTGCCGAGGCCAAGATGCCCGACCTCAACTGCTTCACCGTTGAGTCGGCCATGAGCATGGTCGCCGGTACTGCCCGCAGCATGGGTATCACTGTTACGGGTGATAACCCTCTGGCAAAGTAAAGAAAGTTTTTAAACAGTGGTAGCAATATAGTTGAGAATTGAAAATTGAAAGTTACTCAAACATTCAAGCACTCAAACATTCAAGCATTCAGCACAATTGCGGTGACCACAAAAACATGCAGAAATGGCAAAATTAACCAAAAAGCAGAAAGAGGCTTTTGCGAAGTACGACAAAAACAACGTCTACTCTCTCGAGGAGGCTGTCAACGTCGTAAAGCAGATTACCTACACAAAGTTTGATTCCAGCTTCGACATCGACGTCCGCCTGGGTGTCGACCCTCGTAAAGCCAACCAGATGGTCCGCGGTAGCGTCACACTGCCCCACGGCACAGGTAAGACTGTTCGTGTCCTCGTGCTCTGCACCCCCGACAAGGAGGAAGAAGCAAAAGCAGCCGGCGCCGACTACTACGGCCTCGACGAGTACATCACCAAGATTAAAGGCGGCTGGACCGATGTCGATGTCATCATCACCATGCCCAGCGTCATGCCCAAGATTGGTGCCCTCGGCCGCATCCTCGGTCCCCGTGGCCTCATGCCCAACCCCAAGACCGGCACAGTTACAATGGAAGTCGGCAAGGCCGTCCAAGAGGCCAAAGCCGGTAAGATTGACTTCAAGGTTGACAAGTTCGGTATCATCCATACCGCTGTCGGAAAATGCAGCTTCGACAACAACAAGATTGTCGAGAACGCCCGCGAGGTTCTCCAGGCTATCATCAAGCTGAAACCCTCCGCAGCCAAAGGCACATACGTGAAGAGCATCTCCGTCTCCTCCACCATGAGCCCCGGAGTCAAAGTCGACACCAAAGCCGCAACATTGTAAGAATAGATGATCGGATGAAGCAAAAAACTGTCGTAATAACGTTATAACGAAATAACGTAATAACGAAGCATCGTAATAACGTTATAACGTAATAACGAAATAACGAAGCATCGTAATAACGTTATAACGTAATAACGAAATAACGAAGCAACGAAATAACGAAAAAGCTCTAATCCGAAAATCTAAAAATCCATTAATCGTAAACAAATCATGAGAAAAGAACAGAAAGACCAACTGATTGACTCGTTGTGCGAAGAGATCAAGGCCTATCCTCTTATCTATATTGCTGATATTGGAGGTCTCAACTCGGTACAGACCAGCAAGTTGCGTCGTGCCGCCTTCCGCAAGGAGGTCAAGCTGGAAGTTGTCAAGAACACCCTTCTCATCAAGGCAATGGAAAAGAGTGGCATCGACTACTCCGAACTCTATCCTGTCATCAAGGGTGAGACCTGCATCATGCTTTCGCAGGTCAACAACGCCCCTGCCAAGCTCATAAAGGACTTCCTGGCCGCCAACAAGGATGCCAAGAAACCTGTGCTCAAGGGTGCTTACGTTGAGGAGAGCTTCTACATTGGCGCCGAGAACCTCGAGGCACTTGTCAACATCAAGTCCAAGAACGAGCTCATCGCCGACGTCATCGCTCTGCTCCAGTCGCCGATCAAGAATGTCGTCTCTGGCCTTCAGTCGGCAAGCAACACCATCTGCGGTGTTCTCAAGACTCTCGAAGAGAAAAAAGCAGAATAATAGTCTAGATAGTCTAGATAGTCTAGAAAATCTAGAAAATCTAGAAAATCCAGAAAAAAAACAAACCAAATTTAAAAACAATTAAAAAAATTTAGAATACCATGGCAAACATTGAAGCCTTAGCAGAAGAACTGGTTAACTTAACCGTTAAAGAAGTAAAAGAACTCGCTGACCTCCTGAAGGAGAAATACGGCATCGAGCCCGCCGCTGCTGCCGTCGCCGTCGCCGCTGGCCCCGCTGCCGGTGCTGCCGCCGCTGCCGAAGAGAAGACCGCTTTCGACGTCATCCTGAAGGGTGTGCCCGACATGACCAAGAAGCTGGCCGTCGTGAAGGCTGTCAAGGATCTCGCTTCCCTTGGCCTGAAAGAGTCCAAAGAGCTCGTCGACAACGCTCCTAAGACCCTCAAAGAAGGTGTCACCAAGGACGAGGCCGATGCACTGAAGAAAGCCCTCGAAGAGGCTGGTGCAGAGGTTGAGGTTAAGTAAGTTCCATACTGCTTGACACAACATAGGAATAGGGTCTCCGACTAGGTGTCGGAGTACCTATTCCTTATTGCTATGCTATGCATTTTCGCGTGCGTATATATAAGTAGCATAAAGTAAAAAGTCTCAGCTTTTCGGAAAAAGCCCCGAAATAACGAAATAACGTTATTACGTCATAACGAAGCTCGTAATAACGAAATAACGTCATAACGTTATAACGACAGAAAACTTCGAAATAACGAAATACCGTTATAACGTTATAACGAAAAATCCCGAAAAATCCCGAAAAACCAGAACTTTAAACTTTAAAACTTTAAACTTTTAAAATTTTTCCCCTTGGCACAAAAACAACCCACAGTCGTCAATTTTGCATCCGTACGCAAGTTCGATTATCCCGACTTCCTTGACATCCAGCTCAAGTCGTTCCAGGATTTCTTCCAGATTGAGACCAACCCCGACAACCGTCTCGACGAGGGTCTCTTCAAGGTCTTCAGGGAGAACTTCCCCATCTCGGATGCCCGCAATAACTTCACCCTTGAGTTTCTCGACTACTTCATCGACCCCCCGCGCTACACCATCGAGGAGTGCATCGAGCGTGGTCTCACCTACAGCGTCCCGCTGAAGGCCAAGTTGAAACTCTCCTGCAACGACCCTGAGAACGAGGAGTTCCAGGCCATCGAGCAGCCTGTGTACCTGGGCATGATACCCTACATGACTCCCAAGGGCACCTTCGTCATCAACGGTGCTGAGCGCGTCGTCGTCTCACAGCTGCACCGTTCCCCGGGCGTCTTCTTCGGCACCCAGTTCCACAGCAACGGCACTCAGCTCTACAGTGCCCGTATCATCCCCTTCAAGGGCAGCTGGATGGAGTTCACCACCGACATCAACAACGTGATGTACGCCTACATCGACCGCAAGAAGAAACTGCCCATCACCACCCTTCTCCGCGCCATAGGCTACGAGACCGACAAGGACATCCTCGACATCTTCGAGCTTGCCGAGGAGGTTAAAGCCACACGTGCCAACCTGAAGAAGAACATTGGCCGCAAGCTCGCTGCCCGCGTCGTCGACACCTGGATTGAGGACTTCGTCGACGAGGACACCGGCGAGGTGGTCTCCATGGAGCGTACCGAGGTGGTCATCGAACGCGACGTCGAACTCACCGAGGAGAACATCGAGAAAATCCTCGAGCTCAATATCAAGACCGTCCTCATCACCACCGAGGACAAGGACGGCATCGACTATTCGGTCATTTACAACACCCTCAAGAAAGACACGGCCAATAATGCCAAGGAGGCCGTGGAGTACATCTATCGTCAGCTCCGCAACGCCGAACCCCCAGACGAGGAGACGGCACGCGGCATCATCGAGAAGCTCTTCTTCTCCGACAAGCGTTACGATCTGGGCGATGTGGGTCGCTACAGAATCAACACCAAGCTGAACCTTGATGTGCCCGACGAGGTGCGTGTCCTCACCCAGACCGATATCACCTCTATAATAAAGTATTTAATATTACTTATTAACCAGAAGGCCGACGTCGACGATATCGACCACTTGTCGAACCGCCGCGTCCGCACCGTGGGCGAGCAGCTCTCTGCCCAGTTTGGTGTCGGTCTCGCACGCATGAGCCGCACCATCCGCGAGCGTATGAACGTGCGCGACAACGAGGTCTTCACCCCCACCGAGCTTATCAACGCCAAGACCCTCTCGTCTGTCATCAACTCCTTCTTCGGCACCAACCAGCTGTCGCAGTTCATGGACCAGACCAACCCCTTGGCCGAGATCACTCACAAGCGCCGTATCTCGGCTCTCGGTCCTGGCGGTCTTTCGCGCGACCGCGCCGGCTTCGAGGTCCGCGACGTCCACTACACTCACTACGGCCGTCTCTGTACCATCGAGACCCCCGAAGGCCCCAACATCGGCCTTATCTCCTCGCTTAGCGTCTACGCCAAGATCAACAACCTGGGCTTCATCGAGACACCCTACAAGCGTGTCGAGAACGGCCAGGTGATGATCGACGAGGACCCCGTCTACTACACCGCCGAGTCGGAAGAGAACAAGACCGTGGCCCAGGCCACCACTCCGCAGGACGAGGAAGGCCACATCATAGGCCAGCGTGTCAAGGCACGCCGTCAGGCCGACTTCCCCATCGTGGCCCCGGAAGAGGTAGACCTCATCGACATAGCCTCCAACCAGATTGCCTCCATAGCAGCCTCGCTCATCCCCTTCCTCGAGCACGACGACGCCAACCGTGCCCTCATGGGATCCAACATGATGCGCCAGGCCGTACCTCTGCTCAACCCCGAGATACCCATCGTCGGTACCGGCATCGAGCAGGCCGTCGCCGAGGACAGCCGTGTCCTCCTCAACGCCGAGGCCGACGGTGTGGTCAAGTATGTCGACTCCACCAAGATTATCATCGAGCATACCCGCACAGAGAATGAGCGTCTCGTCAGCTTCGACGACGACCTCCACGAGTACAAGCTCACCAAATACCAGCGTACCAACCACAGCACTGCCATCAACCTGCGTCCCATCGTCCGCAAGGGCGACAAGGTCAAGAAAGGCCAGGTCCTCTGCGAGGGCTACGCCACCCAGGGCGGCGAGCTTGCCCTCGGCCGCAACATGATGGTGGCCTTCATGCCGTGGAAGGGCTACAACTTCGAGGATGCCGTCGTCATCAGCGAGCGCGTCGTCCGCGAAGACATCTACACCTCCGTCCATATCGAGGAGTTCACCCTCGAAGTACGCGAGACCAAACGCGGCGACGAGGAGCTCACCCGCGACATCCCCAACGTCAGCAGCGAAGCCACCAAGGACCTCGACGAGAACGGCATTATCCGCATCGGCGCCGAAGTCAAGGACGGCGACATCCTCATCGGCAAGATCACCCCCAAGGGCGAGAGCGACCCCACCCCCGAGGAGAAGCTCCTCCGTGCCATCTTCGGCGACAAGGCCGGCGATGTCAAGGACGCCTCCCTCAAGGTGCCGCCCTCAATCCGTGGCGTTGTCATCGACAAGAAACTCTTCTCCCGCGTCGTCCGCGACCGCAAGGCACGCGCCCGCGAGAAAGAGCTCCTCGCCAAACCGGAAGAGGAGTTCAACAACGAACTCGCCGACCTCAAGGAGAAGCTC
Organism: uncultured Bacteroidota bacterium; assembly: GCA_902784465.1. Taxonomy (GTDB): domain Bacteria; phylum Bacteroidota; class Bacteroidia; order Bacteroidales; family P3; genus Colimorpha. Next base: position 12,458 of record CACZUZ010000047.1, read on the forward strand.
ATCGACAAGCTCCTTGTCATCCTCGCCGGCAAGACCTCCAATGGCGTCTACAGCTCCCATAAGGAGGAACTCATCAAGAAGAAAGAGAAATTCAGCATCAAGACGCTCCGCACCATCGACTTCACCGACGTCAACCCCAACCGTTGGACCCAGGACAAGGAGACCAACAACCTCATCAAGGAGCTTCTGAACAACTACAACATCAAGCACCGCGAAATCAACGGCCGCTTCACACGCAACAAGTTCGCCCTCACCGTTGGCGACGACCTCCCCAGCGGAATCGTACAGATGGCCAAAGTCTATATCGCCATGAAGCGTAAGCTGCGTATCGGCGACAAGATGGCTGGTCGTCACGGCAACAAGGGTATCGTCTCCAAGATTGTACGCGCTGAGGATATGCCTTTCCTCGCCGACGGTACTCCTGTCGACATCGTCCTCAACCCTCTGGGCGTGCCTTCGCGTATGAACCTGGGACAGATCTACGAGACCGTCCTCGGCTGGGCCGGCAAGAAGCTCAACAAGCGCTTCAAGACCCCCATCTTCGACGGTGCCACCCTCGAGCAAATCAACGGCTACATGCGCGAAGCCGGGCTCCCCGAGAACGGCCGCACCTACCTCTACGACGGCGAGACGGGCGAACGCTTCGACCAACCCGCCACCGTGGGTTACATCTACTACCTCAAGCTGCACCACATGATCGACGACAAGATGCACGCCCGCTCCATCGGACCCTACTCCCTCATCACTCAGCAGCCCCTCGGCGGTAAAGCCAATTTCGGAGGCCAGCGTTTCGGAGAGATGGAGGTCTGGGCCCTCGAAGCCTACGGCGCATCCCACGTCCTTCAGGAGGTCCTCACCGTCAAGAGCGACGACGTCAACGGTCGCGCCAAGACCTACGAGGCTATCGTCAAGGGCGACAACCAGCCCACTCCCGGCATCCCCGAGTCCTTCAACGTGCTTGTCCACGAACTCCGCGGCCTCGGTCTTGAAGTAACCTTTGAGTAATTTATTTGGTGAATGGTGAAATTGTGAAATTGTGAATTGTGAATTGTGAATTGACATTACTTAACTATTGTCCATTCACCATTCACCATTCACAAATCACGAAAAAAATCACAAAAACAATTCACGAAACAGAATAATAAAAGCATGGCTTTCAAACAAGAATCACAAAAGAACGATTTCAAATCGATAACCATAAGCCTGGCGTCACCCGAGTCTATCAAGAAACGCTCCTACGGCGAGGTCACCAAGCCTGAGACTGTCAACTATCGCACCTATAAGCCTGAGCGCGACGGTCTGTTTTGCGAGCGTATCTTCGGCCCCACACGCGACTGGGAGTGCCACTGCGGCAAATACAAACGCATCCGCTATAAGGGTATCGTTTGCGACCGCTGCGGCGTCGAGGTCACAGAGAAGAAGGTGCGTCGCGAACGCATGGGCCATATCGAGCTCACCGTCCCCGTGGCACATATATGGTTCTTCCGCACCCTGCCCAACAAGATTGGCACCCTGCTCGACATCCCCAGCAAGAAGCTCAACCAGGTCATCTATTACGAGAAATATATAGTCCTCCAGCCTGGCAAGGCTGTCCTCAACGACATCCCTGTGCGTAAGCTCGACCTGCTCACCGAAGAGGAGCATTACGCCATCATGGAGAACATCCCCTCCAACAACGACCAGCTCGACGACAGCGATCCCGACAAGTTCATCGCCGGCATGGGTGCCGAGGCCCTCTACAAGCTCCTCAGCGAGCTCGACCTCGACAAGCTGAGCTACGAGCTGCGCGACCGTGCCAGCAAGGAGAGCTCCAACCAGCGCAAACAGGACTGCCTCAAGCGCCTCAACATCGTCGAGTCGTTCCGCGACTCGCGCGACCGCATGCAGGCCCGCGGCATGGACAACCGTCCCGAATGGATGATACTCAACATCATACCCGTCATCCCTCCCGACCTGCGTCCTCTCGTCCCCCTCGATGGCGGCCGCTTCGCCACCAGCGACATCAACGAGCTCTACCGCCGCGTCATCATCCGCAACAACCGCCTCAAACGTCTCCTCGAGATCAAGGCCCCCGAGGTCATCATGCGTAACGAGAAGCGTATGCTCCAGGAGGCTGTCGACTCCCTCTTCGACAACAGCCGCAAGGTCAGCTCCGTCAAGAGCGACAGCAACCGCAGCCTCAAGTCGCTCAGCGACTCCCTCAAGGGCAAGCAGGGACGCTTCCGCCAGAACCTCCTCGGCAAGCGTGTCGACTACTCCGGCCGTTCGGTCATCGTCGTCGGCCCCGAGCTGAAGATGCACGAATGCGGTCTCCCCAAGGATATGGCCAGCGAGCTCTTCAAACCCTTCATCATCCGCAAGATGCTCGAACGCGGCCTCGTCAAGACCGTCAAGAGCGCCAAGCGCATCGTCGACAAGAAGGAACGCCCCGAGGTGTGGGAGATCCTCGAGAACATCCTCAAGGGCCACCCCATCCTCCTCAACCGTGCTCCTACCCTCCACCGCCTCGGCATCCAGGCTTTCCAGCCCAAACTCGTCGAGGGTAAGGCCATCCGCCTCCACCCCCTCGTCTGTACCGGCTTCAACGCCGACTTCGACGGTGACCAGATGGCTGTCCATGTGCCGCTCGGCAACGCCGCCATCCTCGAGGCCCAGATCCTCATGCTATCCAGCCACAACATCCTCAACCCCGCCAACGGTGCGCCTATCACCGTCCCCTCGCAGGACATGGTGCTCGGCCTCTACTACATGACCAAGCCGCGCCACACCACCGCCGACGAGGTGGTTCCCGGCGAAGGTCAGCGCTTCTACTCCCCCGAGGAGGTCATCATAGCCTACAACGAGAAACGCGTAGCCCTCAACGCCTGCATCTCTGTCCGCATGCCCGAGTTCAAGGGCCGCGACGAGTATGAGTTCGTCCACACCGACCGCACCTTCAGCGAGCTTATCAAGGACCGCGACGGCAACATCCTCTACGACCGCGAACCCACCAACGACGAGGAACGCGCCACCCGCTGCCGCACCGAGTTCGAAATCCTCCGCGACAACGAGGGCTTCCCCGTCGTCGACAGCGAGGGACACTATATCAAGACCGACCGTCTCCGCACCACCGTGGGACGCATCCTCTACAACCAGGTGGTCCCCAAAGCCTACGGCTACATCAACCAGGTCATGGGCAAGAAGTCGCTGCGCGACATCATCGGCGACCTCTTCGCCGTCTGCGGCAACGCCGTGACCACCACCTTCCTCGACGACATCAAGGACATGGGTTACCGCCAGGCTTTCCGCGGCGGCCTCTCCTTCAACCTCGGCGACGTCATCATCCCTGCCGAGAAGGAGCAGCTCATCGCCAAGGCCAACGAGGAGGTCGAGGAGGTCATGGGCCAGTACGCCATGGGTCTCATCACCAACAACGAGCGTTACAACCACGTCATCGACATCTGGACCAACACCAACAACCAGCTCACCGAGACGCTCATGAAACAGCTCAAGGCCGACAACCAGGGCTTCAACCCCATCTATATGATGTACGACTCCGGAGCCCGTGGTTCCAAGGAGCAGATCCGTCAGCTCTCCGGCATGCGCGGCCTTATGGCCAAGCCTCAGAAGGCTGGCGCCTCCGGCAACGAGATTATCGAGAACCCCATCATCTCCAACTTCAAGGAGGGTCTTCTCGTCCACGAATACTTCATCTCCACCCACGGTGCCCGTAAGGGTCTGTCCGACACCGCTCTGAAGACTGCCGATGCCGGCTACCTCACACGCCGTCTCGTCGACGTGGCCCACGACGTCATCATCACCTCCGAGGACTGCGGCACCCTCCGCGGTCTTCCCACCACAGCCCTCAAGAAGGGCGAGGATATCGTCCAGAGCCTTGGCGAGCGCATCCTCGGCCGCACCTCTGTCCACGACATCTACGACCCGCAGACCGACGAGCTTATCGTCGCTGCCGGCGACGAGCTCACCGAAGAGATCTGCCGCCGCATAGAAGAGGCCCACATCGAAGAGGTCGAAATCCGTTCGGTGCTCACCTGCGAAGCCAAGCACGGCGTCTGCGCCAAGTGCTACGGCCGCAACCTCGCCACCGGCCACATGGTCCAGAAGGGCGAAGCCGTCGGCGTCATCGCCGCTCAGGCTATCGGTGAGCCTGGTACCCAGCTTACCCTCCGTACCTTCCACGTCGGTGGTGTCGCCGGTGGCAACATCGGTACCGCCTCCAGCATCGAGGCCCACCACGAGGGTCGCCTCGAAATCGACGAGCTGCGTTGCATCCCCTACCGCGAAGGCACTGGCGAGAGCGACCAGCCCGACTACTACCTCGTCATGGGACGCTCCGCCGAGATGCGCATCGTCGACCCCAAGACCGACGTCACCCTCTTCTCTGCCCTCCTCCCCTACGGCTCCAAGCTCTACAAGCAGGCCGGCGAAGATATCCACCGCGGCGACCGCATAGCCGAATGGGACCCCTACAACGTCGTCATCATGAGCGACGTCGATGGTAAGGTCTCCTTCGAGAACGTCATCGAGAACGTCACCTACCGTGTCGAGAGCGACTCCCAGACCGGCCTCCAGGACAAGGTCATCGTCGAGAGCCGTCAGCGTACCAAAAACCCCACCCTCAACGTCGTCGACAACGAAGGCAACATCCTCAAGGTCTACGACCTCCCCGTGGGCGCACATATCGGTGTCGACAACGGTCAGCAGCTCCGCGCCGGCGACATCCTCGTCAAGATCCCGCGCTCCTTCGGCAAGGCCGGCGACATCACGGGCGGTCTGCCGCGTGTCACCGAGCTCTTCGAGGCCCGCAACCCCTCCGACCCTGCCGTCGTAGCCGAAATCGATGGTATCGTCTCCATCGCCAAGAAGCTCAAACGCAACAACCGCGAAATCACCATCACCTCCAAGACCGGCGAACAACGCTCCTACCTCATCAGCACCTCCAAGCAGATTATGGCTCAGGATCAGGACTACGTCAAGGCAGGCACGCCGCTCAGCGACGGCGCCATCACTCCGGCCGACATCCTCGCCATCAAGGGTCCCATGAAGGTTCAGGAATACATCGTCAACGAGGTTCAGGAGGTCTACCGTCTCCAGGGTGTGAAGATCAACGACAAGCACTTCGAGGTCATCGTGCGTCAGATGATGCGCAAGGTCGAGATTGAAGACCCCGGCGACACCCGCTACCTCGAAGGCGAGCTCATCAACAAGATTGACTTCCACGAGACCAACGACGAGATCTTCGGCATGAAGGTCGTCGAGGACTGTGGCGACAGCGAGACCCTCCAGAACGGCCAGATCATCACAGCCCGCCGCCTGCGCGACGAGAACTCGCAGCTGCGCCGCCAGGACAAAGCTCTGGTGACAGCCCGCGATGCCAAGCCCGCCACGGCAAAGCAGATCCTGCAGGGTATCACACGCGCCTCGTTGCAGACCAAGAGCTTCATCAGTGCCGCCTCCTTCCAGGAGACCACCAAGGTACTCACCGAGGCCGCCATCAACGCCAAACAGGACTACCTCGAAGGCATGAAGGAGAACGTCATTGTCGGCCACCTCATCCCCGCCGGCACCGGCCTCCCCGAATACCAGAACCTCATAGTAGGCGACAAAAGCAAAATGAAATAAAAAACCCTAGAAAAAACTAGAAGCCCTAGAGAATCTAGAAAATCTAGAGAATCTAGAAAATCTAGAGCTTCTAGAGAATCTAGAAAGTCTAGAGCTTCTAGAAAATCTAGAGCTTCTAGAAAAAAAAACTCCTATGCCCCAAGACAACAAAAAACAACAAAACCTCAACCTCTCCATCAGCGACGAGGTTGCCAAGGGAACCTACAGCAACCTGGCGATAATAACCCACTCTCCCACCGAGTTCATTGTTGACTTCGCCCAGGCCCTGCCGGGCAGAGAGGGCGCCACGGTGCGCGAGCGCATCCTCATGAACCCCTTCCATGCCAAGAGGCTACTCATGGCCCTCAACGACAACATCAAGAAGTATGAGGATAACTTCGGCACCATCGAGGAGCCTCGTCTCCCCGGCCCCCACGATGCCATCCCCTACGACATGATCCCCCAGGGCAAAGCCTAAGCAAAAAAGCCGAAGCCAAAGCAGAAGCCAAAAAGCCAAAGCCGAAGCCGAAGCCGAAGCCGAAGCAGAAGCAGAAGCCGAAAAGCAGAAGCAGAAGCCGAAAAGCAGAAGCCAAAGCAGAAGCAGAAGCCCCACAAAAAAAGAAACCAGCCGTCCCGGCTGGTTTTTTTTTGCTAGATTGCCTAGAGGTTCTAGATTTGCTAGATTGTCTAGATTGTCTAGACTGTCTAGAGCTTCTAGATTGTCTAGATTGTCTAGACTGTCTAGAGATTCTAGATTGTCTAGAGCTTCTAGATTGTCTAGGGCTTCTAGATTGTCTAGAGCTTCTAGATTGTCTAGAGGTTCTAGATTGTCTAGACTGTCTAGATTGTCTAGAGCTTCTAGAGCTTCTAGGGCTTCTAGAGCCTCTAGACAGTCTAGAGCTTCTAGAGCTTCTAGCCTTTACTACTCTCCTATCTGCACATCGGTGTTGCCTGTTACCGTGGCGTTGTTGCCGCCGCCGTAGACGCCGCCGAAGACGTGCGAGTTGTTGAGGATATGTACCTTGGTGTTGCCGTTGGTGGTGGCAGCATTGCCGCCGCCAAAGACGTTACCGTTGGTTCTATCGAATGGCGTCACAAGAACCTCGTTGATGAGGACTGGCGTCAAGGTCCTTCCTATGTTGACCTGATGGTACTCAAGGACGCCCGTGGTTTTGTTGGTGTAGGCCGGTCCAATCCTGACGAAGGGGTTGGCATTGACTGCAGCGTCGCGGAAGATGCCGTTGGCATCATTGGCGCCACGGCCGCCGCCATAGACCTCATTGTTGATTGTGCCCTTGTAGATGTTGACCTCGGGGGCGTCAATCTTCTTGCCATCCACCAGGCTGGGCGTATAGGCAGCCATGTTGCCGCCACCATATACATAGTCGATGCTGCGACCGTCCTGGCATGGGTTGCTATCGTCGAAGTAGACGTTGACAGTGATCTTGCCGAGGATGTTGCCGCCAGCATTGCAGCCGCCAAAGAGGTTGTTGATAGTGCCCGACTCATAGTTCACGGTGACGTTGCCGGAGATTACGCCTCCCTGGTTGTTGCCACCGAAGAAATTGTGGAACTGGCCACCCTGGATAGTGACTTTGATGTTGCCCGTGACATCGGCGTTGTTGGAGCCGGCATAGAAGTTGTAGAACTGCGTACCGCAGCCTATGATGATGTCGCCGCCGCCGCCAGTACCCCTGTTGCCGCCGCCGTAGCCGTTGATGACCATCAGGTCGCAACCACTCGTATTCTCTTTGTCGATAGAAAGTACAATATTGTCTATAGTACCGTTCTCATTGGAGCCGCCGAAGATGTCGTGGTGCAGACCGCCATGTATTTCGGTCAATGCCGTACCCGACACATTGGCTCCGGGGTTGCCCTGTCCGGAGCCGTTGCCGCCGCCGAAGATTT
>CACZUZ010000048.1 GCA_902784465.1 uncultured Bacteroidota bacterium
CCAGTTCCAGTCCTTGTCGATGTTGGCGGCGTTGGGCACCATGAAGTACTCGTCGTCATGGACGCGGTAGACGAGCATGTCGTCGACCACGCCACCCTGACCGTTGGGCAGGCAGGTGTACTGCACCTTGCCGTCGAAGAGGTCCTCGACGTTGTTTGTGGTGACATACTGCATGAAGTGCTTGGCAATGGGGCCTTTGGCACGGAACTCGCCCATGTGGCTGACATCGAAGACACCAACATTGTTGCGGACATTGTTGTGCTCCTCGACGAGGCCAGAGTACTGGATGGGCATGTTGTAGCCGGCAAATTCGGCCATCTTGGCACCTAACGAGATGTGTAAATCTGTGTACGGAGTGGTTTTCATTTCTTTGTAATTATTTAATTTATTGATATTTATTTATTATTATTACTAGTTTTTGAATTTACAAATATACAAATTTTTTTGGGAATGACGGAAAGATATGGTTACTTATTATTTTTGTCGGGACAATACAGTTTCATGTATTCGCTGAAATGCTTTTCATAACTGAACGTGTTGGCGTAGGCTTTGGCGGCTTCGGCACGTTCGGTAGAGAATGCCTTCAACCCTTCCGTGACCACTTGGGCCATGCTTTCGGGATTGAAGTCGGTGAAGTAAAAGGCTTGGTCTCCAGCAGTTTCGGGAATGGATGTACATGTGGAGCAGAAGACTGGTTTGCCCCATTGCATGGCCTCGATTATGGGTCTGCCAAAGCCTTCGAAGAGTGACGGAAAACAGAGTCCTGCGCAATGGGCGAGGAGCCAGTTGCGTTCGCTGTCGGATACAAAGCCGGTCATAATGACGTTTTTATGACCGGACGCTTGGCTTTGTAGTGTATCGGCATATTCGCCATTGCCGCCACCGGCAATGACCAGGTCCATGTCGTTGATATGCTCCATCATGGGTAGGAGCGTGTGGATGTTCTTCTTGTCTTTTAGAACACCGATGAAGAGCAGGAAAGGCCTGTCGCTGGTGATGGTAGCGGGCCGTTGCTGTGAGTCTCCGGTGCAGTTGCGTACCGCTTCACGTATTACGCGAGGCTCGTGGTCATGCAGGTCGATATGCTGTAGGGCGTCCTGCTTGGCGAAATCAGAGATGAAACAGACTTCCGCAGCCGAGTCAACCTCTTTCTGCAACTTGTTCAGGTATCGTTGCCTTTTTCGACCATTTTTCTCGTATACGAAGTTGACATCGTGTATGGTAAGTATGCGTCGGGTGCTTTTGTCGTGGGGGCGGAAGGCAGAGAGTTGATATATGGAATGCCACACATCGAACTGTGGCATCAGCCAGGGTGCCAGTCGCCAGATGTCTTTCTGGACAAGGTAGTTCACACCATCGCCAAACCGTCCATCCCATTCATGCGGCAGCAGCAGTGTGACCTCGCAGGAGTCGGGGAAGAAACCGTCGTGTTCGGCAATGAATTGGCCGTATTCCTGAGCCACCTGGCCTAGGCCGCAGTATGGGTGACGCAGTATGCTGAGGTCAATGAGTAGTTTCATGGCATCTCCTGTACAGTTCTGCATATTTAACCAGTGTGTAGGTCGCTGAAAGTCGGCAGACAGTAAACCCTGCCCATCCGTCGAGCATACCTCCCCTGAAGAAATAGTTGCGGACAAATGTCCAAGCGGGTCGCAGCGCAATGGCTGCCACTCCGCATCGTTTACCACGTTCGAAGTCCTTCTCCGCACTGAGGGGAGCATACTTTGAGAGTCGGGCAACATGGTCTCCCACAGTATTATATGAATAATGGAGCATGTCGCCTTCCAGCCTCCTGACACACACATCCTTTTCGAAGTGCAACTCTTCGTGGATGATGCCCTCCCATCGAGCAATCCCATTACGCCACATACGACAGCACCAGTCGGGATACCATCCACAATGACGAATCCAGTGGCCGCAATAGTTGGTCAAACGGTTGAAGCTGAACACGGTGTTGTCTTCTAGCGGATTGGCTTTCAGGGATGACAGCTGCTCTCGCAAAGCATCGGAGAGTGACTCGTCGGCATCGATGCTCAAAATCCAGTCGCAACTGGCAAGGCTGTTGGCATAGTTTTTTTGTCTGGAGAAATTTTCCCAGTCATGGTGTTCGAACCTGGCACCGGCTTGGCGGCAGATGCTTTCGGTAGCATCTGTCGAACCCGAGTCTACAACAACTATTTCATCGGCTACGCCTTCCAGCGACTGAAGGCATCGCCCAATAATGCGTTCTTCGTTGTGGGTTATAATTACTGCTGTGATTGTCACAGTGACTGACGATTAAAGGTTGAAAAAGTGTGATTGAACAGTTACTATTAACGAAAGAACTATAATAATATTGTATAAAAGCAAGGTTGTAAGCATTTTCAACCGGAGAGGCTGGCAGACACAAAAAACGTCCGTCTCCAACAGAGGCGGACGTTTCAACTGTTCAATTGAATAATGGCGTAAAATGATGTTATTTTACATTGTCCTTTACTTCATTGAGGAAAGTCTTGGCAGGCTTGAAAGCGGGGATGTTGTGAGCGGGAACGATAACAGAGGTGTTCTTGCTGATGTTGCGACCAGTTTTTTCGGCACGGCGCTTGATGATGAAGCTACCAAAACCTCTGAGATAAACGTTTTCGCCACCAATCATGGCATCCTTAACGGTGGTCATGAACTCTTCAACAACTGCCAATACGGCTACTTTCTCAATTCCAGTCTTGTCGGAAATTGAAGCTACGATTTCAGCTTTAGTCATAATTCTTAGAATTTTTTGTTTATTTTCTTTATGTATGTTTCACATTTTGAGAGTGCAAAATTACTAAAAAATTGAATACTGAGAAAAAAAAGTCGTTTTTTTTTCAAAAAAAATATTTCTGTCGTTGTGAGTTTAATATGTAATTGGATGATATATAGTATTATATAAAATATCAATAAACTCTAGTTTCTGATTTATAGTTATTTTCAAAAACGGATTTTTTCAGTATGATGTGGTTGAAAAAAACAAAATTCGAGGATTGAAGTGCTGGTTTTGAACAAGGATGTTTTTGATTGTTCAAAAAATACGCCTGACGGGAGTGGGGATGGAGGGGAAATTCTGTAAAGGGATGATGATTAACATTTTAATTTTATAAACATGGTAATGTTGAGAACTTTATTTGTCGGTTTTTGTCGGTTGTTGTAATTTTGCAAACAGAAAAAAATAGCCAAGATAGCTTAGTGTGTGGTGTCAATTGTTCAGATTGAATACTTTGAAGTGTTGCTGTATTACTCTACTGGGGTGTGAATTGAGGAAATTGTTCGGACAACTGTAGCTCTTGACTAGATTTAAATACTACCGACAGGTCAGTCTGTCGGTTATCCTGATAAGACATTGAAAAATACATCATAATGGAAACTAGTTTGCTTACAATCACCAAGCGTGATGGCGTTGCTGAGCGCTTCTCGTTGGACAAGATTATGAATGCCATCATCAAGGCTTTCAACTCGGTGGAGAAACCTATCGACCTGGGTACTCTTTCCAATATCCTCTCTCACCTTGACATCCACAACGGCATCACGGTGGAGGAAATTCAGAATCAGGTTGAGGTGGCTCTTATGAAGGAGGGCGAATATGATGTGGCAAAGAGCTTTATGCTCTACCGTCAGCGTCACACTGAGGACCGCGAGACGATGGAGAAGCTCCGCTTCCTTGCCGACTACTGCGAGGCTGCGAATGCTGCCACAGGCTCGAAATATGATGCCAACGCCAATGTGGAGCACAAGAACATCGCAACGCTTATTGGTGAATTGCCTAAGTCGAACTTTATCCGCTTGAACCGCCGTCTGCTGACCGACCGCATCAAGGCGATGTTTGGCAAGGAGTTGTCCGACCGCTATATCGACCTGCTGACACACCACTTTATATATAAAAACGACGAAACCTCGTTGGCCAACTACTGTGCCAGTATCACAATGTACCCTTGGCTGCTGAGTGGCACAGCCTCGATTGGCGGCAACTCGACGGCACCTACAAACCTGAAGTCGTTCTGTGGTGGTTTTGTCAACATGGTTTTCATGGTCAGCAGCATGCTCAGTGGCGCTTGTGCCACGCCGGAGTTTCTGATGTACCTCAACTATTTCATCGGCAAGGATTACGGCAAGGACTACTATACGAGAGCAGACGAGGTGGTGGACCTGAGCCTTAAACGCCGCACACTCGACAAGGTTATCACCGACTGCTTTGAGCAGATTGTATACACCCTTAACCAGCCCACAGGAGCCAGAAACTATCAGGCTGTGTTCTGGAACATTGCCTACTACGACAAGCCTTATTTCGAGAGCCTGTTCGGCGAATTCCGCTTCCCCGACGGCTCGGAGCCCGACTGGGAGGGCCTGAAATGGCTGCAGAAGCGTTTCATGCGCTGGTTCAACCAGGAACGCACCAAGGCAGTACTCACTTTCCCCGTTGAGACCATGGCTCTGCTGAGCAAAGATGGCGAGATGGTGGACCCCGAAATGGCTGAATTTACCGCCGAAATGTATGCCGCCGGCCACAGCTTCTTCACCTATATGAGCGACAACGCCGACTCGCTGAGTAGCTGTTGCCGTCTGCGAAACGAGATTACCGACAATGGTTTCAGCTATACCCTTGGTGCCGGTGGTGTCTCTACGGGCTCGAAGAGTGTGCTGACTATCAATCTTAACCGTTGCATACAGTATGCTGTAAACAACGGCAAGGACTACAAGGAGTACCTTACCGACATCATCGACCTTTGCCACAAGGTACAGCTTGCCTACAACGAGAACCTCAAGGAGCTTGCCAACCACGGCATGCTGCCCCTCTTCGATGCCGGATACATCAATATCAACCGACAGTATCTCACCATAGGAGTGAATGGCCTTGTCGAGGCTGCCGAGTTCATGGGCTTGACAATCAACGACAACCCCAACTACAAGAACTTCGTGCAAACAGTCCTTGGCCTTGTTGAGAAGAAGAACAAGGAATACCGCACAAAGGAGGTTATGTTCAACTGCGAGATGATTCCCGCTGAGAACGTGGGTGTGAAACATGCCAAATGGGACCGCGAAGATGGCTATTTTGTGCCTCGCGATTGCTACAACAGCTATTTCTATGTCGTAGAAGACCCCTCGATTTCTGTCTTGGAGAAGTTCCGCCTGCACGGCGCACCTTATATCGAGCATCTGACGGGTGGCAGCGCGCTGCATTGCAACCTCGAGGAGCATCTGACCCAGGAGCAGTATCTACACCTGCTGCATGTCGCTGCCAAGGAGGGATGCAACTATTTTACTTTCAACATCCCCAACACTATCTGTAACGACTGCGGCCACATAGACAAACGCTATCTTAAAGAGTGTCCGGTATGCCATTCGTCGAATGTCGACTATATGACCCGCATCATTGGTTACCTCAAGCGTGTCAGCAACTTCTCGATGCCGCGTCAGCAGGAGGCTGCACGCCGCCACTATGCCACGATGAAAAACGAACAATAACTATCGTAAACCATAAGCCTTGCTAAAGTACTTAAATACAGACGTTGTCTTCCAGGAAATTCCTGGCGAGGTGTCGTTGGCTATCAACATCACGGGTTGTCCCTGCCGATGCCCTGGTTGCCATTCGCAGTATCTGTGGGGCGACATCGGAGAGCCGCTCACGGAGGAGACGCTCGACAAGATGATTGACCGTCAGCACCAGAACATCACCTGTGTTGCCCTTATGGGTGGTGATGCAATACCGGCCGAAATCGACCGCCTGATGAGCCACCTGCGTAAGAGTCACCCTAAGCTCCACACTGCCTGGTACAGCGGTCGCACAACTCTATCGGCAGATGCCAACCTCGACAATTTCGACTACATAAAGCTTGGACCCTACCTCAAACACTTGGGAGCTCTGCGAAACAGGAATACCAACCAGCGTCTTTATCGCATAAAGCGAGGCAAGATGCAGGATATGACCTCGACATTTTGGAAAAACTGACAATTGAAAGATGACAATTGGCGGTTCCATATTATAACCTATAACCTTAACTCGTAACCTATAACCCCTTTAATATCATGAAACGTGGATTTGGCAGTGACAATCATTCGGGTATCAGCCCCGAAGTGCTGAAGGCTATAGCCGATGCCAACGTCGACCATGCCTTGGCATACGGCGATGACGAATACTGTGCCCGCACAGCAGAGCTTTTCAAGAACACTTTTGGTCAGCAGGCCGAAGTCTACTTTGTCTTCAATGGAACAGGGGCCAACGTGCTGAATATCGATGCCATGTGTCGTTCTCATCACGCTGTGGTTTGTGCCGATACTGCACATATCAATGTGGACGAATGCGGTGCACCCCAGCGTATTGTTGGCTGTAGGTTGCTGACCGTTGCCACGCCTGACGGCAAACTGACTCCCGATTTGGTCCGCACTCAGTTGCATGGTTTCGGCTTTGAACACCACTCGCAGCCACGCGCCATCTCCATAACACAAAGCACCGAGTTGGGTACACTCTATACCCTGGACGAGATACGAGCCCTCGCCGATTTGGCTCACAGTTACAATATGTATTTGCATGTTGACGGTGCCCGTCTGGCAAATGCTGCTGTCGCTCTGAACTGCTCGTTCCGCGAGATGACCACAGACTGTGGCGTAGACTGTCTTTCGTTTGGTGGAACCAAGAACGGACTTCTGATGGGCGAGGCAGCAGTGATACTCAACCCAGCACTCGATGCCGAACTGAAATACCGTCGCAAGCAGATGGGGCAGCTCTGCTCGAAGATGCGTTTCATGGCAGCCCAGTTTGAAGCCTATCTTGTTGAGAACAATGGTGCTCCGCTGTGGCGTCGCAATGCCGAACACAGCAACCGCATGGCACAGTTGCTTTACGACGAAGTGAGAAAGGTTGATGGGGTAAGGGTCATGTACCCCGTTCAGGTCAACAGTGTCTTTGTACAGCTTCCACGTGATATATGGACTGCCTTGCAGCAAGAGTATTTCTTCTACGACTGGGATGAAGATGCCAATGTGGTGAGATGGATGTGCTCTTTCGACACTACAGAGGATGACATTCTAAACTTTGTGGCTGCATTGAAAAAATTGATGAACAAATAAAAAAACGCACTGAAAAGTGCGTTTTTTTTATCAATTCACAATTCACCATTCACGATTCACCATTCACCATTCACCATTCACGATTTCCTCTTTTTGGTATTTTTCTTCTCTTGCATTTCGCGGATGATGGCGACAGCGTCGGCAATGCTAATAGTGAGGGGGTCGACACCTGTTTTTGGAAGACGGTAATTGTCGTTCTTGTAGGTTAGGTAAGGACCGAATTTGCCGATATTAGCAATGACTTTTTCACCTTCATATTCACCCACCTCGTGAGGGAAGAGGTCTTTGAGGCGCTCTTTTTCGGCAGCCTGTTTTTGTTTCAGCTCGATAATCTCGAGTGCATGCTCGAGGGTGATAGTGTAGGGGTCGTCATTCTTTGAGAGCGAGTAGAACTTGCCGTCGTAGCGCACGTATGGTCCAAAACGGCCGATGCTGACTACCAACTCGTTGCCGTTATGCTGGCCGAGGGTTCGGGGAAGGCTGAAGAGGTCGAGAGCCTCTTCGAGGGTGATGCTCTCTATGCTCTGACCTTTTTTCATTGATGCGAACTTGGGCTTTTCTTCAGAGTTGGTGTCACCAATCTGGATGAGAGTGCCATAGCGGCCAATTTTGGCGTAGACGTTCTTGCCCGTTGCGGGGTCGGTGCCGAGGAGGCGTTCGCCACTGTTGCGCTTGGAGTGGGTCTGTGTCTGCTTGACATTGCGATGGAAGGGTATATAGAACTGGTCGATGACCGTACGCCAGGCCTGGTTGCCGTTGGCTATGTCGTCGAAGTCTTTCTCCACCTTGGCGGTGAAATTGTAATCCATGATGTCGGTGAAATGCTCCATGAGGAACTGGTTGACGATGGTTCCAATGTCGGTGGGGAAAAGCTTGCCCTTCTCGGTTCCCTGGTTCTCGGTTTTCTCGGTGCGAACCACGCTGTTGCCTGGGGTACGGCTGAGCTTGGTGATGCTTACAGGCTGCGGGGCGCGGTCCTCTTTTATCACATATTCGCGTTTCAGGATTGTCGAAACCGTGGGGGCAAAAGTCGAGGGTCGGCCGATGCCGAGGTCTTCAAGCTTCTTGACGAGGCTGGCCTCGGTGTAGCGTGGCGGATGCTGGGTGTAGTGCTGTGTGGCCTCGACAATCTCGAGGTTCAGCTCGTCGCCTTTTTTCACGATGGGAAGAAGATGGTTGGGTTTGTCCTCCTCTTCGTCGTCGGTCGATTCGAAGTAAACCTTGAGGAATCCGTCGAAGAGCACCTGCTCACCCATGGAAACGAATTTCTCGCTACGGCCGTTGACATCGATGTCGATGGTTGTCTTCTCGAGATCGGCATCGGCCATCTGGGATGCAATGGCTCGTTTCCAAATCAGCTCATACAGACGGCGTTGAGCGTTCTCGACATTGATCTCTGTAGCCATAAGGTCGGTGGGTCTGATGGCCTCGTGAGCCTCTTGGGCACCTTTGATTTTGGTGTGGTAGCGGCGGATTTTGACATAGCGTTCGCCATAGCTCTCGCTAATCTGTTTTTGGGCCATGGCGAGGGCCTCTTCGCTGAGGTTGGTAGAGTCGGTACGCATGTAGGTGATATATCCCGACTCGTAGAGTTGCTGGGCAATCTGCATGGTGCGTGCCACCGAGTAGCCCAGTTTGCGGCTGGCCTCCTGCTGAAGCGTGGAAGTGGTGAAGGGGGGTGCAGGGCTTCGGTGGGCCGGCTTGGTTTCCACTTTCGACACTTCGAATCCCGTGTCGCCCATCTGTGTAAGGAATTCGTTGGCCTCTTCCTCAGTGTCAAAACGGTTGCTCAGTTCGGCGAGGATGGTGCGTTTGTCCTTATTGGTGAAGGTGGCTGTGACCTTGAAGTAGCTCTGGCTCTTGAAGTTGCGGATTTCTTCCTCGCGTTCCACGATAAGGCGTACTGCGACACTCTGGACGCGACCGGCACTGAGGGCGGGTTTGATTTTGCTCCAGAGGATGGGGCTAATCTCGTAACCAACAAGACGGTCGAGGACGCGGCGTGCCTGCTGTGCATCGACACGGTTCATGTCGATGTCGCGGGGATTCTCGATGGCGTGGAGAATCGCGTTTTTTGTAATCTCATTGAATACAATGCGTTTTGTTTTCTCGGGCTTGAGGTCGAGAGTTTCGCGAAGGTGCCACGCAATGGCCTCTCCCTCGCGGTCCTCATCGGATGCAAGCCATACCATGTCGGCATTCTTGGCGGCTTTCTTGAGGTCGGCAACGCGCTTGATTTTCTCTTCGGGTATTTGATATTGAGGTTCGTAGTTGTTTTCCACATCAATACTCATCTCTTTCTTGGCAAGGTCGCGGATATGGCCATAACTGGACATCACGGTGTAGTCCTTGCCCAGGAATTTTTCGATGGTTTTCGATTTGGTGGGAGACTCGACAATAACTAGATTCTTCATATAAATATATGTATTCTATTAATGCGTGAGAATAGATGCTAACAATTAACCATTCAATAAATAAACGCCAAACAATAAGGGCTGTTTGACTGTTTAAAACGATTGCAAAAGTAACAACTTTTTTCAATTTGCAAAAAAAAATGTAATTTTGCAGACTTTCTGACGCAGCCCAAGCAGCTGTTATTGTCTGACTATTAATTCGAAACTTCATCATTGAACAGCACAGTTGCAAATCAACCACTGCCGCCTTCGCTCCGCATCATTATGGCGGTGACGAACGACCTGGTGACCGACCAGCGCGTGGACCGCTCGTGCATGGCACTGACCGAAGCTGGATGCGAGGTCATGTTGGTGGGCCGCAATCTGCCCTCCAGCCAACCTGTGAAGCGTCCTTATCGCACTGAACGCATGAGTCTGGTATTCCGCAAGAAAGCATTCTTCTATGCCGAATACAACCTGCGGCTATTTTTGCGACTGCTCTTTGCACGAACCGATGTTGTATATGCTAACGACACCGACACGCTTCTGGCCTGTTTTTTTGCGGCACGACTGCGTGGCAAGCCTCTCTTTTTCGATGCCCACGAGATGTTCCCCGAAGTGCCAGAGCTTGTGGGTCGACAGCGAGTGAAACGCTTCTGGGAGAGGATAGAGCAGTATGTGCTCCCCAAGATTGCGAGACGTGACAGCATGGCTGCATCGACTGTGTGCCAGTCCATTGCTGATATTTATCGTGAACGCTATGGCATCAGTATGGCTGTGGTGAGGAATGTGCCTATGAAGCATCGTGTCGCAGCAGGTACACAGGGGTCCGATACTATTAATAAAGCCTTAAAAGCAGTTCGCAAAGAGAGGAAAATACTCCTCTATCAGGGGGCGGTCAATGTCGGACGCGGCATAGAGGCCATCATGGAAGCTATGCCATATCTTGATGAGTGTCATCTGATTGTGGCGGGTGTTGGCGACAAGTACGATGAATTGCGTGCTCGTGCTGACAAGCTTGACTGCGACAACATCACATTTCTTGGGCGGCTGGAGCCCACTGTCCTCCGTGAACTAACACTACATGCCGACTTGGGGCTCTCCCTGCTCGAGAACAGGGGACTCAACTACTTCTATTCTTTCCCCAACCGTATTGCCGATTTCGTGCAGGCCTCGGTGCCTGTACTGGCAACTGATTTCCCCGAAATACGCCGCATCGTTGATGGCTACCATATAGGAACGCTGGTGGAACCCGCACCTTTCGACCCTCAGACCTGCCGCTCACAGTGGCCCGAACCGGCGATTATGGCTTCCATTGTCCGCAACGCACTCGGCTATTGGAGTACAATATCCGACGAAGAGAAAGAGCGGCGTTTTTCGGCTGCTGCCGCCGACTTGACATGGGACAACGACAAAAAAATCCTTTTAAAAGAATTTGGCACAATAATTAAAAGAGAATAGAGTTATTAAAAAAATGAAGTTAAGGATAATCAATAATTTTCATTTAAAATCTAAAAATACACACAAACATCAATTAAATGCTTTACAACCTTTTTGCACTGATCTACATCCTTTTCCCTTTTCTGGGACTCTGTTTCGTCTTCAAAAAAGCTGGTGTCGAACCGTGGAAAGCCCTGATACCCATCTATAACATCGTGCTGTGGGTAAAAATCTGCGGCAAAAATTGGCGTTGGTACATCTATTTCCTTATACCGGCCATCAATATTTTCACCTTTCTTCTGCTGATAGTTGAGACTGCCAAAGTCTTTGGGAGACACAGTTTCTGGGAGCAGACAGTGGCAGTGTTATTCCCTTTTGCATACATTCCCTACTTGGGACTGAGCAACTTGGAGTATTTGGGGCCTGAGGCTGCCAAGAAGAAATATTCTGCGGCACGCGAGTGGCTCGATGCCATTGTTTTTGCTCTTGTCGCAGCGGTTATCATCCGTGGCAAATGTTTCGAATTCTACAGGATACCCTCCTCATCGATGGAGAAGTCGCTCCTGGTTGGCGACTACCTTATGGTCAGCAAAATCAGCTATGGTCCTCGCTCTACCATGACCCCCCTTTCTATTCCTTTGATACATAATTCTATACCATTCACCAATGGCAACGTCAACTCTTTTCTTCCCTGGATAAAGCTGCCCTACCATCGCTATCCAGGCATTCGCAATGTGGAGCGTTTTGACCCCACGGTATTCAACTATCCCGATGGCGACACAGTCTCTACGGCGTTCCAAAGCAATGCATCATACTATGACTTGATCCGCGAGTTCGGACGAGAGGCTGTCTACAACGACCATGCCCATTTCGGCAAGATTGTGGCCCGTCCGCTCGACAAGCGCGAGAACTTCATCAAACGCTGCATCGGCCTGCCTGGCGAGACTATAGAAATACGAAGTCAGCAGGTTTACATCAACGGCACTGCCATCGACAACCCTACCGAACTACAGTTCAAATATGCAATCCGTATGCAGCAATCTATAGCTGAATATGAGCAATCTATGATTGGTATGGGGGCAGACCCACAGGCGTTGTACGAGATGAAAATAGCACAGGATGCCAATGTCTTTAGAAAAGTTGGTGTCTCGGAGGATGATCTGGCGATGATGTCGGATTTTAATTATTTGCTCTTGACAGACAGTCAGATAAAGTATATTGTTGATAATATGCCTTATATGAGCCTCGAACCGATGGATTATATGAGCGACAGTGTCCGTCTGGTGGGTGTCAACCAGACGATGCCAGTTGCAAAGGACACTATCATCAACCGACTGAATCACATTGGGGTAGGGGAGAACGCCTTCAGGCAGATGTACGACTACTATACCTTGCCGTTGACAAAGGATATGGTTGAAAAGCTTCGCTCTAACCCGCAGGTTTTGGAGGTGTTGCCTCTCTCGCGTCTTGCAGGCTATTCGGGCTTGGAACTCTTTCCTCATGCCGAAGGTTTCTCGTGGACGGTTGACAATTTCGGACCTGTGCAGATTCCATCCAAGGGTTTGACCATCAAACTTAACATCAATAATTTGCCCCTGTATCGCCGTGCCATCTCCTTCTTCGAGGACAACAAGCTTGATGTCCGTGACGGGAAAATCTATATCAACGACAAGGAGACCTCAGAATATACATTCAAGATGGACTACTATTGGATGATGGGCGACAACCGCCACAACAGTGCCGACAGCCGTTATTGGGGATTTGTACCTGAGAACCATATTGTTGGCCGCGCATCGATGGTGGTCTTCTCGACGGATAAAGACAACCACAAAGTACGCTGGAACAGACTTTTTAGGAGGAAACTGTAAGCAGCGCGATAAGTCAACAGACGTTTTATTAACAAGAATTGCACGATTATGCCAATGTTTTATACGCCCAAGCCGAGGCAATTCCACTATAAACCCTGGTTCTACGACCCCCAAAAGGAGGAGTTGGAGAATCTGCAAAAAAAATACAAACTCCAGCAGGAGAATGAAATAGACAAGACTAATGGTCGGCTGACCAACAAGGGGGAAGAAGGTGACTTGTCGGCGAAAGTATCATCCGATGAACTCGACAAAGAACTGGAGTATTTTGAGCATCGTCTTCGCGAAATCGACCGTGAAGAGCGTGAGGCAAGACAGAAGATGACCATTGCCGACTTTTTTCGCCGGCGTGAGATGCCCAAATTCAACTACGTTTCGCGCTTCGACTCGGAAGGCAACTTGCTCGAAACTCCTCCAACGGCCTCAAAGAATGCCGAGGTCAAACGTCGAATCCAACGCCGATTCGACAATGACGACGACTGGGACCGCTTCAAACCCATTCCTGCCGGCAAAATAATGATCTCCACACTACTCGTTTGTCTTCTTCTTTTTATAATTTTCTCATAGATAAGCAATTCAAAACCGTGAAAACCATGAAAAAGACATTTATATATCTGCTGCTCTTTTCTTTTGCCAGTGTTGTGTGGGCGCAGCAGGACACCATAGTATCCATGTCCGACCGGCTTACCCCCACAGCCTCCATCAAAGCAGACCGACCTGTGCATCAGCTCACTAACAAGAACCATCTTGTCGACACCCTTCAGCCGTTGGAGTTCCACCTGTCGATGGGTGGCGGTTTTATTGGCAGCCGCTACAATTCAGCATCGGCATTCGGCATTACTCCCAGCGTAGTTTACCGACCGTCCGACAGGTTCACCTTCCGCACCTCGGCGACATTTTTAAACTCCTACACATTGGCTCCTGGCGGCTACCAGATTCATGGCCAACGTCCACGCAGCATGGCGCCGCTACGCAACCCTAACTCACTGGCATCGGCCTTCACCATGTCGGCATCCTATAAGGTCAACGACCGCCTCTGGATTGCAGGCAGGGTGATGTTCCTCAATGGCTCGTTGGCATCTGGCGCCATCGTCAATCCGTGGTTCGCCCCCGACATGCCCATCGATCTCAATGCCACTGCCGTGACAGCCGCAATGCGTTACCGCATCGGCGACGACAGTTTCATCGATCTACACTTCACCTACATAAAAGACCGCACAGGAGCCCTGGGTCCGCTACTCTTCGGTGGACCTTATGGCAGCCCCGAGTACTATCACACCACCACCTTTGGCGGTCATCTTTTTTAAACAATTCATTCTCAACAATCAATTCGTATCATAATGGATCGTCGTTCTTTTTTAAAGGTAACAGGTGCCGGCGCTCTCGCAACAGCTGCTGTTGCAACTGGATGCAAGTCTAAACCGGAAACCAAGGCCGAGGGACTCTCGCTCGGTGAAGTGCCTCTTGGCAAAATGTCCATGCGTGAGAACCTGCATGGCGAGAAGGTCTCCCTTTTAGGCTATGGCTGCATGCGCTTCCCTACCATCGATGGAGACAGCGGTCGCGAACAGGACCAGCCCCTTGACCAAGACGCCATCAACCAACTGGTCGACTATGCCATAGAGCATGGCGTCAACCTCTTCGACACGGCACCCCCATACTGCAAAGGACGCTCAGAGGAAGCTGTTGGCATAGCACTAAGCCGTCACAAGAGGGAAGAATACTATGTCTCTACCAAGCTCTCCAACTTCGCAATGTCGACATGGTCGCGCGAGGAGAGCATGAAACTATATAGAAATTCGTTAAAAAAGCTTCAAGTCGACTATCTTGACTACTATATGCTACACAGCATCGGCGGCACCTCGCGCGATGCCGATGGCAACGAGATAGACTCGATGGAATGCCTCAAACGTCGTTTCTTCGACAATGGAATGCTCGACTTCCTGTGCGAAGAACGCGAAAAAGGTCGCATCCACAACCTTGGCTTCTCCTATCATGGCGACATACAGGCCTTTGACTATCTCTTGTCGTTGCAAGACAAGGGGTTGTACCACTGGGATCATGTCCTCATCCAACATAACTACGTGGACTGGAACCACAGCAAACTTCTCAATGAACGCAACACCAATTCCAGCTACCTCTACAACGAGCTGGAGAAACGCAACATACCCGTGTTTGTCATGGAGCCTCTCCTTGGCGGCCAGCTTGTCAACCTCAACGACCATGCTGCCCAGCTCCTCAAGGAGCGCGACCCGCAGGCGTCGTTGGCTTCATGGGCTTTCCGCTTTGCAGGCAATCAGCCGCGCATCCTTACTGTCCTCAGCGGAATGACCTATATGGAGCATCTCCAGGACAACATACGCACCTATTCACCCCACAAGCCATTGTCGCAAGAAGAACTTGTTCTTCTGGAAGAAATTGCCGATGTCTTCGCCAACTTCAAGACTATACCATGCACCGACTGCAAGTATTGCATGCCCTGCCCCTACGGCATCGACATCCCAGGCATCTTTGCCCACTACAACAAATGTCTCAACGAGGGTAACGTCATCAACGGTGAGGATAAAACCGAGGAGAAAGAACGCAAGGAATATCTCCGCGCACGTCGTGCATTCCTCGTCGGTTACGACCGTGCTGTGCCCTCTATACGCCAGGCCGACCACTGCATTGGCTGCGGACAATGTCTGCCCGCTTGTCCCCAGGGCATCAAAATTCCCGAACAGCTGCAGAAAATCAGCGACTACGTGGAAAGCCTGAAACAAAACTGATTGCAGACATTAGAGATGTGGACTACTCTGATATCATAAATCTACCTCACCATGTGTCTAAGAGGCATAAACAGATGTCGATGACAAACCGTGCGGCACAGTTTGCACCGTTTGCCGCACTGGTGGGTTATGATGATGCCATAGCAGAGACTGCTCGCGCCACCGACCAGGCCGTAGAACTATCGTCAGACCTTACTTCCCTTCTGGATGTTCAGTTGTCACAGTTGCAAAAGGCTCTCGAGGAACAGTCGCCCAATACCGTGGAGGTTCGTCTTACCTATTTTGTCCCCGACAAACGTAAAGAAGGCGGCCACTATGCAAATATCACCGCTGCCGTAAAAGGAATAGATGAAACAGCCCGTCGAATACTGCTATCCGACGGGCATATCATCAATGTGGACAGTGTTGTCCAACTCACAATATTGCCTTGAACAATATCGCTCATGGATTATAACTGCCAAAACGACATTGGATTAGGCTGGGTTTAGTGTGAGCATTATTTGTTTCATGCTTTGTGTCCGCCGATTTGGCGATTGCGTTCCTTGGCGGTAGCGCCTTTATCATTGCCTGATGTGTTTTTCAGTGCAAAACAACACTGAATATAAAAGACTATATCATCTTCTGTATCAACATTTGAGTATTTGCATATAACGGAATATCCGTCTTGCCAAGGATAGTTGCTGGAAGCGTAGCCATTTCTGCAAGATTATCCATTGGAACCAATACATTTTTTGCACCGTTCTCAGAGAGCATTGATACCCGGTCATTGAAATTCAAGGCGCGTTCAATAGCACCACCAATACTGATATTGCCGATTACGCCAAGACCTGATTTCAGATTCCGCCCAAAAACAGATGATACGATGGCTGCAAAAACAGCACCACCAATACCTTTATGATCACCTACCCCCAACAAGACAGTCACTTGAACTGTTACATCAAGATGTATCAAAGAATGTTGTTGAGACAGAATAGCCCTTTCATTCGCGCGAATATAATTGTACGTATTCTTTATATCCTCCCTGGCTTCTGTTGAACTGCTTCCAGTCACTGTAAGTTTGCCGTTGCCAGGCATAGTAATGACCTCAATTTTTACGAGAGACACCTTATCGCCGTCACTTGTAGCTGTGTAACAAGTGCCAGGTTGAAGTGGTACATCTTCTATCAGATTAGTACCCCGTTCTTCTGGGACGGAAACAAAAAACTCTTCCTGTGTTTCCTTGTCTATATATGAGAAATTCGTATCCCAAAACTCCATGCCACCAATACGTTTCAATTGCTCTTTGACACGTCGACGCATTTCTATTGCCCAAACAAGATACTTACGCACATCTTCTTTAGTGAAGTTTCCATCAGGATGCATCAGTTTAATCAATCCGGAAACCGTCTTGCGTACCGGCTTAGTGTCGCGCTGTTTCATCTGTGCACCAAGTGTGAAATACTTGTCGATAGCATCTGTATAGGTCATCTTCCGTTGAGAATGAAGGAATTCACTGAAGAAATCTGTACTAAAACCGAAATGATTAGTGAAGTTTGAGGGTGCAAACTTCATTACCTCCCATCCGGGGAGGAAGAACCCAATACGATCCAAGAAGGCGGTATCGTTACATATCTTATCCGAGAAAGGGGAGAATAGATGTGATGTCTGTAAGACCGTCTCGACAGGCTGATTGATATTTCCATTCAAGATGATTGAGGCATTGGCCGCTTTCTCGCCAGATTTTCCTGCTCTTGAGAAACTGCCACTTTCCATATAATCCTTCATCAAAGGAACGACCTCCTTATCTTTGAACAGTTCATCTGTTGACTCGTCAAAGCAAATGGCATCCCATCGACCGACTGCTCCAATCTGACCACTGGAGTTGTTAACAAAAAGGGAGGCAGCAGTTCCCTGACCGCCACTAACGAGCATAGAATATGGTGAAAGTTCTTTGAAAACGAAAGATTTTCCTGAAGAACGTGGACCAAGTTCTGCCATATTGAAATTCGACTCGACCAATGGAATGAAGCGAGAAAGCAACAACATTTTCATTCGGTCTGTCATTCCTTCTGATGCCGGTTCATAGCCACCACTACGGAGCAGTATGTCAAGCCATTCCTCATTGTTGAACAAACTGCGGGCTCTGGCTATCCTTTCTTCCTCAAAACTGGAAAGCTGGATGGGGCGTACCTTGCTGACCACAAAGGGGAATATCTTTTTCCCTATCATCTGGGTTGAGTCATAATCCATGTCAATGATAGCCCATATTCCACCAGTCATCATCTTCTCGTGTTGGCTGATAATATCTTCAGAAATATTGGCATCGCGAATAGCCAGATTTGACAACTCTGCCCAATACTTGTCTTTAGATGGGTCAAGACGAACACTTATCTTATCAATGATCTTATAGGTTCCTTGTTCTCGTATCTTTGCCTGAACAAGAGTTGCTTCGTCTGGATTTACATAGTGATCAAACAACACACGTTTCACATTCTCAACACCTTCCTGAATCTTTTCCTCGTCATCCGTACTACACGAATTTGCAAGAAGGTATTCCAAAACAAAGACAGGTACGTTGGCACCGCCTTTAACAGAGCGCACCACATCCTTACGTACTACATACCCCTTGAACTGGTCTAATAATTTAGCATCAAGCTCTATCATACTTTATTTCTCGTTAATTGTTACAAAAGGTCATCAAGGTCTCTTGATGCCGATTTTATGATACTACAACTATCTATCTGCACTGAGGTTTCCATATCCACGAGAACCACTTTATCAATCCCCTTTGTCATCTCAAACTCCACATGGACTGTTTCACCTGGCTTCATCGAGTAAATCTGATTGCCAGATACCCTTTTGGTCCCTGCATATAACAATAGTTTAACCTTCCGCTCATTGCAGAACAAATCTGACTCACAACCCTCGGCAAGCAATTTCACCGTGAAGTAGTTTCCCGTCACGGCTTTCAATTCCTTCTTGTTGGAAATCATCACTCCTAGTGCCATGTTGTTAGTCTCAATATTCAACTCATAGGCGGGAATAATACATTCCTGCGGCGTGAAGCCGCCATGAGAATAGCCATACCTGCCAGTTGTCTTAAAAGGTTTGTCAGTCTTGGCATAATACTGATAGTTACTGTTGAAATAACGACCAGCCTTTTCTATCAGACTTGAAGCTTTCAGAGGCTCTTCAGTCAACACATAGCGTTCTTCTAACTTCTGGACATTCCCATTTGGACGTGGTTCTTTATCCGCTTCGTCCAAGAGGCCTGTAAGAACAAAACCGTGGTCAGTGGTAAGCACTATCTTGTTATACCCAAGACGGAACAGATAAGCTATCTTCTCTCTGAGTTCCGGCTCGTAGTTTGTAATGTCTTTAAGTGCGCCCAGTTGCTTTTTCTCACCCACTTCGTCTATATCTCCATAATTGAGTACAAGACGGTTGGCAGTAACGCCATCGTTTAGCATATTGAGGGGCATGATGACCACATCATCATATCGCTACATCCGAACAAAGCACTCATGCCGTTTTCGGTCACAGAGGGAAGAACCGACAGAGCTGTTTTTCTATTAATATTCACATTCTTGTCGGTAATGGAACTGACAACGGCTTCTGCTATTTCAAGGCGCAATCCGTCACAAACGATTACCGCAGTACGTTTATCACTGGCAAGAGCATTGACCACAATATCCTTTTGTGTTGAGATATAATTATCTTTTATGTCGAACCAACATGTTAGCAGTTCATTATTCAAGATGGTATAGTGTTCTTGTAGCGGACGCAAGGTAGCTGGCTCATTAAGCCAATTCGTATATATACGGCGCATGGCTGTATCGAGAGCAGCAAAACGCTGCCAATAATATGTTGCGACTTCTTGATAGGTGGTAATAGCGCCAAGTCCTTCTACCTTAAACGTGCAAAGAAGCCACACACTCTGCAACCACTGAGGCTTGAATGCTTTTGCTTTTCTGTCTTGTGTACGTTGATTAAGGAATTTGGTCAACTCCGTCGTATCCTGATGCATCTTCATCGCATTACTAAGCATCTGCATCAACTGACGATCAAGTGCTGCAAATGGATGGTTGGGATGTGCCTTCAGCGGATTAATGTCTGTAGGAAGCGCGTAGTTGTCTGCATACTTTCGCAACGAATCTATTTTCTCCGTACTGTCAGCCCATTGGTAATAAACCTCCAGCAGAAGCCCCTCTATTGAGTTGTCTGCCAACGACTGCAAGATGACATTTACGACCTCCTGAGCCATCGCATCGGCTGGCTGTTCCGTTTGAGGTTTATTGATAAGGCGATACACTTCACTTCTGAATACATTCCACACCGTCTCATCCATCTTCTGACGGATTGCGGCAGGTGCATGAAGGAAGTCAAGCAGCCAGTCCTCCAACCGCAGTGGCTCAGTAGTGCCGTCGGCGACCGACTGCCACCAGTTCTTATTCTTGCCCTCACTAAGTTTTGCGGCAAGAAGAAGTTGGTCTTTGGTCAGATGAGTATTCTTGCCTGTAGCGTCAAACAACTTCTGCTTGATATAGACCTCCATGTCGTCAAGCACTAATAATCCCCCTGTTTGTACGTATTCCTGCAAGAAAGTCAATTGTACTGCTTTCTTTCTGGCATAGAATAGTATTTGGCTGTCCGCATACCTCGACTCTGCAAGATATTTCGCCTCTATCTCGCTATATTCATTGCTGATGGGTAACTGTTTGATGTCTTCTGAAAGATATTTCAGCAGAAACTCACCTTCCCCATTGGCATCTGTTACTACGACGTAGCGATGCTCAGCCAATATACGTTCTATATCTTCTTTAAACCAAATTCCTATCATAGTAATTACTTTATGTCGGATCTGCTAAACCAGGGTTTCTGTCTAATGGTTCATAATGATTTGATGCATCAAAATATTGCCTTGCTGTTCCTGGAAAATCAAGCAGTGCATTTCTAACATCATCACATCCACTGAAAACAGTAAACCATATAGACCATCCGCCTCGGTTACTTACAAAATCTACAATTACATCAAGACCTATTTTCCCAGCATCAAACTTTGCTCTATATTTACAAGCAAGATCCCAATCTTTTGACCTTTTCTTATAGCGGGTATCTCCTGGGCGTGAAGTTGCAGGACTTTTACCCAAACCAACTAAATCAAGGAGCTTCTTTGCATGATTATAGGCATCACCTGTGAGCACAGGATTAACCTCAACCACACCTCCTGCTTTATACACAAGACTCTTGTATGTGTTGTTAAGATGGGGAAGATGGCATTCTGTTAAAACGACATTCTTCGTATCTTTATTGTCTGCCCCATTACATGTTGCACATGACAAAAGAAAGTTAGACCATTCTTTCTCTAAATGGGCATATATTTTAACCCCATTTTCTTCATATCCTTTGGGTTGTACATGCTCAACATGCAAATCCCTTGGTTGATGATATGCTTCTTCGCAATAGGAGCAGAACATACCTAAATTGTACACTAATGCAGGTTTTGCATCGTGATAATCATTATAAGAGTTACGAACATCTATCGAGGAACCATCAGACATAGTATATGTTCCCGGAGTCAATTTTACAACTGGTCTCATTGTGAATTCCTTTCCGCTCTTAACAGAGCCACATACGCAGGATCGTCAGAGAACTGTTCCTCTATCTCATCCAACTCCTTTTTTACTTTTCTTGCTTCTGCAGTGTCCTCTTTGCCCGACTTAACAAGTTGATAGTA
The DNA here is from genome assembly GCA_902784465.1 of uncultured Bacteroidota bacterium. GTDB lineage: Bacteria > Bacteroidota > Bacteroidia > Bacteroidales > P3 > Colimorpha. The sequence continues at coordinate 21,260 of CACZUZ010000048.1, forward strand.
TTTTTCAGCCTGCTCTACCATTTGCTGATAGCGCGGGAATCTTGCTGAGTCCATATTCATCTCAGTTACAGCTATGTCCTCAATACTTCTCATGTCGGGATTGCTGTCACCCTTAACACCATCTAATGTTATTACATTCTGACTTTTTACACTCTGTACTATAAATGGAGAGTGAGTTGTGACAATAAACTGCATTTCGGGAAATGCCTTCTGCAAATCTGAAAGAATATGCTGCTGCCAATGCGGATGCAAATACAAGTCAACCTCGTCTATCATGATAATGCCTGGAGTCTTCCTCACAGCATCAATACCAAGGAACCCATTTAATTCGATACAACGATGCGCTATCTCTGCACTTATATTTATCATAGCTTTAAAGCCTGCACTCATCATATCGTATGTGAGCCAATATGGAACATCGTCCTTGG
>CACZUZ010000049.1 GCA_902784465.1 uncultured Bacteroidota bacterium
GACTACGAGGACATGGAGAAGAAGGCCCTCGAGCACCACCCGAAACTCATCATCGGCGGCGGCAGCGCCTACAGCCGTGACTGGGATTGGGCCAAGATGCGTGAGATCGCCGACAAGATCGGTGCCATCCTCATGGGCGACATCAGCCACCCCAGCGGCCTCATCGCCAAGGGCTACCTGAACAATGCCGTCAAGTATTGCCACATCGTCACCACCACCACCCACAAGACCCTTCGCGGACCTCGCGGCGGTATGATCCTGATGGGTCAGGACTTCGACAACCCTTGGGGCAAGACTACCCCGAAGGGTGAAATCAAGAAGATGAGCGCCCTGCTCGACAGCGCCGTATTCCCCGGAACCCAGGGCGGTCCTCTGGAGCATGTCATCGCTGCCAAGGCTGTCGCTTTCGGCGAGGCCCTCACCGACAGCTACGACCAGTACATCCAGCAGGTGATGAAGAACGCCAAGGTTATGTGCGAAGCCTTTGTCAACAAGGGCTACAAGGTCATCAGCGGTGGCACCGACAACCACCTGATGCTCATCGATCTCCGCACCAAGTTCCCCGAACTGACCGGTAAGGAGGCTGAGAACGCATTGGTTGCCGCCGACATCACCGTCAACAAGAACATGGTGCCTTTCGACAGCCGCAGTGCCTTCAAGACCAGCGGTCTGCGTGTCGGAACTCCCGCCATCACCACCCGTGGCCTGAAAGAGGCCGACATGCCTGTCATTGTCGACATGATTGACACCGTCCTCTGCAACCCGACCGACGAGGCCGTCCGCGCCAAGATTACCGGCCAGGTCAACGAGATGATGCAGAACCGTCCTCTCTTCGCCTGGTAAGAGAACATTTTAATAATTGTCCGACTTGTCCGGCTAGTCTGACTAGTCTGTCAAGTCGGACTTTTTTTATTACTGTCGTTTATGTACGATTTCCTCATTGTCGGTGCCGGTCTCTATGGCAGCATTTTTGCTCACGAGGCTGCCAAGCAAGGCAAACGCTGCCTCGTAATCGAAAGGCGCGACCATATAGGTGGCAACTGTTATACTCGCGAGGTGGCAGGCATCAACGTCCATTGGTATGGAGCGCATATTTTCCACACCTCGAATGAGGATGTGTGGAACTACATGCAACAGTTCTGCCGTTTCAACCACTATGTCAACGCTCCTATAGCCAACTACAAAGGCGAGCTCTACAACCTGCCGTTCAACATGAACACATTCTGCAAGCTTTGGCCCGATGTGCTGACCCCCGACGATGCCCGCCGCCGCATTGCGGAACAGCAGGCAGAGTATGCCGACATAGAGGAACCTCGTAACCTTGAGGAGCAGGGAATGAAACTGGTGGGTCGCGACATCTACGAGAAGCTCGTAAAGGGCTATTCCGAGAAACAGTGGGGCATGCCGGCAACAGAAATTCCGGCCTTTGTGCTTCGCCGGCTTCCGCTCCGTTTCACCTTCGACAACAACTATTTCAACGACCCGTACCAAGGCATTCCTGTTGGTGGCTACACTAAGATTTTCGAGCAGATGCTCAATGGGATAGAGGTCAGGCTCTCCACCGACTTTCTGTCCAATAAGGAAGAGTATATGGCTATGGCCGAGCGTGTTCTGTATACCGGCCCCATCGATGCCTTCTTCGATTACAGGCTTGGAATGCTGGACTACCGCACGGTCCGCTTCGACCACAAGATAATGGAAGGGGTTGATAACTACCAGGGCAACGCCGTCTTCAACTATACCGATGCCGAGGTGCCATATACGCGTGTCATCGAACATAAGCATTTTGAGTTTGGAAAGCAGCCCGACACTGTTGTCAGCTACGAGTTTTCGGAGCAATGGCAAGAGGGTAGCGAACCCTATTATCCCATCAACAACCAACGAAACGATACCCTGGCTTCCCGCTACCGTGAGCTTGCTGCCCAGGAAAAGAAGGTCAGTTTCGGTGGACGTTTGGGAGAGTACAAGTATTATGACATGGACAAGGTCGTGGCCGAGGTGCTGCGACATCCTTGGATTGCTTAGCTGATGGCCGCTAAGGGCGGCGTGTCAAAAATTCAGTTCTCGTTTCGGAGTGGGTGACATTTTGTCATCTATGGTTGCTTGGCGTAATAGTTGATTGTTGCAATTATCAGAAAATAAAAACAATCAACCATGAACCTGAATAATTTTACGATCAAAGCACAAGAATCGGTACAGAAAGCATCAGAGATTGCACAGGCGCACCAACATCCGAGCATCGACACGGTCCACTTGATGAAAGGTATGCTCAGCGAGGATGAGAATGTTACACCCTATCTCTTGAAAAAGATGGATGTCAACGTGCCTCGCCTTTCGCAGGCTCTCGACGCACAGATGCAGTCGCTGCCGCGTGTCAGCGGAGGAAGCCAGTATGCAAGCAACGACCTCAACAAAGCACTCATCAAGGCCCAGCAGACGGCTACAGAGATGGGCGACGAGTTTGTCTCTGTCGAACATCTGCTCATAGGTCTTGTTGCCGGCAACGACAATACGGCACGTCTGCTGAAGGATGCCGGTGTCAGCGACAAGCAGCTTCGTGCCGCAATCGCCGACCTCCGCAAGGGTTCGAAAGTGGGAAGCCAGACGGCCGAAGACACTTTCAATGCCCTCGGCAAGTATGCCCGCAACCTCAACCAGCTGGCTCAGAGCGGCAAGCTCGACCCCGTCATCGGACGTGACGACGAGATACGCCGTGTGTTGCAGATACTGAGCCGTCGTACCAAGAACAACCCCATCCTCATTGGTGAACCTGGTGTCGGCAAGACCGCCATTGCCGAAGGCATAGCCCACCGCATTGTCAGTGGCGATGTGCCTGAGAACTTGAAGTCGAAGACGCTCTTTTCGCTCGACATGGGTGCCCTCATTGCTGGCGCCAAATACAAGGGCGAGTTCGAGGAACGTCTGAAGAGCGTCATCCGCGAAATCAACGAGGCCGACGGTGAAATCATCCTCTTTATCGATGAAATCCACACCCTTGTCGGAGCCGGTGGGGGAGAGGGTGCTATGGATGCCGCCAACATCCTGAAGCCAGCCCTTGCCCGTGGCGAATTGCGCGCCATCGGTGCCACCACGTTGGCTGAATACCAGAAGTACTTCGAGAAGGACAAGGCTCTCGAACGCCGTTTCCAGAGCGTCCTCATCGATGAGCCTACCGTGCAGGACACCATCTCAATCCTCCGTGGATTGAAAGAACGCTACGAGGTCCACCACAAGGTGCGTATTAAGGATGAGGCCATCATCGCCGCCGCCGAACTCAGCAACCGCTACATCAGCGACCGTTTCCTGCCCGACAAGGCCATAGACCTCATCGACGAGGCTGCCGCCAAGCTGAGAATGGAGATAGACTCTGTCCCTGAGGAACTTGACGAGATTGAACGCAAGATACGCCAGCTCGAGATAGAGCGTGAGGCCATCAGCCGCGAGAACGAGCATAGCGACACCCTCGACAACGAGGAGATGCAGGCCAACACAGACAAACTGGCACGCATAGGCCACGAGATTGGAGAGCTGAATGAACAGCGCGACCAGATGAAGGCAAAATGGCAAAACGAGAAGAATGTGGTGGAAGCCATCCAGGCAGAGGTTAAGAACATTGAAAGCTACAAGTTCGAGGCCGAGCAAGCCGAACGCCAGGGCGACTACGGCAAGGTTGCCGAACTGCGCTACGGACGAATCAAGGAAGCCGAAAAGCATGTCGACGACTTGAAGCTCCAGCTCCGCTCGATGCAGGCCGACAACGCCATGATCAACGAGGAGGTAGACAGTGAGCAGATAGCCGAGGTGGTGAGCAAGTGGACCGGCATTCCCGTGACCAGGATGATGCAGAGCGAACGCGAGAAACTGCTCCATCTCGAAGAGCAACTCCACAAACGTGTCGTCGGTCAGGATGAAGCTATCGAGACCATCGCCAACGCCATCCGTCGCAACCGTACAGGCCTCAGCGACGGCAAGCGACCCATCGGCTCCTTCATCTTCCTCGGCACCACAGGCGTCGGCAAGACCGAGCTTGCCAAGGCTCTGGCAGAGGTGCTCTTCGACGACGAGAACATGATGGTGCGTATCGACATGAGCGAATACCAGGAGCGGCACAGCGTCAGCAGGCTCATCGGAGCGCCTCCGGGATACGTGGGCTACGACGAGAGTGGCCAGCTCACCGAGGCTGTTCGCCGCAAACCTTACAGCATCGTACTCTTCGACGAAATAGAGAAAGCCCATCCTGATGTCTTCAACACGCTGCTTCAGGTCCTGGAGGATGGCCGTCTGACCGACAACAAAGGCCGTGTCGCCGACTTCAAGAACACCATCATCATCATGACCTCCAATATCGGCAGCAACATCATACACGAGCGTATGAGCGATGTGATGAACATCAACGACTACACCATTGAGAAGACCAAGAACGACGTCCTCGAGCTGCTGAAGCAGAACATGCGTCCCGAGTTCCTCAACCGTATTGACGAGGTCATCATGTTCCGCCCCCTCAGCAAGAAGCAAATACGCGAGGTTGTCCGCATCCAGCTCGCCGTTGTCGCCAAGATGCTCGAGAAGAACGAGATACTCATCTCGGCCACCGACGAAGCCGTCAACCATCTTGCCGACATAGGCTTCGATCCCGCCATGGGTGCCCGTCCCGTCAAGCGTGTCATACAGCGTCAGATCCTCAACGAGCTTTCACGCCAGATTCTCGAAGAGAAAATCCACACTGGCGAAAACATAATAATCGACGTCATCGACGACCAGTTTGTTTTCTACAATGCCAATATGAAGAAATGAGCTGCATAGGCCAAAGCGGCCCTTTTCGACAGAATAATAACCGGAAAAGCGAGAACTAAGGTTCTCGCTTTTCTATTTCCAGCAAGGCGCTTGGCATAGTTGAAAAATCGGCCATGAGCGAGGCACAACTACAGTGAAAGAGGTTGAGGAATTGTAGAAAACCACCTCTGCACTGTTCAGTAATCTATAGAAGAAAGGGTTGGGTGAGTTGTTTGTACCACGTAGTGTACTGGTTCTTTTGGTCGCGTATGTAGTATGTCGTCTCTTTGGCTGACGAGGCTATGTCTGAAAAGGAGAGGATGGACAGTTTTGGAGATTTTCCTGTGGCTGTACAGATGTTTAAGGTGCTGGTTAGGTAGAGGTTCGTCTCTTTTGCCGCATTGTCAAATTTCTCCTGTTCTGAGGAAGGAACAATAATCCATATCTCACCGTGTGAACGGAGGATTCGAGACGAACAGTTGAAGAGCAGGGTGGGGGGCAGGGTGTCGTCATGACGAGCTAGGCTTTTCTGGGGGTCTCCGCTTCGGAGAGAATTGCTGAAATATGGGGGATTGGAGATTATTAGACTGTATTCCTGTTTTCTATTTGCAGCAAAATCTTGAAGACTTGTTTTGAAGCTCTGCACTCTGTTTGCCCAAGGGGAGAGTAGGATGTTTTCGCTGGCGATAGCGACTGATGGTGCGTCGATGTCGATGGCGTCAATGATGGCATTGGAGAACCGTTGTGCCATCATGAGGGCGAGTATTCCGCATCCTGTGCCTATGTCAAGTATGCGGGTTGGCTCGACTGAGGGTGACACCGATGCTCCCAGCAGCACTGCATCAGTTCCCACCTTCATGGTGGCACCAGTGTCTTCTATCGAGAATTGTTTGAAATGAAACAAAGTTGCGGCGTGTTGAGTTAAGAAAAAAAAGCCGCTGCGCGATAGGCAGCGGCTTTTGCTATTGTTTTTTTTTGTAGAGTTATCTCTTAACGTCTTTAGCGGCGTTGTAGAAGATCTTGAGAGCGCTAGAGGCACGGAGTTCCTGTTTGATGTCGCTGATGGTACCCATCTTCACTTTGCCGTCGGACTTGATGGCAAAGGTGAGCAGCTTGCTGTCCTCTTCCGAACGAGCATTCTTCTCAAGTTCCACAAACTGGCGGATATCTTCAATCTCGGAGATTTGGTCGTTGAGCTGAATACGAGGCTCAGTACCATATTTGGAGGCGAATTTTTCCATAGGAACACCGATGTTGATGTAACTGACCAAGCTTTTCTTCTCCAGTTTAGTCACCTCCGTACCCTTTGGGGGAACGATTTTCACGAAGAGCTCGCTCTCGCGCATGGTGGTGATAACCATGAAGAAGAACAGGAGCATGAAAATAATGTCAGACATCGAACCCATGTTGAGGCCAGGGGTGCCTTTGTCATTTTTTTGTTTAAAGCGTGCCATTATTTTCCTCCTATTTTTGTAGGTTCAGCCTCGGAGATAGCGACGGGGATAGCCTTGTCGATAGCATCGCGGTGAGCCTGGTCTAAGTCTTTGTACGGTCTGCTGAATTTTTCGCGAGACAGTTCGTCACGCATCTCGTTGATGGCAGCGGTAAGCTCATTCTGGACACGGAAGTACATGTCGTAAGAGGTGCCGCGGTCGTTTTGCAACGATATAACACCCTTAGAAACGGGGTATTTGCCCAGGAATTCAATATCAATAATCTCTTTCTGTGGAAGGTCGTCGCGGTCGGTGGGGTTGCCGAGGAACTCCTTGGCGCGATCCTTCAACAGGCTGATGTCGCCAACCTCCTTGTTGAAAAGGATACGGTCGTTGCGGTTGATCTTGACCTGGAAGATATTGCGTTCACGAACTTCTGGCGGTGTGAAGTCCGGCGGCAGCGGGGGGGGCAGTCGTCGGGCGATACCCATGTCGGTGTTGATGCTGGAGGTCATCAGGAAGAAGGCCAGCAGCAGGAACGAAATGTCCGACATAGCGCTTGTATTCAAGCCAGGAGTTGATTTTTTACCCATAGTGAAGTATTATTTTTTAAGAGCTTTCGTAATAGCGGAATAGATCATCAGTACAAGGGCACCAATGACGGTGATGTAGGTGATGTAGCAAGCGATGGCAATCAGCTTGGCAGCCGACTCTGAGGTCTCGTAGCGCAGAAGGAAGTCGGTGGGCATCTTGTCGCCAAGGGCCAGCACGATGGCGGCTACGATGACAACAATGACTATGCCAGCAAAGACTCCGGCCTTTTTGGGTTTTTTGGTGACGCTAATGATACCGTAGAAAAGCCAGATGATAAGGCTGAGGGCCACATAGCAGAGCAGCACCCAGAATGCCACGTCGAAAGCCCAACCGAACTTGGTCTGATTGGAGGCAAACAAGATTGCAAGAATAGCAATGATGACTGCCACGGTCAGGCTAATCAAGGTTACGAATTTCTTTGTTTTTTCTTGCATGACAGATAAAATTTAAAGTTTAAGGTTTAAAGTTTTAAGTAGATTCGCAGGCTAGGCACCCGCGTACCATGCAAGATTTATTTCTTGTTCTTCACGAGGATGTCCATGAAAGAGATTGAACCATCTTCCATCTGGGCGACAAGGCTCTCGATTTTGGTGAGGAGGTAGTTGTAGAAAATCTGAAGGATGATGGCGACGATAAGACCGAAGACGGTAGTCAACAGAGCCACCTTCATACCACCAGCAACAACGGTCGGGCTGATATCACCGGCTTTCTCGATGTCATCGAATGCCTGAACCATACCGATAACGGTACCAAGGAATCCGAAGGAGGGAGCCAGAGCGATGAACAGGGCTATCCAGGTGAGGTTGTTCTCGAGGCGTGCCATCTGCACACCACCGTAGGAGGTGACAGCCTTCTCAACGTTCTCAAGGCCTTCCTCGACGCGGTCGAGACCCTGGTAGAAGATGCTGGCCACGGGGCCACGGGTGTTGCGGCAAAGCTCTTTGGCTGCATTGTAGTCGCCTTTCTTCACGTTGTCCTCGATGCCATTGAGGAGGGCGTTGACATTGGTTGTGGCCATATTGAGGTATATGATACGCTCAATGACAAGTGCCATACCAAGGATAAGGCAGAGGAGCACGGGGGTCATCCAGCCTGCACCACCTTGGATGTATTTCTCTTTCAGCACTTCGTGGAACGATTTAGCCTCTTCAGCTTCATCAGTGGCGGCCTGTGCAACGGGTTCGGCAACGGCCTCTTCGGCAACGGCTGCCGAATCGTCAGTGACCTGCTCAGTCTGTGCGGGATCGGCAGCGTCCTGGGCCATAACATTGTTGAGATTGGTGAATGTCAATAATCCAATTATCGACATTAATGCAATAACTTTTTTCATGGTTGCTTTTTGATTGTGTTAATTATTAATTAGTTAGTTTTTTTTGCATTATCATAATATGTTTGCAAATTTAGCAATAAGTTTGCAAATGAGAAATTTTTTTTGATTTTTTTTTGGATATGATGGTCAATGGGTGTTGTAAAATACTGAAAAATAGAGGTATGGCTATTTACTATTTTTTTCACTATCAAACGTTTCGGTTCAGGAGCATATTTGCAATCTCCCTGAGAGTGTTTTTGCGTTCGTCGGGCTGGCTAATGCTGTCGAGTGAGCGGATTGCATCGTTGTGAATGTCAGCTATTTCATACTCCAGGTCTTGACGTATGCCAAGGTCATTGTAGATGTCTAGTACTTCGCGTACCTTGTTGTCGGCATTCTCAGGTGTGGTTGAGAAGAGTTGCAGAAGTCTATTGCGTTGAGACTCTGAGGCTTTGTCGATGGCATGGATTAGCAGATAGGTTTTCTTGTTGTCGCGGATATCGGTACCCGTTTGTTTCCCGAAAGTGTTGACGTCGCCGTAGGCATCGAGGAGGTCGTCCCGCAGCTGGAATGCCAGTCCTAGTTTGATACCGAAGTTGTAAATCAGCTCGATGTCGCCATCAGTGGCATTGCCATAGAGGGCGCCGATTTTCAGGGCACATCCAAGCAGTACGGCTGTCTTGAGCCTTATCATTTCCATGTATTCGCTGATTCTTACATCGTTGCGTTGTTCAAAGTCCATGTCGTACTGTTGACCTTCGCAGATCTCCATGCTGGTTTTCTCGAATACTTGGAGGATTTCATGCAGCCGAGGGTGTGGCGTTTTAAGGAAGTAGCGCCATGCGAGGATGTTCATGGCGTCGCCAGAGAGGATGGCAGTGTTGGGGCTCCATTTGCGGTAGACGGTGGGTTTGCCTCGGCGGATAGGCGATTGGTCCATGAGGTCGTCGTGCAGAAGGGTGAAGTTGTGGAATGTCTCGATACCGACGGCACCGTAGCGTGCGGTTTCGATGTCGGCACCGAAGAGGTCGGTGGCGGCTAGCATAAGGATGGGGCGTATGCGTTTGCCTCCGTCTGCGAGGGTGTAGTCAATAGGCTCGTAGAGATTGTGAGGTGTGCCGTCGAATACTTCTGCGGCGAAGTACTGGCTTACCTTTTGTGCTAAATCTTTAAATGTATACATTATTTTAATGGTGAATGGTGAATGGTGAATCGTGAATGGTTTTAGAATGGGTAGTCTATGCCAAAGTTGGCGGTGAGTTGTGAGAATGACCAGTGTTTCAGACGTAGACGTTTGTCTTCGGCCAAGCCGGGGTCATAGACGGGAAGGGCAAGGTCGCAGCGAACGGTGACGATGGAGATGTTGGCACGAATGCCTAAACCGATGTCGGAAGCTATGCTTTTATGCAGGTTCTTGAAAGTGAACTTGCCGCCGGGGAACTCTTCGGACTCCCTCGCCAGCCACACATTACCAACGTCGGAGAAAAGGGCTCCTTCGATAATAGATATGATAGGAAATCGGTATTCCAGGTTTGCTACAATCTGTATGTCGCCAATCCGCTCGAAGGTGTAGTCGGACGCCGGTTGGTAGCTGCCGGGCCCAAGATGGCGCAGATGCCAGGCACGCATTGTGGTGGGTCCGCCGCCGAAGAAGCTTTTCTCGTAAGGCATGACCGTCGAGTTGCCGTAAGGTATACCCACACCTGCCAACAGGCGCGCCACGAGAGTGTTGCGTTCACCTATATAGAAATAGCGTTTCAGCTCGGCGTTGAACCTCAGATACTGTGAGAAAGGTACACCAAAGACTTTCATCACCCCGTTTTCGTCGGCGACAGCACTGGCACTTTTGTCGATGAGATTGAGGAGGTTGCCTGCCGACTCGACAGAGAGATGTATATAGTTGAAGTTTTCGCGTGTGCCGTATTGTTGAGTGTTGAGGATATAGTCGTAGCGGATATTCATGATGAAGTGGTCGCTGTACTGGTACTTCATTCTGGCATCGCCGCTGCGAGTCATACGGTTGAGGAAAGCGGAGTCGATATTGAAGAATCGGGCGTAGGTGAGTTCGAGAGGCATCAGCTGGTGGTTGTTATTACGCAACTGCCAGTTGTAGCCAAAACCGGTATTGAAGAGAATGCGGTCGAAATAGTTGTGCAGCTGGTAGTTGGTGCCGAGGGTGAGGACGGTGTGGGGTCTCATGCGCTGCCAGATGATGTTCTTTGTGAATGGGAACAGAAAAGTGGGCAGGTCGAGCGAGAAGTTGAGTCCATTCTCGAAGCTACTGAAGTTGTTGCGGATAGTCTCAGAGCGGTTTTTTAAGATGATTTTAGGCAGCTCGACAAGAAGCGACCATTCGGTTTTAAGGATTTCGGCGCCGCCGAAGAGATTCTTGTTTTGGTAGGTGACTTTGGTTTCTAGTCCCATGTTGCCGCCAAGCAGGCTTTCGTTGTTTGTACCGAGAGGGGAGGAGTTGTTGATTTCGACAGAGAGCGACAGTCGCTGCCTCTTGGCATTGAGGAGCCTGATGCGGGCATTAAGAAGACGGTTGGTGTCGCTGCTGTTGGGCGACTCGACAAGGTCTATGTTGATGTATTTGAAGTTGTGCAGGCCCAACAGCGAGTTGTAGGTTCGTTCGATGGTGCGAGGACGAAAGGTCTGGCCATTGAAGAACATGAGTGCGCGACTGATGGTCAGAGGATGGATGGACATCGGCTTGTTGTAGAGGAACTTATAGTTCGCTTTTGCCCTTCTGAACTGCATCGGGAAATCGAGGGTGTCGAAATGAGGCATTGATCCCATCGTCGACGAGGTGGCGTCGGGATAGATGTAGATGTTGTCGATACGGTATTTTTGCAGTGGACGTGTCCCTTCGTTGGTTGGTATGTTGCTGACATTTAGGCGGATGGTAAGCCTGTTGTCCTCGAAGGCACTGTCGACGGTATATGAGATAAGGTCGGGCGAAACCAAATAGTAGCCCTCGCCTCGAAGCTTGTCGGCCAGGCGGTTACGCTCTTCAGCCATGACTTCCTGGTCGTAGTAGTCGCCAGAACGGACAAGGCTTTCCTTTCGCCATACACGCAGAAGGCTGTCGACAGCCGGCGTCTCGGCGCGGAAACTGACATGGTCGATACGATAGCGCTGGGTAGCCTTGATTTTATAGATGACTTTGAGGTCGTGCTTTTTTTGCCAGACGGTGTCGAAGGTGACTTGCGACTTGAAGCATCCTTTGGCGTTGAGGAGTCCGGTGAGCTGGTTGCAGGTTTGCAGCGTGAGGCCTTCGTCGTAGATTACGGGGGGCTGTCCTTTGCGACGCAGGTAGCGGTGCCAGAAGTTGTCCTTGTCGGGATTCGAGAGGCAGTAGGTGAACATGGATATGCGCGGACCGATGCCAAGAACGTGCGAGTTTGGGGTCTGCTTGGCATATTTCTTCATGCCGTCCAGAGCCTCATAAACCTCATCTGGCACATTGCTGCTGTCGGCCATCGTGATTTCATATTTGTTGAAGTTCAGCACTCGCTCGTCGGGCTGGATGAATTTCTCCACCCCTCGGCAACCTGTTGCAAGCAGAGCCACAGCAATCACTACGAGCAGGTGCAAGGCTTTGCTTGAGTGCTTGAGTGCTTGAGTGTCAGGGTGTTTGCAGGGCGGTAGCATGAGTGGATTATAGTGAAGCTTTTATAAGGTTCATGATGGCCACGGTAGAGCCTCCCTCTTTAGCCATGGCACTTTGGCATTGGGATGAGGCTTCTTGATAGGCCTCCTTGCTGTCGAGCCAACGAGACAGAATGTCGCTCAGCTCGTCGGCACTGTTGTAACTACGTGCGGCGCCGGCGGCAATCATGTCGCGGGCTTCCTTGAATTTCTGGTAGTTGGGTCCGAAACAGACGGGTATGTGGTATGCTGTGGCTTCGAGGATGTTGTGGATGCCTTTGCCAAAGCCGCCGCCGATGTAGGCTACGGTGGCGTATTGATAGATGGCGGAAAGCATACCGATATTGTCTATGATAAGGATATTAGAGTCGGCGGATGTCCTATCGGGCGATTTGTCCAGCGATGAGAATCGGACGCATCTCTCCTTGCCGAAGAGTTTCTCGATGGCCTCGAGGTGGCTCTCGTCGATAACATGGGGAGCCAGGATGAGGTGCAAAGGCTTGTCGTAACTGTCCAGGAACGACTTGATGTTGCGTTCGTCAGGCTCCCAGGATGAGCCGGCGACGAGTGTTTTAATGCTTGAATGTTTGAATGTTTGAGTGTTTGAGTGGGAGAGGAAACGCTCGATGGTGGGGATTGGTTTAGCCGACTTGGCGATGTCGGTGACGCGGTCGTAGCGGGTGTCGCCGGCAACCGAGATGTTGTCTATGCCGATGCTTTCCAGCAGATGTGCCGACTCCTCGTTCTGGACGAAGATGTGGCGGTAGATGTGCAGCTGATTGGCAAACCAATGGCCGTACCAGTGGAAGAAATACTGGCTGGGGCGGAAGATTGCAGAGAAGATGAAGGTAGGAGTCCCCCTTTTTTTCAGGGCGTTCAAGTAGTTGAACCAGAAATCGTATTTGACAAAAAAGGCAATGTCGGGATGGATAAGTCTGGTGAACAGCCTTGCGTTGCGCATGGTGTCGGGAGGCAGGTAGCACACCAGGTCGGCACCTGTGTAGTTCTTGCGGATTTCGTAGCCCGAGGGAGAAAAGAAGGTGAGGCAGATCTTGTAGTCGGGGTATTGTTTGCGGAATGCCTCGATGACGGGGCGTGCCTGCTCAAATTCGCCCAGCGAAGAGGCGTGGAACCATGCCACACGTCCCTCTAGCCTGTCGAAGGGGATAGCGTTACGCCAGCCCTTCCATCCTGTGGACAACAGGCGGGCTTTGGCGTTGAAAAGGGCTGCAATGCGTACACCTATGGCATAAAAGCCAATAGCTATGGAATATAATAGTCGCAAAGTGATTGTTTACGTTTAGAAGAAGTAATAGTCGTAGGCCGTTTTGCCCTTGAGGGGGAACATCCAGTTGATTTTGATGGTATAGAAGAGGTCGAAATATTTAGTGTTGTCGGGACCTTTAAGGCCCATGACGTTGTCGAGGACATACTCGCGTGTAGAGTGGTTCCAGCACTGTGTGACCTCGAAGGCCACATAGAAGTTGAAAAAGTTGTAGTTGTTGCTCATGAACCAGTAGCCGACGCTCTCGGAGAGCGAGAAGCCGCGTCGTTTGTGGTCATAGAGACGGGCGTAGTCGCCCTGTATTTGTGGAGCATTGACCTCGTTGAGCATAAAGATGGTCTTCTGCTGCAGAAGTCCACCCATCAGACGCAGCATGATGCCGGAATTGGGGTTCTTGGGCGAGAGGGTGAAGATGCGTCCCGCCCCGATGCGGAAATGCAGTCCGCGGTTGTAGCAGCTGAGGTTGGCATCGGTGCCGTTGGTGCCGATTACGAAAGGAGAGCTGTCGCGGCTGTAGACTGCGGGCATGCGTTGCGTCTTGTCGTTGAGGTCATTGCCTATGATTAGCGTGCCGTCGGTGGAGAGAATCCAGTTGGACTGGAATTTGTAGCCGGCTTCGAGGCCAAAGCCGAGGTAAGGCGACGGATAGAGCGTACCCATGCCTCCTTCGGTAGAGAGGTTCTTGGAGGCAAATATGGTGCTGAAATTGAAGCCAATATAAGGCGCGGCAATGGTGTCTTGTTTCAGCTTGACTTGAGCGTTCAGGGTATTGACAATCGACAGCTGAAAACTGACAATCAATGCTGCTGCAAGTAGGTGTCTCTTGAGTTTCAAAGGTTTATGCTGTTTGTTGTAAGGTTGATGAGTGACGTTCGAATAATAATAGATGCGCTTGTCGGCAGTCTATTTCAGATGCATGGCGCGGAACACTTTGGGCAGTAGGTCGGTGTTCTGTTGTATGCCCGAGAAAGTCTCGGCGCCGGGACCGTAGGCAAAGACAGGCACCATGACGCCAGAATGGCCGTCGGTGATGTATTTGCATTCGTTTTCCCCCTTTTTGATGTCGCCGCTGGTGAGTACCAGGCCGCCGGTCTCGTGGTCGGCGGTGACCACCACCAGGGTGTTGCCATCCTTCTCGGCGAAGTCGAGGACGATTTTAAGCATCTTCTCGAAGTCGGCGAGTTCGGCTTCCATGTATTCGGCATTGTTGTTGTGGCAGCTCCAGTCGATCTGCGAGCCTTCAATCATCATGGCGAAGCCTTTAGGGTTCTTGGTGAGGATTTCGAGGGCTTTCTTGGTGCCTTCGGCCAATATGGGGTCGCGCCCAGGAGCCACTGGACCATAGTAGTTCTCGCAGAAGAAGGTCACTAGTTTGTTGCTCTTGGAGTTCTTCATGTCTTCGAGGCTGTAGGCGATGTCGTAGCCGCGTTGGCGGAGGGTGTCGAGGGGTGCAAGACCGTCTTTGCGGTTTTCGGGACGGAAGTTGGAGAGGCCGCCACCTATCATGACATCGAATCCGCACTGCGACATGTGGAGGCTGATGGTGTCGTACATCTTGCGATGAGGCACATGGGCGTAGGTGCTGGCCGGCGTGGCGTCGAGAACGCTGCTTGTGACGACGAAACCGGTGGAGAGGCCTCGTTCGCGCAGTAGGGTCAGGAACGACGGTACAGGCGTGTTGTCGGGAAGCACGCCGATATGGTAGTTGTCGGTCTTGTGGCCTGTGACGATGGCAGTGCCGCCGGCACCACTGTCGGTGGTGTACTTATTGTTGGAGTAGGTGCGGGAAAACCCCGAATAGGGGAAGCGGAGAAAGTTGGAGGCATCCTTCTGGGCCACCACGGAAGCGTATACCTGCGCGGTTCCCATGCCGTCGCCAATGATGATGATGACGTTCTTGGCCTTTTTGTGCGACTGAACAGCAGGGGGGTCATTGAGCCATTGGCCGGTATTGTCGTTCTCGATGAAGCGTTCGGTTGATGTGGATGCCGACTGCTGGGCATTCAGTGAGTTGTCTGTAGAGAGTTGCCAGCTGGCAATCAGGGCTAAAGAAACAAGATATTTGGTGAGTTTCATGTCGTTTCTGTTTTTTTATAGTAATTATCTTCTTCCTCCTCGGAAGCTGCCGCCGGAGTGTGACGAGCCGCTGCTACGGAATCCGCTGCCGCCGGAGCTTCTGAACGATGAGCTGCCAGAGCTTCTGAACGACGAGCTGCTGCTGCGTGACGAGCTGCTGGAACTGCGGAACGATGAACTGCTGCTGCGCGACGAGCTGCTGTTGGTGCGGTAAGAAGAGTTGCTGGTGCGTGACGGCGACGAGAACGAGCTGCCACGGTAGCTGCTTCGCGACGAATTGTTCAGATTCGAACGACTTGATGTGGCGCTACGCGAATACGAGGTGCCGCGCGAAGCGTTGAAGCCACGGCTTTCCGTCGAGGTGTTGCGACCTGTTGTCGCTGCTGCCGGTCTGGCGTAGCGGCCTGTGGAGGTGCGCGACGCTACCGATGCGCTACGCGAGCCGGCGGAAACATTGCGGCCATCCACGGTTCCTGTGCCGCTGACGCGACCATGGGGTGCGCGGCCGCCATTGTTGAGGTCGACACCGCCACGGCGAACAGTGCCACGGGACGATGTGGTGCGGACACCGGAACCACCTCTGCCTATGGTGTTGCCTTTGCCGCGACTCTCGTTCAGCAGACCGTAGCCGCCTCTGTTACCATAGCCGTAGCCGTCATGGCCACGTCCCAGGTAGTAGCCGGCATAGAAAGCATTGTAGTAATATGAATTCCAGTACCAAGGGTAGCCCCAGCCGTAACTCCAATAGGGTCCGAAGCCCCAGTGGAAGCCGAAGCCCCAATAGCCGCCCCAGCCCCAATAGCTGTCCCAGCCCCAGTAGTGGCCGCAACTCCAGCAGCGGGGGTACATCCAGGGGTCGAAGCCCCACGAGTAGTACCAGGGGTCGCAGAGCGAACCGTACCAGCTGCCGTACCAGCCGCTATACCAGGGATTGGAAGGGTAGAGGCTGTAGCCTTCGGCCTGGAGCGAGCGCCTATCAAGGCGGAAGTCGCTCGGGATGCTGTCCTTCACAGCATTGGTGTCGGGGATAAAACCTGTAAGGTCAACGGTGATGTTGTCCGACTTCGACGTCACCGCAGTGTCGACAAAAGCGTTGGGAGCGCTGGGTTTTATCCCTTTTTTGGGGTTGGAATAGTAGTTTTCGTTGCCTTCGGTTGCCTGTGCAAAGGCCATGGCACTCGAAGCGAGCAACAAAAATATTGCGCATAATCTACTGATAATAATGTTATTCTTGTTCATGGCAGAACTATAGATTAAGTTAATTTTGTTCGGTTTACCAATTATTTCGTACTTTTGCAAAATGAAATAACTGCGTGCAAAAGTACGCTTTTTTCATTAATTGAAACGATAAAACAACAAAAAAATTATAAACACATTAATTAAATGGCAAAAGATTTTCCGAAACGCAGCGAGAATTATTCAGAATGGTATAACGAACTGGTCGTCCGTGCCGACCTTGCCGAGCAGAGTGCCGTCCGCGGATGTATGGTGATAAAACCTTACGGTTATGCCATCTGGGAGAAAATGCACGACCAGCTTGACCGTATGTTCAAGCAGACAGGCCACCAGAACGCCTATTTCCCCCTTTTCATACCCAAGAGTTTCCTGAGCCGTGAGGCAGAGCATGTCGAAGGCTTCGCCAAAGAGTGTGCCGTGGTGACCCACCACCGCCTCATGAACGACCCCAACGGCAGCGGTGTCGTTGTCGACCCTGCCGCCAAGCTTGAGGAAGAGCTCATCGTCCGCCCCACTTCCGAGACCATTATCTGGAGCACCTACAAGAACTGGATTAAGAGTTACCGCGACCTGCCCATCCTCTGCAACCAATGGGCCAACGTGGTGCGTTGGGAGATGCGTACCCGCATGTTCCTCCGCACTGCCGAGTTCCTCTGGCAGGAGGGCCACACCGCCCATGCCACCCGCGAGGAGGCCGAGGCCGAGACCCGCAAGATGCTCGAGGTCTACGCCGAGTTCGCCGAGAAATATATGGCCATGCCGGTGCTGAAGGGCCACAAGAGCCCCAACGAGCGTTTTGCCGGTGCCCTCGACACCCTCTGCATCGAGGCTATGATGCAGGATGGCAAGGCATTGCAGGCTGGCACCAGCCATTTCCTGGGTCAGAACTTCGCCAAGGCTTTCGAGGTCCAGTTCCTCAACAAGCAGAACACCCTTGAGTATGTGTGGGCCACATCGTGGGGCGTTTCAACACGACTGATGGGTGCCCTCATCATGACCCACTCCGACGACAACGGCCTTGTGCTGCCACCGCATCTGGCACCCATCCATGTGGCCATTGTCCCCATCTGCAAGAGCGACGAGCAACAACGCCAGCTCGACGAGCATATAGCCCCCATCGTCAAGGCCTTGGAGGCCAAGGGGCTGGTTGTGAAGTACGACAACCGTCCCGAGTACAAGCCTGGCTGGAAGTTCAACGAGTACGAGTTCAAGGGTGTGCCGGTGCGCCTTGCCATAGGCCCCCGCGACCTCGAGAACGGCACCTGCGAGGTTTGCCGCCGCGACACATTGGAGAAAATCACCATGCCCATCGAGGGTATCGCCGATCATGTGGCCGACCTTATGGAGGCCATCCAGTCCAACCTCTACAAGAAAGCCGCCGACTTCCTCTGCCACTGGGACGGCACCGTCGAGACCGAGGAACGCATCAAGGAAGAGACCAAGGCCACCATCCGTTGCATCCCCTTCGACGCTCCAGAGGAGGAAGGCAAGTGCATCTACAGCGGCAAGCCCAGCCATCGCCGCGTCGTCTTCGCCCGCAGCTATTGAACCTCAATCATTAATATTGATAATTAATTATTTATTCATCATAACACAAAAAATTACATATATAGAATCAGAATAACAACATATTGAATACATATTAAACAGCGTTTGCAATTTATTCGGCACTGCCTTGAAACCTAGGAAATTTCATCAGTTGCTTCAATTCAGAATAAGTCGCCAACGTCCTGCATTTGCGTGGACGTGGACTTATCAATTGAAGCGGGCAGTTCCTAGGGCCCCAAGGCGTGGATAAGAAAACCTCCACGCTTCTTTTGTGCCCTCCCCATTGCCCGTCAGCCCGATAGAGTGCCCACGCTATAACGACAGGACACGAATGACAGACATAGAAAAAAGTCCTATCCTCAACAATCCGTACGAGGAGCCTGCGTGGCATTACGACACCGACCTCGATGGCAATCTGGATTACGAGAGGATACTTGAAGGACGACGACCTTATACATCGCTGATAGGCATACAACCCAAGCAGCCAGGCAGCGACGCACTGTTTCACGGCTCCGACTTCGAGAGCGACGACCCCAATGCGGAATTCATCAACCGTATGCGCCGTATGGTGAAGCAATGGCGTGATGCGGGCTATCCACACACTACACGCGTTACCCGCGAATTGCTCGACTTCTGGTTCAACAACAACGAGCGTCAGAATTTCCAACGGTTATTCTTCTGTCAGCGTGAGGCGGTCGAAACGGCCATCTATCTCAACGAGGTGGCCGACAGCGACCCCAATATCGGCCGACTTATCCTCAATCAACTCTATGCCCGACAGAACAGCGTATCTGACGACAGCGACTATGTGCTTCCCCGCACCGCTTTCAAGATGGCCACAGGCACAGGCAAGACGGTGGTGATGGCCATGCTGATACTCTATCACTACATCAACAAGCGCGAGTACCACAACGACACCCGTTTTGCTGACCATTTCCTCATCGTGGCTCCCGGCATCACCATCCGTGACCGACTCGGAGTTCTGTTTGTCGACGACAAAACCAATCCCAATGATGCCAACGACTACTACCACAAACGTTACCTAATCCCCAACAACTACCAACACCTGATGGGAGGTCTCAACGCTGCCATCACCATTACAAACTATCACGTTTTCGAGCCCAAGGTATTTACAGGCAAGAAATCAAGTCCCCTCGATGGCAAGATGGTTTTCAACTCCGTTACTGGAGAGATGGAGAAACGCGACGACAAAGAACCTTTCTGCAGTGTCATTTCGCGAGTGCTGGGACGCAACATGAAAGGCAAACGCATTGTGGTTATCAACGATGAGGCGCACCATTGTTACCTTCCGAAAACCGCAGATAGCAAACAACGCGACGAGGAGACTCAGGAGGGCGAAGAGGAGAACGCAAAGGCTATGGTGTGGTATGAGGGTTTGCGACAAATGAAGCTTCTCGGCTACCGCATACAGAATGTCTACGACCTCTCTGCTACGCCTTATTATTTGAAAGGTTCCGGCTATGAGCCCTATTCCCTCTTCCCGTGGGTGGTGAGCGACTTCGGCTTGGTCGACTCCATTGAGAGCGGCCTTGTAAAGATACCGTTCCTGCCAACCTACGACAACAGCACCGACCTCGACCAACCCAAGCTGCGCAATATCTACGAGCATATCCGCTCCGAGTTGCCCAAGAAAGGGCAACGTGGTGCTCGCAAAGCCGCCAAAGCCGAAGGTAGAGAGACAAGCAACGAAGTCGAGCAGGCTCCGCGCTTGCCCGAACTGCTCAGTATGGCGCTGTCGCAATTCATACGCGACTACGAAGAGTACGATCAAGGCTTGCGTCAGAACGACGAAACTGCCACCAACCTCTTCACAGCCCCACCTGTATTCATTGTAGTGTGCAACAATACCACCGTGTCGAAAGAGGTGTACAAATACATCGCCGGTTACGAAACCGTCAATGCCGACGGACAGAAAGTGTGTGTGGACGGACATTTTCCTATTTTCTCCAACTACCGGGACGGAATGCCAAAACAGAAACCACCGACGCTGATTATTGATAGCGAGGCTGTGGACAATGCAGCAGGCACCATCGACGACGAGTTCAAGCGGGTGTTCCGTGAAGAGATAGATTCCTTCCGCCGCGAATATGCAATATTGCACGGCAGCGGCAGCTCCGACCGCTTGACAGAGGGCGACATCCTGCGCGAGGTGGTCAACACTGTAGGAAAACCCAGCTTGTTGGGCGGACATGTCCGTTGTGTAGTGTCGGTGTCGATGCTTACCGAGGGATGGGACGCCAACACGGTGACCCACGTCTGCGGTGTGCGCGCTTTCGGGAGCCAGTTGCTTTGCGAGCAAGTGGCCGGTCGTGCTTTGCGACGAGTGAGCTATGAGCTGAAGAAATACGATGCCAAAACCGGCGAAGAACTGCCCGAAGGCAGCAAGCGCACCAAGGATGTGGTGCTGAAATTTCCGCCGGAATATGCCCACATCATCGGTGTGCCCTTCAAGACTTTCCGTGGAGGAGCCACACCGCCGCCCAATCCTCCGAAACCCAAGACGGTTATAAAGGCATTGCCTGAACGCAAAGAACTGGAGATAAAGTTTCCCAACATCGAAGGCTACCGAAGCGACTCGCCCGATGGCGAACTGCGTGCCGACTATACGGGACACTACAAGTTCCGCCTCAACTTCAACGACATCCCCACCGAAACCACTATGGGCAACCCCATCGAAGACCCTGACAAGAATCGCGTGGTGCTGAAGAGTGACTATCAGGAACTTCGAGATGCAGAAGTGGTTTACGAGCTCACCCGACGGCTGATACACTACAAATACAGCGACCGTGAAAACGGAATCCAGTTCCAACTGTTCGGCCGGCTGAAACAGATAGTACAGCAATGGTACGACAGCCAGATTGAGATACTGGGTGGTGACGGCAGCCTCGAAATGCGTCGGCTGGTCATCTTCTGGGACCCCAAGGCCACGAGTGAGAACATCTACGAAGGTATTCGTCGTGCCAATGCCGAAGTCGAGCGCATCACAGGTATTCCCAACTATTACAATCCCGAAGGATCTACGGCATACGTCTTCGGCGCCACTACCAAGGAGGTGTACCCCACAGATAAGAGCCACGTGAACTTCGTGGTGGCCGATACCGACAGCTGGGAGCAGATAGCTGCCAAAACAATGGAGCAGATGCCGCAGGTGGTGTGCTATGTGAAAAACCATTTCCTTGGATTCTACATACCATACTTGGAGAACGGAGCTGAACACCGCTACACACCCGACTTCATTGCCCGCGTAAAAACCCCGAAAGGCGAGGATGTAAACCTTATCATCGAGATTAGCGGCTACAGCAACGACCGTACAGGCAGCAAAGCCGCAAAGCGCTACTATACCACTAACTACTGGTTACCAGCCGCCAACAATATGCAGACATACGGTCGCTGGGACTTCATAGAGGTCAGCGACATAGACAACATCAAAGCAATACTCACAGAGAAAATCAATCAGCTATGAGCAAACAGCATAGACCCGTCGACGCCATCAAGCACGACAACGACACCCGTGCCACCATACCCACCACCGAACTCGCCGGCAGCGAGGCCGCAGCCGTCTCGAGCGAGAAGCAGAGCCAATACGACACCTTCCGTCACGAATTCAATCGTGGTCACGACCCCGAATTATATTGGCTGAACAAATATAACAACGACGACGAGACCACGCAGCGCAGCGACCTGCGGGTGGATATCCGAAGCCTGTATGTCCACGAGCAGATACGTCCAGAAATGCTCATCAACAGCCTCTATCGCATCAATGAGCAGAAACGCAATGAAGAACAGGTGTCGCTCTTCGACAACGAAGGCTTCGATGCCCCCAATGCCATAGAAGACGAACTGGCAAGGGTTACGGAATATTATCGCCACACCGACAAATGGAAGAACCGTTTGGTGCAGGGCGACTCGCTGCTGGTGATGAACTCGCTGCTGAAACGTGAGGGAATGGCTGGCAAGGTGCAATGCATCTATATGGACCCGCCTTACGGCATCAAATATGGCAGCAACTGGCAGATGAAACTCAACAGCCGCGATGTGAAAGACAACGACCAGAACGTCAGCGGTGAGCCGGAGATGATCAAAGCCTTCCGAGACACCTGGGAATTGGGCATACATAGTTATCTATCTTACCTGCGTGATCGACTTGTGCTTGCACGTGAGTTGCTTACCGAAAGTGGCAGCGTGTTTGTGCAAATTAGCGACGAGAATGTGCATTTGATGCGAAATGTTTTAGATGAAATATTTGGAGGTGAGAATTTTGTAAGTCAGATTCCTTTTAGAAAGAAATTAATGCCATTAGGCGCGAATACTTTAGAGGGAATGTGTGATTATATTATTTGGTATGCAAAGAATATTGAAAATGTCAAGTATACAGCCTTATATAAACCCTCTATTCCAAAAAAAGAATCAAGGTGGACAAATGTTATGTTACCTAATGGAGAAAGAAGGAAATTAACGCAAAAAGATGATGTATCTCAATTACCAATTGGTAGTAGAGTATACAGACTAGTATCGCAAAGAGCCCCGTCCTTTTCTGAAGCTAATGTATACTCATATTTATTTAGAGGGAAAACATATGTTCCCCCTAAAGGAGGTTGTTGGGTTACATCTAAAGAGAAGATGAAAAGGCTTGAAGAATTGAATAGATTGGAGGCAGAAGGAGATAATCTTAGTTATGTATATTTTCATGATGATTTTCCATTCTCAAAAGTTAATAATTTTTGGGATGATACATCTCCTGTTCAAGGTAAACAATACGTTGTTCAGACATCACTTCTTCCTATCCAACGTTGCCTCTTGATGACCACCGACCCAGGTGACCTCGTCCTTGACCCCACTTGTGGCAGCGGCACCACAGCATACGTGGCTGAGCAATGGGGCAGGCGATGGATTACCATTGACACCAGCCGTATTGCACTGAATATTGCCAAGAAAAGACTAACAACTGCTGTATTTCCTTACTATGA
This sequence comes from uncultured Bacteroidota bacterium, assembly GCA_902784465.1. GTDB lineage: Bacteria > Bacteroidota > Bacteroidia > Bacteroidales > P3 > Colimorpha. The sequence goes on from CACZUZ010000049.1 coordinate 22,894, forward strand.
GTTGTTCGACAAAAGTGCAGAGCCAGACATCCGACAGGGCTTTGTCTACAAGACAGTACCGCATATCACTCTCAAATCGTTGGCCAACAACGAGCCTGCTGAAGAGGAGGTACTCTATGACCAGCCGATAGAGGACAAGAAACGTATGCGTGTCAGTGGGCCTTTCACGGTGGAGACGCTGCAAAGCTACGATGTTACTTCACCCGAGGATGTCACCCTTTCGGCAACGGAAACCGATGAAAACTTGCGCTTCCAGCAGCGTATCTTCAGCCACCTGCAAGCCAACGGTATACGAACCGGCGACAGAACGCAGCAAGCCAAGTTCATCAGCGTAGAAGCTGTCGCCAATCCTTACCTCAACGCCAAGGGCATTTATCGTGACGAAGATGGACGCGAACGTCTGGTTTATTTCCACATCGGTCCCAAGTTCGGCACCGTCAGCAAGGTGGCCGTCAACGCTGCCGTCAAAGAATTCCGCGAGACCAAGTTGCAGGAGGGTGCTTCGTGGTTGGTGCTGCTGGGATTCTCGTTCGAAGACACCATCAACGACAAGGACTACAACCTCGGACAGTTCACCGTCAGCAAGGTGCGTATGCACGACGACCTGATGCAGGACGGCTTGCTGAAGAAAGACACCAAAGCTGGTTCGTTCATCACCATTGGAGAGCCGGACATTGCATTGGTCAAGGACGACGACAACACCTGCCACATCGAGATTCGCGGATTGGACATATATGACCCCATCCGCGACGACGTGAAAGCCCGCTCGGTGGAGGACATCGCCTATTGGGAACTGGACAGCGACTATAATGGGCAGATGTTCATTGTGCGCAGTATGCACTTCTGCGGCGGCGACAAGAAAGAGTTCGACGCGTGGAAGAAAGGCCTCAGCACCGCTGCATCGGCACTCGCCAAGAAGAAAGCCGAGCGCACCTTGCGCATGGAGTTCTCCGACGAGTTGTGGGACACCCTCTACAGCTTCCGCAGCGAGCCAATACCCTACAAGAAAGGCACCAAGTTGGCCGTTCGTGTTGTATCACAGTTCGGCGAGGAAAGCACGAAGATTTTGACAATAGAGTAAATGGGTGTTGAAAACTTTTTTTCACGTATCGAAAAAAAATAGTACCTTTGCATCGGAAAAATTGTCAAACCAAAATCATTAACAATAAGAAACAGAGAAGATAATTGTAAATACATAACATGGCGTTTGCATTTATTCGGCATAGTCCTGAAACCTGAGAAATTTCAAAGAATGACCTACGAAGAATAAGATGCTGTGCGTTGCAATAAGCGCGGACTTTCTTGTTTGTAGTGCGGGCAGTTCTCAGGGCCTCAGGCGTGGACAAGTAACACCGCGCACTTTTTATGCCCTGAAATGCCTGTCGGAAAGGTGGAAACGCACCAAAAACGCAAAAACAAATGACACAGCTTGAACTTTTTGACAAAAAAGAGCTCTATCTGCAGGAGCACAACACAAATGGCAGATTAATCCAACACGCCCTAATGCCACAAAGGCACAAACGGAAAATGATTTATGATAATATGCACCTTATGGGGTATCTGAATTACACAACAAATCTCCATTATCCACAACTAAAACCATATTGTGGTTCAATTGATTTCGGGTACGTGTCTTATACCGACAGGAATAAATACTCGGGCAAAAACGAAGCTCTACATTTTTTTCTTGATGACTACCGTTTTCGCGATGCCGTTTGGTGCAATCTGGAAAAAACAACATACTCGATAAGCAAATTCGATTTTGTATTCACTCCGGATTTATCGCTTTGGCATGACCTTCCCACTGATTTTTACAATCGGGAAAACATCTATAGAACACGTTTCATTGGAGCATACTGGCAGTATTGTGGTTTTAATGTTATCCCTACGGCAAGTTGGGGAGACCTTGCGTCATTCTCATATTGTTTTGAAGGACTACCCATGCATAGCATCATTGCAGTCAGTGGTATGGGAAATAGGAAAAGTGATTTTGATTTTAACCGTTGGTGTTATGGCCTTCGGCGACTGGAAGAGGCAGTAGAACCAATATCAATTATCGTTTATGGGGGAGAGGTGGAGGTGCAGAGCCTTCGCACACCAATCAAGTTCATACCCTGCTTTATTAACGAAAGATTAAGAAAACTATGAATACAGAAAAACACAAGTTATGGGATGTGGATGAGATACTTTTCGCATCTATGAAAGGTAATTACAGTTCGTCCAATGAAGAAAACTTTTTCAAGAACATTCAGTATAAGCAGCAATATGAGTGTACTGCTCTGAACGATTTGCTGGTGTCTGAATATGAGAACCCTGACGAGATATATGTTGTTAGGGAAATATATGAAGAGTATGTTGTTGGACATGGTATTGGATCCAATGGTGTCAATGAAGAGCATGTTATGTGTCTGTCAGACGCTTTAGCATTGAACCTTAGAGAACTGGGTTATATAGACAGGAATCTAACGCTTCTGGAGTGGCTTAAAGAATGCGACTATGCGGTGGTGAATTATGAACGTAATTATGACATTTTAGGAAATGGGAAACGGAGCTAATTTTTTTTCAAGGGACTATGCAGGTAGACGTTCCGAATATACTTCAGTTGTCCCTGCGGTGACTATTAACGGTGTGAAAGGCCATTTGATAAGAAAGGTGGGAGATTCAGAAACTCACACAAATCTTCCATACTATTCCAACACCTCTGATGTTTATTTCAGGCAAAATGGGAATGGGGTATGTCAGGCACGCGTATATATTGGTCAAAAACTATTCCTTGATTTTGACTGGAGCCACAACCATACTAATCAGTGTAATGGCAGAAAGTTTTCAAAAGGAACAGTACATGTGCAGATATGGAAACAGAAAAATGACGGAACATTCTCTCGTATGAGTATCGATGCAAGAAGCATGAATAATGCTGAAATGAAGAAGTATGGTCCTATTCTAAAACATTTCTGTCCAAGCATCAAACTGAGATAAGGTGAAGCACCATAAAAAGTAGGCATAGAAGTATGGATAGTATCAATGGAGAAGATTATCAGTTTATATGATGGAGGAAACATCAACACTGACAAATTACTGAGGTATGTTGATGAACTAGCCTCCCAAACTCATAAATGAGGGAGTTGAATTTGACGACAATTTGCCGGTATCGGCAAAAAATCGTATCTTTGCATTGTGTTTTGAAATGAAAATTTGCCGATAATATGGAGTATCTGTCTGTTACTCAGTTTGCAGAGATGTATGGCATCAGCGAACGTACCGCACGAAACTACTGTGCCACAGGGAAAATTGAAGGGGCTTTCTTGACGGGGAAAACATGGAATATCCCCGCAGATGCCTCTTTGCCCAAAAAGGGCAAAACCAAAGTGACGCCGCTGCTCTCACGTCTGCGGGAGGAGAAGACAAGCAAGCTGAAGGGAGGCATATATCACCGCACGCAGATTGACCTCACCTACAACTCAAACCACATAGAGGGCAGCCGACTAACCAAGGAGCAGACTCGCTATATCTTCGAAACCAACACCCTCGGCATCACCACGGAGAACACCCGCATCGACGACATCATCGAGACGGTCAACCACTTCCGCTGTATCGACTACATCATCGACCACGCCACCGACAAGATAACAGAGTCACATATCAAGCAGCTGCACCTGCTTCTCAAGACCAACACCTCCGACAGCCAGAAGGATTGGTTTGCCGTTGGCGAATACAAGAGGCTAGTCAACGAGGTGGGCGGCGAGGAGACAGCGAAACCCGAAGAGGTGCACAGGCTGATGAAAGCATTGGTGGCAGAATACAATGGGTTGAAACAGTCGACATTCGACGATATACTGAACTTCCACGTGCAATTGGAGCGTATCCATCCCTTTCAGGATGGCAATGGCCGCGTAGGACGTCTGCTGATGTTCTGGCAATGTCTGCAGAGGGGCATCGTACCATTTATCATCACGGACGAACTGCGTCTATACTATTATCGTGGCATTCAAAACTGGGGAGACCTCAACGGCTACCTGCGCGACACCTGCCTGACGGCACAAGACAACTACAAATCCCTACTCGACTTTTTCAGGATCAAATATTAAGCTCTATCCATCATGAGTTGAGTCGCTTTCAATAAAGAGATGCCCTCGGTCGGTGTGTTTATTCCCAATGGCAACAGCGTGGATCGTTTCGTAAAACGACTGACGGAAGAGGATGACCTTGGTGAGATAAGAATTGAGGCAGGCAGCGACACTACTGCCTCGAGAGCCGTGAAGGTTTACGAGCTGAAAGAGGTGAAGGGTATGGAATTCGAGGTGGTGTTCTTCTACGACCTCGACGAAGCATTGCAAGGTGACGACAAAGAACTAATGAACCGTTATCTCTATGTTGGCATCTCCCGTGCAACATCTCACTTGGCCGCCATTTTGACACAGGCTGAGGGCAACGAGAACGTGCTAAGGTACTTCGACCAAACGGCAATGGATTGGAGGGTATGATGATGTTTCTGGCATAGATGGATAATCCCGTTTCAAATAAATCAATACAATTCACTATTAGAAGTTGTTCCCGACACAAATCAGGGATTATAAAATGAAAAAATTAGCGAACAACTACGTCGAGAATTGCCGGGCTTGCGAGGTTTCTCGGAAGAAAGCATCAAAAAGATGCGCACATTTGCCGAGTTTTGGTCACAGTACCTAAATCGCTCGCCAATGGCGACCGAATTGACATTGGACAGCACAAGAGAATCTATTACTTACGATTTCTTTTCGTTGACAAAATGGTCGCCGATGGCGACCGAAATAAACCGCGAAGAGTTCCTCGGCATCAGTTTTTCGCACCACATGGAGATTCTACACAAGACAAAGAACATCAACGAGGTGCTATGCTGTATACACGAAGCCGTGGTGCATCAATGGGACAAATACACACTCCGTGACATGCTGAAAGCAGGTATCCCTCAGCCCGACCATACAGTTCCCAACAATTTTCCGCAGACAATAAGCATCTGCAGCCAGCGGCAGTCCAAAGTGTTGGTGATGGTGGAGAGCGAGGAGCCTGAGAACCCTAAAATGGGTCAGGAATCCAGGAAATGCGGCCACTTGAAAATGCAGGTGATAAAAGACTTGAAGAAAGACACATTCGAAGCGGAGACTGCCAAGGGGATGGAATTAAACTCCA
>CACZUZ010000050.1 GCA_902784465.1 uncultured Bacteroidota bacterium
TCTATAAGTTTTTTATTTGTTTTTTTATCTATTCATAATAAAGTGTAAACGAACTTCTGATACAAAAGTGTAAACGAACTTCTGATACACGGCAATTAATACTTAAAACAAAAATCTGACAGTCTGACAATCTGACAATTAAAAAAAAGAGGTTCTTCACAAAATTGCTTAGGTGGTATACAAAGAAAGGGTTCATCAACGTTTTGGTAATGAACAAATAAAACACATAAAGATGAACCCAAGTGATTTATACCATCAGCATGGAGTCAGGGAGCAGACATGCACCCGTGCCGAATACGGGTCAAAAACCATTGTACTGCACATAAAAACGAAGAGAGGCATGTTTTATTGTCTGTGGATGGGTGAAATCAAGAGGGCTTTAGTCTTTGAACAGTTCTTCTAGCGAGATGGTGCGTTGGATTAACAAGGTTTATTGTCGTTCGTACACTATTATAATAATAGAGTTTGCGTTATGATATATAGAGAATTAATAAAAAAGGTATGACTGCATTGGCTCAACGAGTATCAAAAACTCCCATGGCTCCATATATCGGGGTCATGCAGAGTATGGATATCAATGACATGAATATTGTGATTGACTTCCTTATGGAATCTGTACGTCTGGCTGAAGAAACAAAACGGAAAGCTGATGAATTCGTCGGTCAGCATGGACAGCTATGCGTTGGTAAGAGGAAACCCAAAAGAGAAACCAAAATCCGCTGCGAGTCAAAAATAATGAATATTACATATTGTTTTTCAAGGCTTTGTCTGCTATGTCTATGCCTATACCCAGAGAAGAGGCAATCTGCTCTTTACTCATACCATTACTATGTAAAAGGCGAATTGCGGCAAATAACTGCTCCGATTGTTTGCTTAGCTGCTCGTCTTTCTTGCTTAACTGCTCGTCTTTTTCGGCTATGACTTTCCTTGCCTTTTTCGCTTCGTTCTTGTAAAGCATGATTTCAGTGTCGCGGTTCTCGAGGGCGGTGTTAATCTCCTCCTCAATGTTCATGCTGTGGCGCACCTGTGAATCGGATGCCGCACTGAGCAGCCGCGTCACGATGCGGCGCATCTCCTCGTCTTCCTCCATTATCTCTTCATCCACATTCAGTATCTGCATGTTGTCCTTGTCTTTGCGGTCTTGACAGAAGACATCGAGTATCTTCTCCAAGCGGTTGTTCTTCTGACCCTTGAGGAAAGGAATCTGCACGATGATGCTCTCGTGCGTAAGGCTGTCGACGAAGGGGTCGGGGATGCCGCGGGTCACCTCATTCCCGTCGTAGTCCCGGAAATTGCGACCGACATACAGCACAGGCACATTAATGTCGCCCACCCGGTGTCCCATCAGGTATATGGTTATTATAGGATAGGCATAATGCCTCTTCTCCTCGGTCCTCATGTTGGCAGGGTTCGCATACTGCGCACCAAGGTACTGACGGAAGCGGAGCGTCTCTGTCTCTACCCATGTTTTCTGCAATTCGATGAGAATCATCTTCACTTCTCCATCCGCTTCTTGGACTCTTGCAGCAAAGTCGATGCGGAACATGGCGATATTGTCCTTTGTGGTGTTGGCGTACTCGTTTGGACGCATCTTTATTTCTACAATCTCGCGCTTGATAAGGGCACCGAGCAGTGTCTTGGCGATACGCTCGTCCTCCATAAGGTACTTGAATACCGAATCGTAGATAGGGTTGGCAATGTGCAGCATGTGTGTTTTTTTTAGATGACAAACGCAATATCTCAGTTATTATTGTGTCGAACATGAGTTAAAAGTATATCTGTGTCATCTGAGACTTGCATTGAGCTTGTCGAAGGATGGAAAAAACGGAGCAAAACCGGCCAAAATTGCTATATTTACTATAAAAGTTCACAACGTTGTTGATGGCATTTGATGGGGGCTAAAAACAAAAAACAAGAAAGATTTATTAGTTTCCATCCACGCAAGACTGCAAAAAGGCTACATTTGTAAAATGTAAAAACCAAATAATAAAAGCAAATATGCCACAAAGCTATCATTCAAATGCAGTTACAAATGTACACATTCGTTGTGACATGCGCAAATCGAACCAAATGGATAAACACTGTACCACAACTGTTTGTGAAAAACATTTTGCAGTTTGGAGATTTAACTGTATCTTTGCATCACAATTGTAGCCTTGAGCAACAATAACATCATGAACTTTCACAATAAATAGACGAAAAAACAATGTATATACCTCCATTCACCTTATCATCGACAGCTATTAAGCTAATAGCGGAGATTTCTGCACAGATGGAACGTTTCGCCATTCGTCTGGAGCAAAGCGACGGATTGCGTCTCCGTAAAGCTAACCGCATCAAAACAATTCACTCTTCTCTTGCCATTGAAGGTAACGAACTGAGCGAAGGTCAAGTGGCTGATATTATTGAGGGTAAGACTGTTGTTGCCCCAATACGTCAGATACAAGAGGTAAAGAATGCGATTGCCACATACGATATGTACAACTCGCTCAATCCTTTCAACGTTAAAGATCTGTTACACGCTCACGGAACAATGATGACAGCACTCACTGACGATGCAGGCAAGTTCCGTAGAGGTGGAGTAGGCGTGTTCTCTGAAACAGGCCTTGTTCACATGGCTCCACCAGCAGAACGCGTGCCACAGCTGATTGATGACTTGTTTGAATGGCTCACTAAGGCCGATGACCATTTGCTCATTCGTTCATGCGTGTTCCACTATGAATTTGAGTTTATTCATCCGTTCTCTGATGGTAACGGTCGTACTGGCCGTCTCTGGCAGTCACTCATATTGGGCAGATTGAATCCATTGTTTGCTCATCTTCCTGTTGAAAATATGGTGTACTCCAACCAGGAAGCATACTATAATGCAATCGCTGCAAGCACTGCAAAAGCAGATTCTGGACCTTTCATTGATTTTATGCTTGGCGAAATACTCAGTACCTTGAAGTCACATCAAGGTACTGAACTGCCTGACTATTATTCCAATGAGTCACCTATTGATAAGCAGTTCGGTATAACATTCGGCAAAGAGTTCGGTGTAAAGTTCGGCGTAAAGTTCGGTGATAACGAAAAGCAACTTCTCCTCTCCCTTAACTCTAACCCAGACATGACCGCCCAAAACTTAGCCGATAACCTCGGCATCACCAAACGAGCAGTAGAGAAACAAATAAAGAAATTGCGCGAACTAAACGTTCTCACCCGTCATGGCAGCGCCAAGAATGGTTTGTGGGTGATAAATAGGAATGCGACCGAGTAGATGCCACCACATCGCCTGGGCACATTTTGAAAAGATATTCGCTGACAAATAAACAACCATGATATGGCACTACCTATTAACATAGAAGACTTGCTGAACAAGCGGAAAGTAGAAGGAAACCGGATTGAATTCAAAAAGGGTTGGAACCCTGCTGAAATCTATCATAGCATATGTGCATTCGCTAACGACTTCGACAACCTTGGAGGCGGTTATATACTCGTAGGCGTAGAAGAGAATGGATACGGCATCGCCAAAAGGCCTGTACCCGGCATCAATATTGAGGCTGTAGACGGAATCCTGAAAAAAATGGTGGGATATAACAACATGTTTGACCCGTACTATCTGCCAAGAACCTCGGTGGAAGAGGTTGATGGGCAGCAGGTGCTGGTAATCTGGGCGCCTTCAGGCATGAACCGTCCTTATGCCATCCCAGTGGATGTAACGGCAAAGGAGAAAAAGATGAAGTATTACATCCGAAGTGGTTCAAGCAGCATTGTTGCCAAGGGTGAAGTACTGGACGAACTGAGAGACATGGCCAACCGTGTGCCGTTCGATGAGCGTCCGAATCCAGAAATCACCATGAGTGACATCTCTATGGTACTGTTGCGTGACTATTTGGCCACCATTGGCAGCAAACTGGAAGCGTCACTCTTCACGCAACCATTGGCAGATACGCTGGAGCAGATGGAACTGTTGACTGGCCCGACAGAGAACCGTATGATTAAGAACGTGGCTGGAATGATGTTCTCCGAACGTCCTGAGAAGTTCTTCCCTTATACACAGATTGATGTTGTGGCATTTCCAGAAGGAAAACTGAAGAATCCACACAACTTCACAGAAAAGACGTTCAAGGGTAGTGTGCCGCAGATTATAAAGCAGACGATGGACTATCTGGAAACGAACATCCTATACGAGACGGTTCAGAAAGTGTCAGGCAGGCAGGAAGCCAACCGCTTTTGGAACTATCCTTACGATGCCATAGAAGAAGCTGTTGTCAACTCTATGTATCATAGAGACTATCAGCAACATGAACCCGTGGAGATTACCATAGAACCAGACGGCATCACCATTCTCAACTGCCCAGGGCCTGACCGCAGTATTCCCATGTCGGCTATCGAAAAGGGTGACAGTTTGAAAAGTCGTCGTTATCGGAACCGCCGTTTGGGCGATTTCTTGAAAGAGTTGGACTTGACGGAAGGACGATCAACAGGAGTACCCACCATTCAGGAGAAACTTGCTGCAAATGGTTCTCCCCGTGCCACATTCGAGACGACAGAAGATCGTCTGACGTTTCTCATCCATATCCCTGTACATGCAGGTTGTGACAATAAGCCTATGACTGGAACTGATGTAGAGAATATTCCTGTTACTACGGTAAGTACTACGGAGAAAGCTACGGAGACAAGTAAAAAAACTACGGAGACAACTACGGAGAGAGGTGGAAAAACTACGGAGAAAGCTGAAAAAACTACGGAGAAAATCATCCGACTGATGAGAGAGAACCCTCAAATCACCAATAAGGAACTTGCTAATGCTTGTGGTATCACAGAAGACGGAGTCTATTGGAATACAAAGAAACTGAGAAAGAATAACATCATCCGACGTGTTGGCGGTGACTTTGGTGGACATTGGGAAGTCTTAACATAGTGTAGTCAGGCTCTAGACTGCTCCTATGCTGCTTCTACTCATACCTTTATCAAAGTTACCATACCTTTCGCATTATTAATGAAAGACTAAATAAGTACATACGACATGTTACCACTTCAACAAGCACGTGAGGTACGTGATTCTATCATCGAATATATCAAGGTAACCTTCAAGTACAAGGAAAAGGATGTCAGCGATGCTTTCTATCGTTTTATTGCATATTCCGATGATACCCATTCAGTAATTCCGGCGATATCCATTCACTTTTTTTCGAGATTATGTTGCTATCGATGGCAAAATTAATAGATTCGGTTTGTTGGATGTGTTTTAGTTTCGGGTGCAAAGTTAGTTGTAAAAGTTCACAACGTTGTTGATGGCATTTGATGGGGGCTAAAACAAAAAACAAGAAAGATTTATTAGTTTTCAGCCACGCAAGACTGCAAAAAAGGCTACATTTGTATAAACACTGTGCCACAACTGTTTGTGAAAAACATTTTGCAGTTTGGAGATTTAACTGTACCATTGCATCACAATTGTAGCCTTGAGCAACAATAACGTCATGAACTTTCACAATATGCCTAAGCTTTTTTTGCCATACACACGCAATAAAAAGTTCTTATTGTCCGTTTTCATTATATCATCATCGCAACTACACAGTTTTCTTCATCATAATCAAAAAACAACTCAATTATGGGACTTTTTTCCAACATCGATTACTCTACCATCTGGGATGGTATCAAGAAGTACGCACTCATGGTGGGGCGTGTTGCCGCTCGGCCTATGTTGCTACTCTATTATGTCATGAAGAGTGACGACACTCCGAGAAAAGACAAACTGACCATTTTCGGGGCTATTGCTTACGTTGTACTTCCTATCGACTTCATCAATGCAAAACGTCTCCCCATAATCGGCTGGATTGATGAGGTGGTCTCTCTCGCTGTTGCTGTTCAGCGTATGCAGAAATACATCACTCCCGAAATGGAGGCAAAGGCCGACAAGACCCTCGACCACTGGTTCCCCGAATACACTCCTTTTGACGAAGTCAAAAATTAATTTTTCTCTCCGTCTACGCTCTCCGTCCAAACCCTCTACGGAACAACAAACCTTAAAACAGAAACAAAAAAGTGCCCCCCGTGGGAGGCACTTTTGCTGTATTATGAAAAGGGTTTTTATCAGTCGACGATGACGTTCCAGTTGTGGATGTCCTCGGCCTCGCCGAGCTGGATGGCACGGAGGTGCTCATAGAGCTTGGTGCTGATGGGACCAGGTTTCTTGCCGAACTCGTAGCTCTTGCCGGCCTCGGGGTCATCGATGCGCTCGATGGGGCTGATGACAGCGGCGGTACCGCAGGCACCGGCTTCCTGGCATTCTGCAAGTTCCTCGACGGCGATAGGACGACGCTCGACCTTGATGCCGAGGTCCTCGCAAAGCTGGATGAGGCTCTTATTGGTGATGGAAGGAAGGATGGAGGTGGACTTGGGAGTGATGTAGACACCGTTCTTGATGGCGAAGAAGTTGGCAGCGCCAGCCTCATCGACATATTTCTTCTCCTTGGCGTCGAGATAGAACTCGCAAGCATACTGGCCGCCATGGCAAGCCTCGACGTGAGCCTTGAGAGAGGCAGCGTAGTTGCCACCCACTTTGAAACGACCGGTACCAAGAGGAGCCGAACGGTCATAGTCGCGGGTAACGACGTAGGGGTTGGCCTGGAAACCGCCCTTGAAGTAGGGTCCGACGGGGGTTACGAAGATGAGGAACAGGTACTCGTTGGCAGGTTTCACACCGACGGTGATGCCAGTACCAATCATGAGGGGACGGAGGTAGAGGCTTGCGCCTGTGCCGTAAGGAGGAATGAAACGCTCGTTCATCTTGATGACCTTCTTGCACATCTCGATGAAACGGTCGGTGGGCATCTCGGGCATCATGATGCCGCGGCTGGTGCTCTGCATACGGGCAGCGTTCTCGTCGGGACGGAACATGCGGATCTTACCATCCTTGCAGCGATAGGCCTTCAGGCCCTCAAAAGACTCCTGACCATAGTGGAGGCTGGAAGCAGCCATGTGGATGTTGATGGTTTCTTCAGAGGTGACCTCAATCTCGCCCCACTTGCCATCGCGATACCAACAACGTACATTGTAATCCGTTTTTACGTAACCAAACGGAAGGTTTTGCCAATCTATATTCATGATTAATAGCTTTTTAAGAAAGACTTATTGGTTTTTTATTTTGTGCAAAGATAACAAAAATAATGACACCGCAAAAAAAAGATTCCAAAAACAAAAATTATTGGTTTTATACAATATAAAGTAAGTAATGGCGTTTTTCAAATTTCAAAAACACTAAACACAGCAAAATGGATCAAGAAGTAAGAGTTCGATTTGCACCCAGTCCTACAGGACCGCTTCATATAGGCGGAGTGCGTACTGCATTATACAACTACCTGTTTGCCAGACAGAATGGCGGAAAGATGATACTCCGCATCGAAGACACCGACCAGACACGCTTTGTCCCTGGTGCCGAACAATATATCATCGAGGCACTCACATGGCTCGGCATCGAGTTCGACGAAGGTGTCCACATCGGCGGCCCTTACGGCCCCTATCGCCAAAGCGACCGTAAACCCATGTACCGCCAGTACGCCGAACAGCTGATACGCGACGGGTGGGCATACTATGCCTTCGACAAGCCCGAGGCCCTCGACGCCAAGCGCAAAGAGTATGAGGCACAGAAGAAGACATTCCAGTATGACTGCAACACACGTCTGACGATGGAGAACAGCCTGAGCCTCGGCATGGACGAGGCGCAACGCCGCATCGTCGCCGGTGAGCCATACGTTGTTCGTTTCCAGTTTCCCGCCAACATCGACATCACCGTCCACGACCTTATCCGCGGCGACGTCACCATGAATTCACGCCTGCTCGACGACAAGGTGCTCTTCAAGAGTGACGGCATGCCCACCTATCACCTGGCCAACATCGTCGACGACCACACCATGCAGATTAGCCACGTCATACGCGGCGAAGAGTGGCTACCCTCTGCCCCACTCCACGTGATGCTCTACAAAGCCTTCGGATGGGAGGATACCATGCCGCAGTTTGCTCATCTGCCACTGTTGCTCAAACCCGAGGGCAACGGCAAACTCAGCAAGCGCGACGGCGACCGCCTCGGTTTTCCGGTCTTCCCCCTCGACTGGCACGACCCCAAGAGCGGAGAGCTGAGCAGCGGCTACCGCGAACGCGGATACTTCCCCGAGGCCGTGGTCAACATCCTTGCCCTACTAGGCTGGAACCCCGGCACCGAGCAGGAAATCCTCTCGATGGACGAACTCATCAAACTGTTCAACATCAGCCACATCAGCAAGAGCGGTGCCAAATTCAACGTCGAGAAAGCCAAGTGGTTCAACCACGAATACATGCAGATGCACAGCGACGAAGAGGTGGCCCAAATGTTTGAGCCTATCCTCAAGGAGCATGGTGTGAATGCCGACCATGACTATGTGGTGAAAGTATGCGGTATGATGAAAGAGCGCATCAACTTCATCAGCGAGATGTGGGACACCACCAGCTACTTTTTTGTGGCACCGACAGAATACGACCCCGCCGCCATCAAGAAGCGCTGGAAAGCGGGCATGACCACCCACATGGCAAAGGTAATCGAGATTCTCAACACCGTTCCCTTCGAGTACGACGCCATCCACAAAGCACTGCTCGACGACTACATCCTTGGCAACCAGCTGAATATGGGCCAAGTGATGAATTCACTGCGCCTGGCCGTTGTCGGCAAGACTGTGGGACCCGACATGCTGACCCTGGTAATGATGCTCGGCAAGGAGGAGACCATCCGCCGCGTCCAGAGAGCCATCGACACAATTGGTGAAATCGAGAATTGAAAGTTGATATCACCATATCAACATATCAACATTAAAATTAAACAAATCCAAATGCAAATAATCCAAAAAATGGAAGAGAAAAACAAATTAGACGAAACTGCCGTAAACTTCGAAATGAGTGATGAGGCTTCCAACGCTGCTCCGGCACAATCCACACCAGAGCCTGTGACTCCCACCTGCGATTGCAAGGAAGAGAAAAAATGCAAGTGCAAATGCCTACCCATCGTCAACTGCATCCTGCTTGTAGGCCTCGTTCTGCTCTATATTTTCCACTTCACCGGCATTGGTGCCAAAGGCGGAAAGAGTCTTGTCAACGCAGAGGCCAAAGCACCCGTGGCGGTGAGTGAAGGCGGTCTGAAGATTGCCTACATCAACACCGACACGCTGATGGCCAAATACCAGTATGCCATCGACTTGCAGAAGCAGCTCAAGGACTTCCAGACTGCCAAGGAGAACAGCTACAAGCAGCAGATGACCCAATTCCAGAAAGACTACCAGGCCTACGTGGGCGGTGGCGGCGAGAACATGACCCTCAGCCAGCAACAAGCCAAGGAGAAAGAGCTCACCGACCGTGCTGCACGTCTGCAGAACCTCGAGAGCGAACTGGCTCAGCAGGTGACTGAAAAGACCATGCAGGAGAGCGAGAAGATGACCAAAGCCGTCTATGCCTTCATCCGCGAATACAACGCTGCCAACCAGCAGTTCGACCTCATCCTTTCGCGCTCGTTCAGCAGCAGCCCCATCCTCTACGGCAACGAGGGAATGGACATTACCGACGAAATCGTCAAAGGACTCAACGAGGAATACGCAAAAATCAAAGCCGAAAAGTAACCCAAGTTGACGCTTAATTAGAAAAAGAGGTGAACCCGCATCGGTGTTCACCTCTTTTCTTATACACAAAACTAACAGTTCACGTTCAGGCTGTTTCCCCTCTTTTACCTGTTGATTGGGATTTGGTAGCCGATGCTGAGCATGAAGGCCTGGTTGGTGCCCAGATAGGCATTTCTTTCGGCTTTTTCCTGCTCGGTCATGTTCTCCTCTGTTCTGCCCTGAAACACATCGTATGGAGCAAGCACGTCGGCCACCTTCATGAGTGCCACGAAACCATGTTCCATAAAAATGTCGACGGTGAAATTGTGCCACTGGTAGCCTATACCGAAGATGACGCTGGCATCGAGACGACGTATGTGTTTGAAAGAGGCGCGGTCACTCTTGGTGCCGGTGATGAAGGTGTCGTAGTTTCTCGACTCCTGGGGCTTATCAAGGGTCAGCTGGCGATCCCAACGGCGACCGAAAAGGCCCACATTGAAAGCCGGGCCGATGAAAAAGTTGACGAAATTGCCTGCCGGCAACTGTGGTATCTCGTACTTGAACCCCACAAAGACAGGTATCTGTGCATAATAATTGTGGAGGTAGCCTCTTCGCATTGAATTCAACAGCGTCAAGTCCTGCGAGATATTGGTACCGCGGCGGGTGAAATTGAGACCTGCACGCAGGTAGATATTCTCCGACCACGGGTTTTTCCACTCGGTGAACATGAAGTCGACATAGCCGCCGATGTTGGCTGCGAAGATGGGCGAACTGGTCAGTTGGTCGTCAGTAACGTATGAGCAGCCACCGCTAACCTGGGCACCATAATGCACAAATTGTGCCCTGACAGGCATCTGAACGGCAGCAACAAGTGCCAGCAATAACAATAATTTTTTCATCCTAATCGATGTTATAATATCTTAAAACACTAACAAACATTGTATTGAGCAATATACAATACAACATACTAAAGTACAAAAATACAAAAAATCCCGAATAAACCGGGATTTTTTTCACAAAAAAACATCTATCTGTTTTTATCTATCGCAATATGCTGCCCTATTACAGTTTTCTCTCAATAAAGTCGGTCATCAGCTTATAGAGGTTCAAGCGGGTATTGCCGCCATAGATGCTGTGGTTTTTGTTGGGATAGACACGCATCTCGAACTGCTTGTCGGCTTTTTCAAGAGCCGTCACCAGGTCGAGGGCATTCTGGAAATGGACATTGTCGTCGCCCGTGCCATGCACCAGCAGGTAGTTGCCTTTCAGACGGTCGGCGAAATTGATAGGCGAGTTGTTGTCATATCCGTCGGGGTTGTCCTGGGGACGCTGAAGGAAGCGTTCGGTATAGATGTTGTCATAGTAACGCCATGTGGTGACAGGCGCCACGGCAATGGCAGACTTGAAGACATCGTTGCCCTTGAGGATGCAGAGCGACGAGAGGTAGCCGCCAAAGCTCCATCCAAAGATACCGATGCGGCTCTCGTCGATCCAAGGCTTCTTGCCGAACCACTTGGCAACCTCGATGGCGTCGATGCACTCGTAATGGCCAAGGTTACGGTAGGTGCATTTCTTGAATTCAGCGCCGCGGCCGCCAGTGCCACGACCGTCGAAACAAGCCACGACATAACCCTTCTGCGCAAGCATACGGAACCAGTTGTAGTCGTTCCATCCATAGCTGTTGGTGACCTGCTGGTTGCCAGGTCCTCCGTAGACGTAGAAGAAGAGAGGGTACTGCTTGTTTTCGTCGAAGTCAGCGGGCTTGATAATGTAGTAGTTCAGCTCCACGCCCTCGCTGGTAGTGAGAGTGCCAAACTCTTTCTTCTCGCGGCCATATTCGGCAAGGCGCTGCTGGACATTGGCATTGTCCTGTAGCACTTTGATGATGTTACCCTTAGAGTCATGCAGAGTATATCGAGGAACATGGTTGGCGCTGCTGAAAGTGCAGATATAGTATTTGCAGCCGTTGCTGAAATTGGCATTGTAGGTGCCGAGGACATACTTCTCATCCTTGACGCCATCCTCGCCATAACCATCATTAATTTTATCTTTAACATCATAATTCAGGCACACTTTTTTCTTGCCTTTGAAATCAATGACATAAAGGTCGGTATTGATGGGACTGCTCTCATGGCTACGGAAATATATCTTCTGGTTTTTCTCGTCGATGCCGCAGATATTGATGACATCAAAGTTCCCACTGGTTATCTGACGAATCAGCTGGCCGTCCATGCCATAAAGATATATATGGTTGTATCCGTCTTTCTCGCTGGTGATGAGGAATGACTTGCCGTCGGCAAGGAACTTCCATGTGTCTGGCACCTCGACGTATGCCTTGTCGTCCTCTGTATAGAGGGTGGTAATCTTTCCTGTCGTGGCATTGGCGAGCAGAAGTTCCATGTGGTTCTGCAAACGGTTCATACGCATGAATGCCAGGATGTTGGCATCGTTGGTCCACTGCATTCTGGGCAGGTACTGGTCATTCTCGCTGCCGGTATTTAGGCGCATGGAGCTGGCGTTCTCAAGGTTATAGATGTAAATGTCGACAACAGAGTTGTCCTCGCCAGCCTTGGGATACTTGAAGTTGTAGTTGTCGGGATAGAGGGCACCCCACGTCTGCATGGTGAACTCACGGACATTGCTTTCGTCGAAACGGTAGTAAGCGATACGCTTAGAGTCGGGGCTCCAATAGAAACCTTTGGTTATAGAGAACTCCTCTTCGTAAACCCAGTCTGTTGTGCCGTTGATGATATGGTTCATGCGGCCGTCGGTGGTAATCTGATACTCCTTGTCAGTCGACAAATCCATGTAGAAGAGATTGTTGTCGCGCACGTATGCCACCTTGGTGCCGTCAGGTGAAAGTGTTGTCAGACGCTGCTTGCCTGCCACTGAGATTTTCTTCACCTTGCCGTCGGCTATAGTATAGACATAATAGTCCGACACTCCACTGTGGCGGTAGATAGGTTCGAAACCGCTGCTGAGCAATATTTTCTGCTCGTCGGCCGAGAACTCGTAGTCTTCGATGTCAGGAAGAGACAAGTTGCTGAAAGAGCACACATTGTCCACAATCTCGCCTGTCTTGTAAGCGTAGCGTTCAATGCCGTTGCGGGTAAGTACGCAATAGTGTTCGCCATCTTTCATCGACTGTATAAACCGATAGCCGCGAGGCATGAAAGTGCCATTGGACCAGATATCCTCGAGGGTAATCCGTTTTGTTGGCTGGGCAATGGTGAAGCCTACAACGGTCAAGAGAGCTATAAATAATGTAAAACGTTTCATTCGTGATTAGTGATTAGAGGTTGGTGATTAGAAAAAAGGTCGCATAGGCTTGTATGCGCACATGCGACCTTAAATAATGATTGTCGATAAGATCAATGGAGGAAAGCAAGCAAGATACCAGCTGCCACTGCCGAACCGACAACGCCAGCCACATTGGGGCCCATGGCGTGCTGGAGCAGGTAGTTGGTCTTGTCGTACTCAAGGCCCACACCGTTCGACACACGTGCTGCGTCGGGGACGGCGCTGACACCCGAGTTGCCGATGAGGGGGTTGATCTTGTTACCCTCCTTGAGGAAGAGGTTCATGAACTTGACAAAGAGCACACCGAAGAAGGTGGCCACGATGAACGAACCGGCACCGAGGGCGAAAATCAGGATAGAACGGCCGGTAAGGAATGTCGTAGCCTGGGTGGAAGCGCCGACGGTGATGCCGATAAGCAGCGTACACACGTTGACGATAGCGTTGGAAGCCACATCGGAGAGACGTTTCGTCACGCCGCATTCTTTCAGCAGGTTACCAAAGAAGAGCATACCCAGCAGGGGCAGACCCGAGGGGACTATGAAAGCACAGAAGATGAGACCCAGGATGGGGAACGATATCTTCTCGAGCTTGGTAACCTGACGGGGAGGACGCATACGTATGGTACGCTCCTTCTTGGTAGTGAGCAGACGCATGATAGGAGGCTGGATGACAGGCACAAGAGCCATATAGGAGTATGCCGACACCGCGATGGCGCCCATCAGGTCGGGAGCCAGCTGCGAAGAGAGGAAGATGGCTGTAGGACCGTCGGCACCGCCGATGATACCGATAGCGCCTGCCTCGTTAGGAGCGAAACCAAGGGCAAGAGCGCCCATATAGGCAGCAAAGATACCCACCTGGGCAGCGGCGCCGATAAGCATGAGCTTGGGGTTGCTAAGCATGGCCGAGAAGTCGGTCATGGCACCGATGCCAAGGAAGATGAGTGGCGGATACCAGCCGTTCTGCACACCATGATAAAGGATATGCAGCACAGAGCCATCTTCATAGATGCCTATCTTCAGTCCCGGATAGAAGGGAATGTTACCCACAATCATACCAAATCCGATGGGGACGAGCAGAAGGGGCTCAAATTCCTTCTTGATACCCAAAAAGATGAATATCAATCCGATTAAAATCATTATTATGTGGCCCCATTCGACGTTAGCGAAGCCGGTGTAGTGTAGGAACTGCACCAACTGCGTCGACATGAAGTCCATGAAGCCACCTGAAGCAAGAATATTCATTGTTTTTTTCTTTAAGGTTTATCGTTTACGGTTTAAGGGGTTTGCTGCTTGGGGCTGCAAAAGCTTTTGACAGCGTGCCCTTAAACATTAAACATGCATTATCCAATAACAACCATGACATCGCCTTCGAGGACGGAGTCGCCCTTGCGGACCTTGACCTCTGTGACGGTACCCTCAACATCGGCTTCGATGTTGTTTTCCATCTTCATGGCCTCGAGAAGCACTACAGTCTGGCCTGCCTTGACCTTGTCGCCGACATTGACGAAGACGTCGAGGATGGTGCCCGGGAGGGGTGTGGTGACCTTCGAGCCCTTTGATGCCGGGGCTGCTGTGGTCTGGACATTGCCACTGGGGGCTGCGCTGACCTTGGAGGCGGTGCGGGTGGTGACGGTCACCTGTTTCTTCTTCATTTCCTTGTCGACAGTCACTTTGTAAGGAGTTCCGTTGACGTCGAGCGAGATTTCCTGACCCTCGACCTCATTGATGTCGACAGAATACTCTGTGCCGTTTATTTTGAATTTGAAATTTTTCATTATATGCTAAAGTGTTTTACGTTTAACGTTTTACGTTTATTATTAGGAGATATACGTCATCGTCTATTGTTAAAATACTGATTCATGTTATAGAACTTGGCGTTCCAGGGAGTCCATGCGCGTTCCACCTTCTCGATGGTGATAACGGTGTTCTCGTCGTCGTGAAGCTCCTCGTCATACATGTATATGGCGGCGGCAATGGCGGCATACACTTCACCAGATGTCTGCGAAGGCTTGGGGCTTTCGGGGGCATTGGCAGGAGCATTCTTGTTGGCCTTGCGGTCCTGGACTCTGAGGATAAGTTTGCCGTAGCCCTTCAGGATGAGGGAGATGCAAAGCAGGGCGAGGAACACAACGGAGACAGCCACGACGGTGAGGCCTATGCCCACAGGGTCGCTCTCCTTGATACGTTCAGACTGTTTCGGCACATGGTAGTGAAGACGGGAGAGATGACCCTCTTCATTGCTGATGTTGGCCACGCCTTTGCTAAGGTCGATAGAGATGAGGTCATAGCCCACCTGGTTTTTGCCGAAGACAAGGATCTCGTCGGGGAAAATCTTGAAGGAGTGGGAGCAGCAGGGGAAGTCGAGACGGTTGACGACATTGCCTTCGAGGTCGACGACAGCCAGATAGGAGGTGTCCTTCTTGGCAGAGGCGATGAAGATCACGTAACCATCGAGGAAGCCCACACTCTTGACACGGAGGATGCTGCTAAGATCGTGGCGGCCATGCGGCTCGTCGGCCACGACGCGTATGGTGGTGTCAAAGGAGGATTTGTCTCTTCTGAAAATCATATCGACGCTGTTGTCGATGCTGTCGATGACAATGAAGAGATCCTGCGCACCCACGTAGCAAGCCGGGACAGCCACAAAGTCGCTGACATCAACTCCGATATCGCTTTGAGGATTGTTGGTTTCGAAGTGAGTCAGCACAGTATCGTTGGGGTCGGCAGGAGTCTGGGCCCAGAGAGGAGCCGCAGCCAAAGCGACAACAAGAATACCGGCGGACAGAATTTTATTAATAATATTCATTGTTTTTGGTTTTACGTTTTACGTTGTTTTCTTAAGTCGTATGCTTGACGCTGTTTCTTAAGGTTTACGTCTAACGTTGATTTTTGATTTACGTTTTACGTTTTGAAAGTGGCATGGGTGGTGAAGTGCGACTGGTGAACCATGAGTGAGGCAAGCCGTGTAAGGCGCTGCCTCCTCACAGCTCACCAGCAGCATTATTCACTACTTGTTGTGATTGCCGCATTCTTTCTTGCAGCCTTCACCTTCCTGCTTCTTGCAGCAGCCTTCGCCCTCGTGCTTGCACTCGTGCTGTTCGCCGCAAGCGGCATCCTTCTGGCAGGTGCCGTCGCCTTTGCAGGCTTTCTGATGGCAGGGGCTGTCCTCAGGGCAGGTGCAGTTCTCACAGTTGGCTGCGAGGCAGACGCTGTCAGGGCAAGTCATCTGGCAGTGATTCATGCAAGGCTCTTCTGCCTGCTCCATAGCGGCGCAAGCGGTGTCGGCGTTGGCGCTGTCATTACCATTGGCGTTGCCGTTGCAGGCAACCATTGCGAATGCGAAAGCGATTCCGAGGAATCCAGAGATTAAAGCTTTTTTCATTTTTTTATATTGTTTTTTGGGGATGATTATTTTTTTTCTAGATTCTCTAGACTTTCTAGATTCTCTAGATTTTCTAGATTCTCTAGATTATCTAGAGCTTCTAGTTTCTCTAGAGCTTCTATATTTTCTAGAGGGGAATGTTACAGTGTTTCTTCAAGGGGAGAGTCTCCTTCTTGGTGGCGAGAGCCTGGAGAGCGCGGATTACGCGGAAGCGAGTGTTGCGAGGCTCGATAACATCATCGATGTAGCCATACTTGGCTGCATTGTATGGGTTGGCGAACTGGTCGTTGTACTCTTTCTCCTTCTCGGCGATGAACTTGGCTTTCTCCTCGGGGTCGGTGATCTCCTTGAGGGCACGGCCTTGGAGGACCTCGGTGGCTCCGCTGGCACCCATGACAGCAATCTGGGCTGTGGGCCAAGCATAGTTGATGTCGCTACGCAACTGTTTGCATGACATAACGATATGAGCGCCGCCATAGGATTTGCGGAGAGTGACAGTGACCTTGGGCACAGTAGCCTCACCGTAAGCGAAGAGGAACTTGGCGCCGTGGGCAATGACACCGGCATACTCCTGACCTGTACCAGGAAGGAATCCAGGCACGTCGACAAGGGTGACGAGAGGAATATTGAAGGCGTCGCAGAAGCGGACAAAGCGGGCACCCTTACGGCTGCTGTTGCAGTCGAGGACACCAGCCATCGACTTGGGCTGGTTGGCTACAAGACCAACGCTGACACCGCCGAAGCGGGCGAAACCGACAACCAGGTTGGGGGCGAACTTCTCGTGAACCTCGAGGAACTTGCCGTCATCGACGATGGCGTGGATGATGTCCTTGACGTCGTAGGCCTGGTTCGGGTTCTCGGGAATGATGGAATTGAGGCTGTCCTCGAGACGATCGATGGGGTCTTCTGTGGGTTTGTAGGGAGCCTCCTCGAAATTGTTTGAAGGAATATAGCTGATAATGTCGCGGATAAGCTGAAGGGTGGCTTCCTCGGTCTCGCCGACGAAGTGGGCGACACCCGACTTGGAAGCGTGGACCTGTGCGCCGCCGAGCTTCTCAACGCTGACATCCTCGCCAGTGACGGTCTTGACCACCTTGGGGCCGGTGAGGAACATATAGCTGTTCTCTTTCGACATGAAGATGAAGTCGGTCAGAGCGGGGCTGTAGACCGAGCCGCCGGCGCAGGGGCCAAAGATGGCGCTGATCTGGGGCACAACGCCGCTGGCGAGGATGTTGCGCT